>CAZHMI010000016.1:0-27495 GCA_964533795.1 uncultured Candidatus Bathyarchaeia archaeon
ATATGTAAGTTCTCCGAAACCTCTCGTTCTGTCAGTGTTGGTTTCATTTGTATGATTCTGCCTCTGCCCATAGATATTCAAAGTAGTTTTTTGCGAATTTTGCCAGTCCAGTGTGGTCTGCCCATATCGCTAATGCAGCCGCTTCCTCCATCTGTCCAGCAAGAACCAGTACGACTTCTTTGGAATCTGAGACTATTCCGCCGCCGAACATCTGATCTCTAACTCTAGTTTCGCCGATTTCCGAGAACTCTCTCAAAGCATCTTTGTTCGCGTCTCGCGTCGTCATCAAGAAAATCTTGACGCCTCTTTCCTTTAGATGGGTTAACGTCACGAATAGCATCTTCGTGACCTGTGTAGGGATTTCAGGTACAGCGATGAGGATTTCCTTTTTGGATCTTTCAAGCATCTCTTGTATCTTCGAGAGAACATTGTATTGACCTCGCACGATCCAGATGTCGGGCTTCTCGTGTACCTCTTTCTTTTCATAGATTGGCTGTAGCTCGCTTAGTATCTGCGTTCTATTCTTGGTGAAGTTGTCTTCAAGTTGCAATTTTATGGTGTCGAGAGCGCCGGAGGGGGGCTTTGGATAGTATTTTGATGGTCTCCCATGTTCTGTTTCGATCCAACCTTTGCTTTCGAGACTTCCGAGGACCTCGTAGATTTTCGAGTAGGGAACGTGGGCGCTTTGGCTTATCCGACCCGCAGGCATTGGTCCTAGTTCCAGTAGAGAAGTGTAGGCTTGAGCCTCATAGTTCGTCAATCCAAGTTCACGCATGGCTTTCTTCGTTTTCTCGCTTACAGTCATCTTGCTTCTACCACTTTTCACCAGATGATTGGTGCGAAAATATTCTTATATGAGGATTCTTGAACTTAAACAATACCTACTACCGTTAGTGGTGTAAAAGCGGTTGGCCGGATTCTTGCATAAGACTGAGAGCCTCTGCCCAGAATGCCTCAAGATACTTCCCGCAGAAATCTTCGAGAGAGACGGTAAGGTTTGGATCAAAAGGGTCTGTCCAGATCACGGCTCGATTGAGGAGCTGTATTGGGGCTCCTTTAAGATGTACGAGAAAGCTAGAGAATTCGCATACGACGGGAAAGGGATCGAAAACCCGTACATTCTCAAGGATAACCCTGTGTGCCCGAAAGATTGCGGGTTATGTAGGATACATATGTCCCATTCCGCATTGACGAATATAGTGGTCACAAATCGATGCGACTTGAACTGCTGGTACTGCTTCTTTTTCGCTGAGAAGGTAGGCTACGTTTACGAGCCAAGCTTGAAACAATTGAGAGAGATGTTCAGAACGATCAGAGCTGAGAGGCCGGTGCCCTGCAACGCAATACAGTTGACCGGGGGTGAACCTTGCTTAAGAGACGATATTGTGGAGATAATCAATATAGCCAAGAAGGAGGAGATCGACCACGTTCAGCTTAATACTGACGGGATAAGACTTGCTAACAGCCCGGATCTCGTCAGGCAAGTGAGAGAAGCAGGCGTGAACACGATCTACTTGAGTTTCGATGGCGTGACCCAGAAGACCAACCCGAAGAACCACCAAGAAATCCCTGCAATCTTGGAGAATTGTAGACGTGCAGGCGTCGGCATAGTTCTGGTTCCAACGGTGATAAAGACGATCAATGATCATGAGGTTGGGGAGATCGTAAAGTTTGCTTCAAAGAACATCGATGTTATAAGAGGGATAAACTATCAGCCTGTATCACTTGTCGGAAGGATGCCTCAATCTGAGAGAGAAAGATTCAGGATTACGATCCCTGAGACTATTCAAAAGATTGAAGAACAGACCGGAGGTGAGATAGCGAAGGAGGATTTCTATCCGGTTCCCTCTATTATTCCTTTCAGTCACTTCGTTGAGGCTCTG
The DNA here is from genome assembly GCA_964533795.1 of uncultured Candidatus Bathyarchaeia archaeon. GTDB lineage: Archaea > Thermoproteota > Bathyarchaeia > 40CM-2-53-6 > CAYOZM01 > CAYOZM01. Next base: position 1,884 of record CAZHMI010000016.1, read on the forward strand.
ACGGGCGAGGTTGAATACGAGCTTTCTGCGCACTTCGCATGTGGTATGGCTACGTACGTCTTCAAGGATGGAGGTAAATTGATACCGATAACTCGTTTCGTAGATGTGGAAGGAGTTCTAGAGTACCTTGAAGAAAAAGCTCAGGAGCTGAAGTCAGGCAAGAGCAGGTACGTAGTCGGAGCGAAACTTCTTTACAAGCTTGGAAGCTTCATCGATAAAGCGAAGCAGCCAAAATGGATTAGCCTCTCAAAGATACTCTCAAATGCTCTTTTGAAACATGATTATCGAGCTCTAGGCATTTTCCATCACAAGTCTCTCTTCATAGGGATGATGCATTTTCAAGACTTGTACAACTATGATATCGAGAGGGTCAAGAGGTGCGGCATCCACTATGCTACGCCTGACGGTAGAATAATCCCCTTTTGCGCGTTCAATGTAATCCCGGAATGGTATAGAGATAAGATCCAAAGAGAATACGGGGTCCCAGTAGAGGAGTGGGAGAAGAAGACTGGTAAAAAACTCGCGGACGACTTCTACAGGCGAATCCCTGCTGCGCCAGAAGCGCAAGCAAAGGGATAGGCAAAGCAAGAATTGAGATCCACTTTCTCTCACGGAGAAAAACAATGCTTTTGCGTTGTTTCTATGGGTTTAAGTAGGGTTGTGTGGCGTTTGCTTTCATTCTGGTCTATTATGGTCTATGCGCGCTTCTCATGAGGAGCCTTTCTGCCCGGATTTGCGGTAGCTCATCCAACCGTTGTCCAGGAATTTTCGAGTCGCCCGTATGCCTATCAACGGTTCTGGTCAAAATGGTCTGTCGGACATAAACTACGTTACCAGTATGGAGAAGCCTCGGTGACGCAGCTGATCGAAGCTTAATTCTTACGAAACGTCGTTGGGTATGGACGCTTTCTCAAGATGAGAGTTAGTTAGTTGGAGTGCCTTCACCCTCACGACTACCAGAATCACAAATCGCAAGCCAACCGGCGCCCGCATCAACATGCTCAAGCGCCATAAAGAGCCAGCCCACAATGACAGTTCAGCCCCATTTAACAGAGCAAACACAGAATCCTTTAATTTGCCATGTCCGAATAAGTATTCAAGGCGATCGCATGCCTTCCGCTTTCGTGATGATCAATACGGAAGTCGGTGCTGAGAAAGAAGTATTAGAGCGACTGAGGAACCTCACCGACATCAAGGAGTCCTATGCCGTTTTCGGGATCTACGACATCGTTGCAAAGATCGAAGCTGACTCAATGGAGAAACTGAAAGAAATAATCGACTGGCGCATAAGACGGCTTGACAAGGTTAGATCCACTTTAACGATGATCGTGACCGAGTCTAAACGTTGATAACTCAATCCTCTTCTGACAATGCCTGAAGTCTCGAACTTGTCTTCATTTGCTGAGCTCTTCCGTAGCTATGGTTTATGTCTACAACTGCTCGTGAAACAACTGCTTTCTCAGAAGCTTCTGCTATCTCTTTCTTTTGAGCCTCGATAACCGCTGCCAGTCGCATAAACTCAAAATATCTGAGACGCTATGTCTACATACTGGTCCTTGGATTGGACCTACTGATGCTTGAGGTGATAAAGTTGACTCCGTCTCTCCAAGATCTGTATTTACTAAATCTATTGGTGACGATTGCGATGTTCCTAGTTTTGACTTTTAGAGCCTGGATAGAATTGAGGAACTACAATATTGTGTGGAAAGAGATCAGAAGACGAAGTACGAATGAGGTAGTGAGTAGAATATTGAGAGCAGAAAGAGAGCTCTTCACAAAAGTTGAAGGTGGAACGGAACTGTACGATCTGCTTTGCAGAATGTTCGATGTCGAGGCGAAGTGAAAGATCTACGGCATCAGGTGGCACGCAACATAGTGGCCTTTGTCTATCTCTTGAAGTTCAAGTTCCTCTTGGCCGCAGATCGCCGCGGCGTATGGGCATCTCGGATGAAATCTGCAACCCGAGGGAGGGCTTATCGGATTTGGTATCTCACCCTTCGGGATAATCCTCTTTCTTTCAGCTTTGGGGTCTGGAATCGGAACTGCGGATAGGAGCGCAACAGTATATGGGTGTTTTGGAGTTGTGAAGACTTTGGTGAGAGGACCTAGTTCTACGATCTTACCTAGGTACATTACGGCTATTCTATTGCAGATGTATTTGGCCGTTGCGAGATCATGCGTTATGAAAAGGTACGTAAGATCGAATTCCTTCTTCAGACTCATCATTAGATCTAGTATAAGCGCTCTCATGGAGACATCTATCATCGCTATCGGCTCGTCAGCGACGATGAAGTCGGGTCTTAAGACCAAGGCTCTTGCAATGACAACTCTTTGTCTTTGACCGCCGCTCAATTGATGAGGATACTTGTCATAGAGTACATTTGAAGGCTCTAAGCCGACCTTCTCCATTGTTTCAATCACTAGCCGTTTCCTCTCCTCTCTTCTAGCGGTTCCGAATGTGTTCAGTGGATCGCCTATAGCTTCTCCAATCTTCATCCTTGGATTAAGTGATGCGTATGGGTCCTGGAATATGACTTGCATTCTGCGACGAAACTGCCGTAACTCCTCGCCCTTCAATGATAGAAAATCAACACCATCAAAAACGATTCTACCATCAGTTGGTTCGACGAGGCGAAGGAGAAGTCTCCCTGTAGTGGTCTTACCGCTTCCGCTTTCTCCAGCTAAACCGAAAACCTCGCCTTTCTCTATGTCAAAACTGATGCCGTCGACGGCTTTGACGAACTGAACTTTCCTAGTTAGCAAAGTTTCCAGAAACGTTGTTTGAACAGGAAAATACTTCCTGAGCTTATGAACTTCTACTAGCTTGGCTGTCAACTGCCTCACTACGCATTGATGAGATCTTCATAGCGAATACAAGCAACATATCGGTTCTTGTCGACTTTGGTGAGCAGTGGCTCTTGGTCCCGGCATCTCTTGATGGCGTATGGGCATCTTGGGTTGAATCTGCAACCGGTCGGAGGATTCGCTAGGTCTGGCGGTGATCCTGGTATCGATTCTACATGTTGCTCCGTGAGCCGTATGTTTGGTATGGATCTTAGTAGCTTCATTGTGTATGGATGAAATGGTCTTTCGTAAAGCGATGCTGTGTCTGCTAGTTCAATGATTTCTCCTGCGTACATGACCGCAATCTTTTCAGAAAGTTCAGCTACAACGCCCATGTTGTGGGTTATTAGGATAAGAGTTAAATTGTAATCTCTTTTCAACTCCTTCAGTAGCTCCAAGATTTGCGCTTCAACTATTACGTCTAGAGATGTGGTCGGCTCATCAGCAACCATGAGAGAGGGGTTAAGAATCAATCCAAGTCCTATCATTATCCGCTGTCTCATTCCTCCACTGAATTGGTGAGGATAATCCTTCAACCTATCTCTTGGGATGCCGAGCTTGTCAAGAAGTTTCTCCGCTCTTTTCCAAGCGTCCTCTTTGCTAACATCTTCGTGCACCCTTATCGTCTCTACGATGTGATCTCCGATCCTCATTAGAGGATTTAATGATGTCATAGGATCCTGAAATATCATAGATAGTCGTTTACCTCTGATCTTTCTCATGTCGGCCTCAGTCTTCTGCAGCAAATCTTCTCCGTCAAATACGATTTCTCCGGATACTATCTTTCCGGGAGGAGGAACCAAACGTAAAATCGAGAAACCCAAGGTCGATTTTCCGCAGCCGGATTCTCCCACAAGACCTAGAGTTTCACTTTTGCCGAGAGTAAAACTTACTCGATCCACCGCCTTGACCGTGCGATTTCTTGCTAAGTAGTGAACTTGAAGATTATTAACCTCTAGAATGTGCGTTGTCAACTCAATCACCTCTCCCTTAATTTAGGATTGAGAATCTCATCGAGTCCATCGCCAAGCATACTGAACCCTAGCGCCACCAGCACCACCATTAAACCTGGAAACGTTATCAACCACCATGATCCAGCTAGAAGGAACTTTTGACCTGTCCAGAGATCGTACCCCCAATCCGGTGTCGGCGGTTCTACGGGTCCCATAGCTAGGTAGCTGAGACCCGCCTCGGTGAGAATTGCGTCAGCAATGTTTAGCGAGAAGATAACCGAGGCAGAAGGAAGGACGTTGAAGAGGATATATCTAGACAATATAGTGTAACTGCTCGCTCCAAGCGCCCTAGCTGCCTCGACATACAGCTTCTCCTTCGTCGACAGAACATCGCTTCTTACAACTCGAAAGTATGTTGGAACATACACAACAGCGATGGCCAGCGCAACATTCATTATTCCTCGTCCTAACATCGTGGTGACAGCTATGGCCAATATGATTCCCGGGAATGCGTAGATGCTGTCCATGGCAAGCGATAGGATTCTATCAGTCTTTCCCCCGAAATATCCTGAGAAGAGCCCGACTGGGATGCCGATCAGAGCAGAAAGAACAGTGGAGAAAAGCGCTATGCTCAATGCTATTCTAGTTCCCCATATCATTCTGCTAAGTACGTCGCGACCGTGATTATCGGTTCCCATTAAGAACCGCGGCCCAGGCGGAAGATAGGGCGGTCCAACGGTTTCTGTAGGATCGTGAGGAGACACAAATGGAGCTAACGTAAGAAAAATGAAAAGAACGACGATAGCCGTTCCTGTGATGACGAGAAATCTTGTCGATCTGGTCGGCAGCTTCTCGAGCACTAGACGCAGAAACCCCGTCTTCAGAGCGCTTTGAGATTTGCTCATGGAATTGAACACCTCAGTATCTTATTCTTGGGTCGATGTACGCGTAAACTATGTCCACAATGGTGCTAACCATGACCACTAGAATAGCATAGAATACGATCGCACCTTGAATCGCTGGAAAATCGCGGTAGTATATTCTCTCAATCAAATAGGTGGCGACGCCGGGCCAAGAGAATGTACGTTCAGTCAGGGCTGCGCCGCCGAGCATTAGAGCAAATTGAAGGCCCATCATTGTTAGAACCGGAATGAAAGAGTTCTTCAACGCATGCCTGAGAACCACCACTTTCTCGGGCAGACCCCTTGCTCTCGCAGCAGCGATATAATCTTGTCGTAGTGTATCGACCATGTTCGCTCTCGTGAGTCTAACAAATATCCCTGAGAGTACAGTGCCCAGTGTAACCGAAGGCAAAACGAGATGAGCTACAGAATCGCTTAGTGCTGGAAGATTGCCGCTTAGAATACTGTCTAGCACGTGTAGACCTGTGATTGTCTGAGGCGCCATGAGCGGTGAATCTCTATGAAACATCGGGAGCCAACCGAGGTAAACTCCGAAGAATAGCTGAAAGAGCATGCCCAACCAGAAGATCGGCATCGACCAAAGAACAATCGCGTAAAATCTGTATCCGTGATCGAAGGCAGATCCTTGCTTGTACGCGGAGTGAGCGCCCGCGAGAACGCCGATAAGAATTGCGATGATCATGGATGCGATAGTGAGTTCTAGAGTCGCGGGAAAACGCTCAAGCAATTCTGCCAGAACAGCTCTTCTCATAAGAATTGAGGTCCCGAAATCGCCTCTTGACAACATGGTAATGTAGTCGACATACTGCAAAAGAGGATGTTTATCCAAGGCCAGTTGGTGTCTCATCAACTCTTTCTGCTCTTCGGGGGCCTTCGGCCCGAGCATTGCGCTAACCGGGTCGCCAGGAAGAACGTGCAAAACTAGGAAAACGAACGAAAGGAGAATGAGAATCATCGGTAAGACCATCAGCAAGCGAGCTATGATGTAAGTGCGCAGAGATGGCAATCGCTTCCCTCTTTGGAAATAGGTAAAGAAAAGAGTTAAGTTTTGGGTACTTTGGCTACGACGTATACAAGGTGTACCAGCGGAAGATCATTGTTGCGTCTAGAATTACCCCTTCAACGTTTGGTTTTATGACTACGTATTGCTTTGCCTGCCACAACGGAATGTAGGGTGCATCTTCAGCCAACAGACTCTGTGCCTCTTCGTAAAGCTTAGTCCGTTCTCCAACGTCTGCGCTTGCCCTTGCTGTCTTGAGAAGGTCGTCCATCTGCGGATTGGCATACATACATCCGAAAGAATCGCTAAGCCCCGGTTCTGAACCGAGGAAGACCCATGTATAGTCGTCTGGGTCAACGTAGTCTGGGTACCAACCTAACAAGAACATTCCCATAGAGTGCTTCTCGTAGAAGTAGCTGACATAGGTTGACCACTCGGCTGAGCTGAGCTTAACCTTTATCACTCCTGTCTCTTCGAGGCTCTTCTTTACGATTAGGGCTACGTCAGCTTCAGTGTCGCCGTAGTGTGTAGGCGTATACCATAGTTCTATCTCTAGTGGCTTGGATGAGGAATAGCCCGCTTGCTTCAAGAGTTCCTTGGCTTTGTCTAAATTTCGTTCGCCATACTTGTCCTTGAAGGAGTCGGTATGACTCCACATTCCGGCCGGCACAAGACTGTAAAGCGGTGAAACTTGGTTCTCGAAAACTTGACTTGCAATCGCTGATCGATCCACGGCGTAAGCGATAGCCTGTCGGACTCTCTTGTCCGAGAAAGGCTTTATCTGAACATTGAAGACGATGTATCTGATCGCGGCGCCCGTTCCCTCCAAAACCTTTAGATCAGGCTTCTTTGCGAGGTCGGTGAGGTCTTTCGGTCTGATGTGTCTGAAGGCGACATCGATTTCGCCTTTCTCGATCGCCAATCTTAATGCATCAGATGAAGCATAGAACCTGATGACTATAGTCTTCGTCTTCGCCTTCTCTCCCCAGTATCCGTCGAATCTTTCTAGAATTAGTTCCTGATCTGGTGTCCACTTCGTAATCTTGTAAGGACCTGCACCTACAACCCAGTTCGGGGCGCTGACGAGGGCGTCTATCGGCGTTTTAGGACTCACCGGATATGATACGCTGAAGGCCATCATAGAGAGAAATGGTGTTAGTGGATACTGCAACGTTATCTTCAATGTATAGTCATCCACAGCTTCTGTGCTGTCCACGATCGTCGTGAGTATCCAAGAGGGTTCACCCTCCAACTTGATAACCCTGTCCAGTGAGTCCCTCATAACGTATGCGTTGAAGTCGCTCCCGTCGTGAAATTTCACACCCTTCCTTAGGTGGAAAGTGTAAACCAAGCCGTCAGAGCTAACCTCCCACTTAGTCGCAAGAGCGGCCTCGATATCAGTGGTTCCCGGTTTGAACCTCAACAAGCCTTCGTTAATGTTCTGAATTACATTGATGCCGAAGTAGTCGTAAGCGTCTGCAGGGTCCAGAATCTTGATTTTCTCAATGGTTCCGATGATCAATGGTTTTTCCGGTGTTGGAGTCGGCGTAGGCGTTGGAGTAGGTGTTGGTGTCGGTGTAGGTGTCGGCGTTGGAGTGGGTGGCGTAACGTACTGCGTGTAGGAGTAGTATGCGGCCACTACAATAATGACAGCAATCAGGACAGCTGCAAGCTTTGTATAAGTTTTCTTAGCCGACATTGTCTTCTTTCCTCTTTTTCAATAGTTGAGTAAATGGATTAGGTGAAAATATAAACCTTTGTCAAAGAATTGCTCCTAATGTAACGAGTTCTCAGCACCGAACTGTCCACGAGACATGCTCAATTTCTGGGCGTTTATCCACTACCTTCTAGCTTTGGATTTTTCTTGAACTAGAAACACATAAGAGCTCTATTCTCTTAGATTCATGCGGTCGACATGTGGATTGAGTACAATAGATGAGACGATCAAAGAGCTTTTGTCTAAAGAGCGCGAAGACGAGTTTTCCAGAGCTTGCTGTGACATATTGAGAGCTCTTACGATTCTCGGAGGGCGAGCTTGGCATACTGATCTTGTTGACACCTTGATGGGACTGTGGAGCATGCGCCCTTCTGAGATCCAGTCGATGGCTTCTCTCCGCGGGCACGTGGATAATGCAGTGCGATTCCTAAATGAGAAACGGATAATGATTTCAGAGCAGAAACAGAAAGCGGATTTGTCAGGAAGCCCGGTGGATGAGCTGCTTCACTCAAGCAAGGATTATTTCGGGCTCCTAAGGAATTTCGGCGGCGACAGAGAAGTAGTTAGATATACACGGGAAACCTCTCGGTAGCTTCGCCGGTAAAATTGATCTGAGTTGGGCCGTCTCAGCTAAATACCTTTAAGATCACATTTCACTCTTAACTCTGACAGATCACAGACGACCCGAGATTCTTGTTTGGCCGCACAAATAAAAACTAATCGTTGACTACGTTATGAAGTTGTTTAATCCCGCTTCATCTGCCAGTTCAATCGCCCTGTCCCTCTCTTCGCGCGTCAGTCTACGTCTCAGCTCAGGGACTTCACAAGCTCTCCACTCAGGCCTGTACTGAAACATAATATTGACTCTAACGGATATTCCCAGGTTGTCCGCTATCCAATGTAAAATGGGTTTGGTACAGCATTCTAGATGTTCAGGCAGTACTAGGACCCTTATGATCAACTCGCCATACTTTTTCGCCAATAGATGATTTCTCGTGCAAGCATCCCAATATTTCGGCGCATTGGAGATTCTCTCAGCACAGCTGCCCGGACCATATTTGAAGTCGAGAAGGTAGACGTCAGCGAACCCTGCGAGCAGTTCAGCAGAAAAACGACTGTAGTAAGTATTACTGTTCCAGACGACTGGGATGTTCGTGGTGACATAATTGAATGTTTCAAGCCACTGCGGAAGCCAAGGAGTCGGTTCTCCTCCGACAAGGTTTGCATTGCGGCATCCGCTTCTTCTCAATTCGACGACGACTTTCGCTAATTCCTTTGGCGTGTAGATCTCGCCTGTCTCGAACCATTGGGATATTGTCCAGTTTTGGCAGTGCAAGCATCGCAAAGTGCAGCCGCATGTGAAAATAGTGCCAGATGGCACGAGCTCGGGCTCTTCGCCCATATGCTCGAAGTATGTGGAAACGCTAGGTTGTTGTCCGCATTTGCAGAATCCTAGTTGGCCGGCTAGCCTGTTTGGCTTGTCGTAGCGTTCGCAAAGTTCGCATCTCTGGAGGAGTCGCTTCGCAATCGCTACCTTCAGGTCTAAAAACGATTTCTTAGGGTATTCTACCTCACTTAAATCAACTGCATCATCGTCCACTTTCTTTTCTAGATTGAAGTATTCATCTAGACCGTCTTCGTGTTTTTTCCATAGCCGATCGACAGAGTCGTCCTCCCGAAAATCCACTTCGAGTTTCTTAGCGATCAAGAATTTCGCATTTCTCTTGTCGTGGAATACGTCGAAGTACCTTGATAGGCTTCGCTTACATTTCTCGTCTTTGAGTATCGAGGCTGCATCCGGTCGCATCAAAGCCCACATATGATCTCTATTCTGGGTTGAAGAACTCCTTTCTGATAAACATACTCCACAAACGCCTTTTAATGTCCGATATTTTAAATATAAAATGCAAGCAAACATATCTTGAGTTGAGCCCAATATGCATTCTGGGCGACTGCACTCAAGTCACCTTAGGATATGTCTTTGTGTGCTTGTTCTACTAGGCTATGGGTCCGTATTCTCTATGTCAAGTGTTCATGCGGCAGCTCCGGATTTAACCGTGGTCGGAATCGGAGTGTCGCCACCTTCTCCTAGAGCTGATCAATCAATCGTCTTGTATGCAGTCATACGAAATCAAGGCGATGCTGCAGCGAACAACTTCTACATTACTATCTATCTAGACTACGCTGAAATGACTGCAGGGACCTACTCCTTCGCTGCGGGGGAGACTGAACAGCTTTACACACAGCGTTTTACGATGTCTGAAGGTTATCATCAAGTGGTGTGGATCGTCGATTCGACCAACGTTGTGGCTGAATCGAACGAGAACAACAATCAAGCTGCCATGACTTTCTATGTTTCCCCAGCTCTTCCGAAAACGTACGTCTTTACGATTCATATTTCCGGTTTTCCCTCGACGATTTCTACTAATGTCAAGGTTGACGGAACGCCTAGCGGAGCTCTGAAAGGAGGAGAATCTCAAACGTTTAAGTTCGCTATAGGCTCATCCCATACGATCTCTGTAGACGAGTACGTCGCTGAAAGCGAAGGTACAAGATATTACTGTTCTTCAAACACTTGGTCTTTCTCATCCGAGGGTTCCTACACTTTCAACTATATCGCGCAGCACTACTTGACCGTCGCTGTCAATCCAAGCGAATTGGCAAAATTGAGCGGCGAGGGCTGGTATGATGAAGGGACCAGCGTAACTACAGGTACAGCGACCGCCGTGATCCCGAGTGGAAGTGACACACAATACGTCTTCAAGACTTGGCTAGTTGACGGAGAACCGAAGTTAGGAAACCCAATAACGATAGTCATGGATTCTCCACATAAAGTTACAGCAGAGTACAAGATGCAGTACAAGTTGACGGTCAACTCGCAATATGGGACGACTAGTGGGTCAGGCTGGTACGACGCTGGAAGCACCGCTGGATTCTCAGTAACGTCAAGCGTCCCCGAAAACGGGATCATGGGAAGCCTAGGTGTAAAGTATGTCTTCAAGAGTTGGACAGGAGACTCGTCAGCGACGACGTCTGAAGCGACGATTCTCATGAACTCACCGAAGACTGTTACCGCTCTCTGGACAAAGGATTACACTCAGTTCTACACTCTAATCGGCGCGATAGTTGCGATCATTGTCATCCTGATAATCGTACTAGTCGTAGTTCTGAGAAGAAAGCCGAAAGCTCCTCCTGCACTCTATCAAGCTCCCCCTGCTCCCACGCCTCCTACCCAACCGCCTGAAAAAGCAGCTGCTAGATACTGCATGCACTGTGGAGCAGAGCTCTCCCCAGACTCAACCCAATGTCCCAAATGCGGACAACAGCAAACTCTATGAGCTTTCAGAGACATGCGGTTACACAAGTAAAGGTCGGAATTCGCATTGTCTGAGTGAGTAAAATGCCATATTGCTACAGATGCGGAAAAGAGGTGGAACCGACCGCCACATACTGCTGGAACTGTGGAACGCAGCTTAAGCCTCTGATAACACATCCATCTCCGCTTCAGGTCCCCCGTATCATTATCCGGCCGTCAGCTGTCACAATCCTAGCTGTCTTGTATTGGCTTAGCGCTATTGTAGCGATTCTCGGAGGCTTGGCGTACATTGGAGGGCTGCTCTATTTTCTGCCACCGGCGTTCCTAGCGTTCTTCTGGGTTTTGGGTGCGGTTCTCATCGCCATCGGAATTGTAGATTTAGTGATCGGCTGGGGGCTTTGGAATCTGAAAAAGTGGGCCAGGGCTCTAGCAATCGCACTTGCGATTGTAGGGTTAATCAGCATCCCGATAGGTACTATTATCAGCATCATCACGTTATGGTACTTGTTCAAGCCAGAAATCAAAGCATGCTTTGCCTAGCGGCCTTGATAGCGCGTATTTCATAGCAAGACGGATTCAATCGGTTATATATATGCAAGCATACAATATCTTGAACAAGCGAGAATCTGGAGTTGAAAATGTTTGGATCTTAGCCAAATCGTCGGAAACGCTTTCGAGTATGCAAAAAAGCTTTTCAGTGATCTGGGCAGACTTGCCATACTAATTGTCTTGGACATAATACCGATAGTAAACCTGATCGTGATGGGCTATATGACACGGGTTGTCAGGGACACTCCTGTCTCTGCTGAACCCCCGCCGCTGAGGGACTACGGTGACATGTTCATTCAAGGTTTGAAGGTGGCGATCGTAGGCATCGTATACATGCTGGTTCCAATGATTTTGATAGCGCTAGGATTCGGTGCATTCATCTTCGGTGCGTTCGGAATGGGAATGGTTTTTCCAGCCTTCGGCACATTGGGTATAGGGCTGTTCATCGTCGGCATAATATTGGCGATCGGCATTGCAATAATTATGGCTATGGCGATAGTTCACATGGTGAGGAATAACAGCTTCGGAAAGGCGTTCGCAATCGGCGAGATCTTGGGAATTATCGGCAAGATCGGATGGGGCAAGTACATCCTCTGGCTTATCATAATGTTCATAATCGCCGTGGTCGTCGGGGCTATCGGTAGTATTCCTTGGATCGGCTGGTTGATATCGCTGGTCATAGGGCCAGTTTTCTTGGTGTTCTTCGGCAGATCCGCCGCTTTGATCTACAGCGAAGCAGTTCCAGCTGCGGGTGTTCCGCCACCGCCACCAGCTTATGCTCCTCCGCCACCTCCGATAGTCGGGGCTCCAGCTGCCAAATTCTGCGTTCACTGTGGCGCACAGATAGCTCCTGAAGCAGTCTTCTGCCCGAAATGCGGGGGAAGACAATAACCCTCTTTTTTTGGCGATATTCGCATAGATTGTAAGCTTTCGCAGTTAGATCACGCTGTAGTGATAGAGCCCGCCTCTAGGCTTGTACACACCTTTTATTGCTATCTTTTCACCGCACTTCGGGCAAGTGTTTCCCTCTTTTAGCCGCCATCTGCTGATATCGAAACCGGTTCTTTCTACGACCAGCTCGCCGCATTTTGGGCAGAATGTATTCTCGCATCTATGACCTGGAACATTTCCGGCGTAAACGTAGTTGAGGCCCTCTTTCCTAGCGGCTTCGCAAGCCTCTTCGAGAGTTTTGATCGGTGTTGAAGGGACATCTGTCAACTGATAGTCTGGGTGAAATCTTAAGAGGTGTAGAGGGACGTCCTTCCCTAGATTTTCTCTTATCCAAGCCGCCAGCATCCTTATCGAATCCATAGATTCTCCGTACTTCGGAACAATCAGGTTGGTGATCTCAATGTGGATATCCTTCTCTCTCATTTTTCTAAGGCACGTATAGATCGGATCGACTGAGGGAACGAGGCAGACTTCCCTATAGAATTTTGGATCCCCTCCTCCTTTGAAGTCAACAGTCGCCGCATCCAAATAGGGCGCTATAGTCTCCACAGCTTCAGGAGTCATGTAGCCGTTTGTCACAAATGTGTTGAAAAGTCCGTGCCGATGAGCAAGTTTCGCAGTCTCATAAGCGTACTCGAAGAATATTGTCGGTTCTGTGTAGGTGTAAGATATTCCTTGGCAGTCATACTCCTCAGCTAGCGTCACTACCTCTTCAGGAGGAAGGTTTCGCCCCGTGATATCTTTCTCTTGGCTTATCGCCCAATTATCGCAGAATTTGCATCTGAAATCGCATCCAATGGTAGCGATAGACATAACTAGGGAGCCGGGGTGAAAGTGCGCTAGCGGTTTCTTCTCGATAGGATCAACTATTGCGGAACATGCCTTTCCGTAAACCAAAGAAATCAGTTTTCCACCTAGATTTCTTCTCACTCTGCAAAACCCAACAGATCCTTCAGGGATGACGCAGCCTCTAGCGCAAAGGTCGCATCTCACATGAGTTTCAGACAGTTTCTTGTAGAACATAGCCTCTTTGTCTTCCAATTATCTTGTCCCTCAACTACCCAGCGCGAGTTTGCAGTATCAGATTGAAGAATCAGAGAGATAATTCTATTGGAGTCCGAACTGTCCTGTAGATTTTCGAACATGTTAAATTGAAGCATATTATACCTGTTAACCCGAAGTAGATTAGCATTGCCGCTAGTAGTGGCTGGTCCTACTTCCACCGGTTTGGCTCGAGATGTCGCTCTGGAATTGGAAGCTGATGTAGCTCAAGTTGAGTCTAAGACATTCCCTGACGGAGAATCCTACCTTAGATTTGAGCGGGACCTGAGAGGAGAAGTAGCTATCATCGTACAGTCCTTGTTTCCCAGTCAAAACAGAAGCTTGATCGAGCTCTTCCTCATGCTAGATTCGGCCAAGGATCTTGGCGTTGAACGCGCGATAGCGGTAGTCCCATATTTTGCTTACGCCCGACAGGATAAGAGATTCCGCTCTGGCGAGGGAATAAGTGTGAAGACGATTGCAAAGCTGATCGAAGCTTCAGGCGCAGACGCATTCTTAACAGTCGACGTACATAAGCCTGACATAATGAAGTTCTTCCACATACCAGCGATAAACTTGACAGCGATGCCTTTGATCGGAAAATATCTTGCAGCCTTAGAGATGAAGAAACCCTTGGTTATCGCCCCGGATGAAGGCGCAATCAACCTAGCTGAGTCTCTAGCGAAGGTTCTAGGAGCCAACTACTCCTTCCTCATAAAGCATCGTGATAAAGCATCGGGAGTTCCAACGACAGAACTTAGAGAGATAGGCGTTAGAGATCGGGATGCCGTAATAGTTGACGACATAATCTCTACGGGAGGAACAGTGATCAATGCGGTTAAGATGCTTAAGGAAGAAGGCGCGAACAACGTTTACGTGGCGTGTACACATCCGTTGTTGCTGGGCGAAGCCAGGCTTAAGATCCTCTCAGCTGGAGCAAAGAAGATATTGGGAACAGATTCCGTGGCAAGCGAGGTGTCAGAAGTCAAGATTGCCCCAGTTCTTGCGGAGAGTTTGAGGAAACTATTGTGAAAGCAAATCTTTTCTTTGTAGTCTCAGGCGAGCACCCAACCCTGCCCTCGTCAGAGATAAGAGCTATTCTTGAAGCAGAGGGAATTGGCTACAAGGTCAGAAAGCAATCATTCAAATTGCTTAATCTAGAAACGTCGATGGAGGCTCTGCAGAAAGTCGATTCCAGAAGTTCAATGTGCGAGGCCTGCGGAATAGAACTTTTCGAGTGTAAAGCCGATCTGAAAGAAATTCTGAACGAGACCAAAGAAACGGACTTTTCTGAAGCCGTAGGGCAGGATCAAAGCTTCGCCGTTAGAATCAAAAGAACAGCGGGAACCATTAGGGATCTACGGCGTGATGTTCTAGAAAGAAAGATCGGTGAAGCTATTTTAAGGGCGACTGGAAATACCGTCGTCAACCTAAAGAAACCTGACAAAGTTTTTTTGGGCGTATTGAGTGACAGGCGCTTCGTTTTCGGAATAATGACTTATGTTAGGCAGCGGGGGTCCATCGCCGCTAGGAGACCGAGACGAAGAGCCGTTTTCCATCCTGCAACCATGCCTCCTAAACTGGCCAGGTGCATGGTCAACCTCGCCAGGCCAAAGCCTGGCCAACTGTTGCTGGACCCGTTCTCCGGTATAGGTGGGATACTGATTGAAGCTGGGCTTTTGGGATGTCGCGTCGTTGGATGCGACATCAAACCAGAGATGGTGAAAGGCTGCTTGAGAAATCTAGAATTCTTCGGAATCTCTCCAATCGGAATGGCAAGAGCAGACGCGAGAAATCTTCCATTCAGTCCAGTAAACTGTATAGTTACAGACCCGCCGTATGGGAAGAGTGCTTCGACGCTCGGTTCGACCACTGCAGATCTTCTGGAGCGTTTCCTTCATACCGCAGGAAGCCTTCTCTTGAAAGACGGGTTTCTCTCTATAGCGTCTCCCAAAACAGTAAGCGTAAGCGAAATAGGGAAAGACGCTGACCTTGAGTTGGTTGAAAAGCACTACGTTTATGTGCATAGAAGTCTGACTCGTGAGATAGCTGTCTTCAGAAAGAGATAGACGAACCCGGTGTCATCTCGATTGCAAGTAATATTTCTAGGGTCTGGAGGTACAACGCCGACTAAAGCTCGGGGTCTTCCAAGCGTCGTCGTCAAACGCGAGAACGAGGTACTCATGTTCGACTGCGGCGAAGGCACACAAAAGCAGATGGTTCTATGTAGAATCGGATTCAACAAGAAAATGATGGTCTTCATTACCCATATGCATGGAGATCATGTGTTGGGGTTGCCGGGGATGCTCCAATCTATGTCGCTACTAGGTCGTAGTAAAGAGCTCAATGTCTACGGGCCTCAGGGAATAAAGGATTTTATTGAGTCGGTTAACAGAACTGTGCAATCTCAACTTGTCTTCCCGCTACATGTGCATGAAATAGGTCCTGGTAGGGTCTTGAACGAGCCCGGCTATGAAATCAAGGCTATTAGAGCAAGCCATGTGATTCCATGTTTGGGTTACGGTTTAGTTGAAAGGCCAAAACCTGGAAGATTCTACCCGGGCAAAGCGAAGGCGCTCGGCGTTCCCAAGGGTCCTTTATGGAAGAAGCTTCAGCTAGGTCAAGATGTGAAAATTGGAGGTAGAATCGTGAAGTCGAGTAACGTCGTGGGTTCTGCGAGGCCTGGAGCGAAGCTGGTCTACGCCGTCGATACCAGACCCTGCTCAACTGTTAGGAGACTTGCAGCGAAGGCGGACCTACTAATTCATGACGGATCTTTCGACGACTCTAAGAAAGATAAGGCGAGAGAGTATGGGCATTCCACAGCCTCTGAGGCGGCAAACCTAGCTAAACAAGCAAATGTGAAGCAGCTCATCTTGACGCACATAAGCGCTATGTACTCTGACCCAAATGTTCTACTGCGCGCGGCCAGGAAGATCTATAGGAGGACGCTGATAGCCAGGGATCTCATGACAATCGAAGTCAAACCATCAAAATAACAGTTTCCTTATCTTGGTGAGACTTTCATCTACTCTCTCAATCGACTCAACTATTACTGAACCGTCGTAGTCCAATTTCAGAAGCTTAGAAGCTACTCTCTGCCAATCCACAGTTTCATGTCCGATTCCGTTATGATCGTCAGAACGCCCGTAATTGTCGTGAGCGTGTATATGGACGATTCTACGCCCACATTTATCGAGAAAGCGGATCGCTTGATTCGCTGTGTGCGCATGCCCAATATCAAAAGCTATGTCGGGCGCCTCCCCTCGAAAATCACTGTAGAATCTCTCGAAATCACTTTGAGTCTTCATAAGGAAGTGAAAAGGGTTGGGCATGTTCTCCACGATAACCGTGGTTCCCAGATCGCGACCCTTTCTTGACAGAATCTCAATCATCTCTAGATTTGATCTCCAGTCTCCTCCTTGGTGAACGTAGCTAAGCGCGGTACGCGCTCCTGGATGACATATCCAATACTCAGCTTTCAGAAGACTTGCGTACTCAATTGATTTGAGTAGACGTTTCAGAAGAAACCTTCTTAAGCCTTTGTTGAACGTTGCAATGTTCAAATCAGCAAATGGGCAATGAACAGTAAAATCGATTTTGAAAGATCTTCGCAGTTCGTTCAAACGTTGAACTCTTCGCCTATCTAGCATATGGGTGTCTTCATCGACCAACTCCCAAATGCTGACATTAAGCTTCTTGATCGAATCGATGACAGCCTCGAAAGGCCTTCCAATCAAGAATAGTGAGGAGACGCCTATTTTCAATGTTCAGCCCACTGCTCGGCTTCTCGGAGCAAGCCATTCGATCAAACTAACAGGATTCTCACATCTGATTCTGACCGTGATCGGTCCAAGCGGGGATTCGCCGTTTGGCATTGAAAAGGAGATGCGGCCCACGTAAGCGACTTGCTTGTTCAAGTGGAAGGTAATCATGTTGCCTGAAATGCTTGACATGAGAATTGATCGAGCTGCGTCTCGTATTCGATCTTGTCTAAGCAGGCTCTGTAGCGGAACTAGCGCTTCTTTCCCTTTTTCTTTCGCTATCAGTATTCTCACTTCTTCAGACCAATCCTTAAGAGTCATCGAACATCTTGGCAAAATAGTCTTGATGGCTTTCTCAACCTTCGCAGGGTCTTCTGTTGCATATATGAAAGCTTCAGCCTCAATCTCTACATCATTCATTCCGAGCACATCTCTCTGAGAAGCTTGTTCACATTGACCTTGAAATCTCGAATGCTGCCCTCGTTTATCATCATCTTATCAGCGGTAGAGATGAGCCTACCAATACCGACATCAGTTTCTCTCTTATCTCTCACCGTGAAATCGTTCCAACTACTAGGATCATCACTTCTGCCTCTGGACTTCAAGCGACTGAACCGGGTCGAAGGTGAAGCATGAATAGCTAAGGTTCGGACATCGTAGTATTTCCTGAACTCATCTATCTCCTCGATATTTCTTGCTCCTTCCACTACTACAACATTCGAGTTTTGAGCTTGAATTCGAGGAATCAGTCTAGACGCAACTATACCGCGGCCTTCTTCTTCTCGTATCTTTAACATCAGATCCCCAATGTTTTCTGGAGTGGGTGGAAGTCCCCTCTTCTTAGCCTCTTCTCTGATGACATCTCCGCATACCAGGACAGGGTATCCCAAGTCCCGGGCTACTCTCGATGCCACGGCTTTCCCTGATCCAGGCATGCCGACTATGACTATCACCTTCTTTTTGAGATTCAAGTGGCTTCGTTACCCCGTCATCTAGGTTTCTAGTATTAATCTACTTCACTCCAACTGTGAAATGTTAAATTTATCACAGAGCTGATATTTGTGTTGGTTGGTTCTGAAAGTGTCGGAGGACCGGATAAGAAGTTTCATAGCTGTGGAGCTAGGAGACGGTGACATTCTAGGAAAAATCGTAAGTCTTCAGAGAACGTTAGCCCAGACAGATGCTGATCTGAAAATCGTTGAGCCTCAAAACATTCATGTAACAATAAGGTTTCTTGGCGAAATACCTGCAAGTCTTGTGGAGAATGTGTATCAAGCGATGCGCCAGATCAAGTTTCAAGCATTCCATCTCGAGCTGCAAGGGCTTGGATGCTTTCCTGACTATCACCGTCCAAACGTTGTATGGGTTGGAATAATGAAGGGAGAAGCCGAGCTACGTGACATCTCTAATCAACTAGAACCGAACTTGAGAAAGCTGGGCTTTGCTCCAGACCGGAAGGGCTTCAGCCCCCATTTAACGATAGCGAGAGTCAGGTCGGGTCGTAACAGGCAGAAACTCGTTGAGGCTGTGGAAGCACTAAAGGATCAGGCTTGTGGTTCGATGATTGTCGATAGATTGAAACTGAAGAAGAGTGTACTGACGCCGAAAGGGCCGATCTATGCAACGCTCTACGAGGTGACCCCATGAAGAAATTGGAGGATATCTGCCGCACAGTCCTCCGCAGAATCAGGCCAAACCGTGTTGAGAGAAAGAGGATTCTTGAACTCGCTGAAAGAATGAGATTGAGAGTTTCAGACGCCGCGAGTGAGAGCGGTCTCGACGCTGAAGTTCGAATCGATGGGTCAGTGGCGAAGGACACTTGGCTCAGCGGTGAAGCCGATATAGACATCTTCATGAGGGTTTCCCCAGCTCTCAGTAGGGATGAGTTGGAAACAACTTGCCTTCGGGTTGTAAGGAAAGCGCTCAAGGGATACAGGATCATTGAAAGGTTTGCGGAACATCCTTACGTGGAAACGTGGATTGCCGAAACTAGAGTTAACGTTGTTCCATGCTATCGCGTGGAAAAAGGGAAATGGAAGAGCGCGACTGACAGAACACCTTTTCATACTGAATATATGAAGAGTCATCTTGACGAGAGTCTGAGAGATGAAACGAGACTCCTTAAGAAGTTTATGAAGGGGATAGGCGTCTATGGGGCGGAGATCAAAGTCAGCGGTTTCAGTGGGATGCTTTGTGAGACGCTTTCGCTTTTCTACGGAACGTTCAGGAATACCGTGGCGCAAGCTTCAAACTGGCGAAGAGGTGAAACCATCGATGTCGAGAGATACTATGAAGGAAGGCGGGAAGAGATTGAGCGACTTTTCGATAACCCACTCGTGGTTATAGATCCTATTGATCTTGGCAGAAACGTAGCTGCAGCGGTAGCCGACCGGAAGATGTGGGAGTTCGTTGCTGCATCTCGGGCATTCATTCAGCGACCCAGTCTAAGATTCTTCTATCCGACTGTGGCGAAGCCATTTAGCGTTAGACGATTGAGATCGATTATGGCAGATCGAGGTTCAGCTCTACTCTTGATTCAAATAGGGAGAGTGGATGCTGTAGTCGACATTCTTTGGAGTCAGCTCTATAAGACTGAGAGATCGTTGAGAAATCTCTTGCAGGAGAATGATTTCGAAGTTATAAAATCGGCTTCTTGGAGCGATGAAGAAGCTTGCAACGTCATTCTTTTCGAACTTACAGATGCGACTCTAAGCCCTAGCAAGAGACATCTGGGCCCACCTGTCTCGAGACGTGAGGATTCCAAGATTTTTCTGGAGAAGCATTTGAAGAGGGAAGATACTGTTTCCGGGCCATGGGTTGAGGGCGATAGATGGATCGTTGAGAAGTTGAGAAGGAACAACAGCGCTGAAGGGTTACTGCGATCGGGTTTGAGTTTTGGCGGAAGATCAATCGGCGTAGCCGGTCTGGTGGCTGATGCCGTTAAACGCGGTTTCCAAATCCTTCTCAATGAAGAGATAACAGGTCTATACAGGTCGAATCTGCAGTTCGCTCGTTTCCTTTACGGCTTCTTGAAGGGAAGGCCCATCTGGATTGATTCCAAGCATTCTAATCAGCCCTGAAGGCTTCGCTAACCCCCTCTACGGCAGAGTTCTCTGCTATCCAAGACTTGACAGTACTGAAGTCGAGAATAGGATAGCTGAACTGAAAACGCTAGGGATAAGCGCTATTGAGTTTACCGGCCTCAAGAGGATAGAGAGCCTGCCGGTTCTCGGAAAAGGGTGCGTCAGCGTGGTCGTCGTTGCACACAACCCACTGGGAAGATGCGCATTGAAGATACGCAGGATGGATTCGGATAGACCGAGCATGGAACATGAAGCTGAAATGTTGAGAATAGCGAATTCTGTCGGCGCAGGACCGAAGCTACGCGGCTGGAGCAAGAACTTTCTTCTTATGGATTACGTTGAAGGTGTCTTGTTTCCGGATTGGGTGGCAAGTCTGAAAGGAAGGGGAAAGAAGAGATCGCTGGAAGGTGCTGTTCGCGGGATCCTCGAGATCTGTTCTAAACTCGACAAAGTCGGATTGGATCATGGAGAATTAAGTAGGGCGCCTAAACACATAATCGTCACAGCCGAACAGAAGCCTGTACTGGTGGATTTCGAAACTGCAAGCGTCAAGAGGAAACCTTCCAATTTGACTTCGATTTGTCAATACTTGTTCATCGGGAGCGAAGTGTCAAAAAGGGTAAAAAAGATAATGAGAGAAATAGACACGAGGTCTCTAATTGAAGCCTTGAGAGATTACAAACAAGAGATGTCCGAAGAGTGCTACGGGAGAATTCTACAAGCATCCCGACTTGTATAATTGAACCGATATGACCGACCAGACATAATAAACAAGGTTATCGATCTCGAAGGTGGGGTCGGCGGGATTTTCGTGGTTTGATCTCAATTCGAACCCGCGACCGCCAGCGATCTGGGTAGATCTCCCCAGGCTGGTATCCTAGACCAAGCTATCCGTATGTTTGCGTCGGTTCTAGACGCTTTTCATACCCTAGACGACGACCCCAACTATTGGTCTAGCGACCCGCGGTCTTCTATGGTTGCCACATGCGTCTTTAAGTCTTTTTCTCTAAGCCGCATCGCGCGCTATGGATTCTTTCTTAAGTAGGTTTACGATATCGTCTCTGCTATCTTGCCAAAATTTTTCCTCAGTCCTAATGGCGAGGGTCCGTAATCGGAGAAGAATTTGTTTTCTTTCGATCATGTCCAGTATGTGTTCTCGTAGTGTATCGGGGATCGGCCACTTTTTGTAGGTCTCGATGTATTCTGGGTAGCCGTATGTGACATATCGTGTTATAAAATGCTCTGTGAACTCGTACATATCTTTGCTATAGTTCTTCTCGAGTTCTTTCAATCTTTTTCCTGATTCTTGTTCTTCCGAATCATAGGGTCCGAGGAGCATGTTATCTTCTTCCTCCTTTTCGGCCCAGAAAGCTTCCTTATGCTTATCCTCTTCGAATATTAACATACGATCTAACATCGTAGGATGCTGGTATAGTTCTGCCGCGGCGTTGAGGATGTTTTCGTGAAAGGACTTCAATGTATCTCTTAAGTACTCAAATTCATCGAATAACGGATGGTGAAGGATCTCTCTATATTTCTTTATAGTTTGGTTCAGTTTGTCTTCAATATCTTCTAATGTCCTATTTCCGTGACGTTCTTCCTCACGCAAATAACTGAAGTACCTAACTAATCCGGGGAAGGTTAAGGCGTAGAGAAAAGTTGGTAAACCCGTCCGCCATTTCTTCGGAGAGGAGTAGGGAAAGACTATCCCGAGTTTGAGTAGTCCAAGTTCCCTTGCCTTCCGAACTATCTCTTTTATTCCTTTCTCTTCACGCATGAGAGCAAAATCAGATATTGGTACACCTTTTATGTTTCGAGATACCACGGAATGGGGGATCTTTCCTTTCGGACCATAGATCTCCCCACTTGCCTCGCCTATGCCATATTCAGTTATGGGACCCCTGAGCGCTAGAACCTCGATCGTTTTCATCATGCTCTGGCTTAACGACCAAGGCTGTACCTCATATGCTAAGTAACGCCCTTTTATGAGCGTCGGTCTCAGATGCCGCATATGTCTAGTCTCGGGTATATTTCTGCCGTCGAAGAACTGTTAAACTACTCGACCGCAAGGGCTGCAACATCTACATCTGCCCCGTTTGCTACCGCGTCTTGACTTCAATCCTCAGCGAGTATAGATAGAAAAACTACACTTGGAGGGAGCGAATAGACGAAGGCGAAGAGCGAGCGTAGGTAGCCGGGGATTATTGTGTTTCTTGTGGTTTTCACCTGGGGGGTATCCGTGTCAAGTATGGAACCAAACTTAATGGTCAACCCCCCTCCCCAACGCCTAGGTAGTCAAAAGCCAATGTGGTTCTGAGGGTGCCACACTGCGTTGTGTTTTCGCCGTGGTTGATTGTTTTTCAAGTTAGTGGTCATTCAAGTTTGTTTTGGGTTTGGCTTAGCTGTTGGAGCTTGTATTAAGGCCATAAAATCAAAGACTGTGACTTTTTGGAGGTTAAGGGCTTCGAGAATATATGCTTCTATGCCCTCCGCCCTTGAGAGAGAACAGCTCCTTCGAATACTTGGGTTTTGGCTCTTCACCATATTTGGACCTCATCTGTAAGTGTGACCCGATCGATAGTGACGTCAGAAGGCGCTTGTTTTGCAAACACCTCGAAAACATGATGTTCCAAGGTTTCGCGATCATATATGATGCTATCGTCCTGCGGTTCGATCCAGACGAAAGTGCCATCGCTTAGAGTTACACCGTTCATCATTTGTCCGCCATAGAAATCGAAGGGACCATACTCGTCACGCACGGATGCTGTGACATCCAAAACTACAATACACATATTGATTCCGGAGAATCTTGCGTTATTTCTTAAATCTCTCGCGAAATATGTGCAATCATACCCTACACTTGAAATCTTTTTGGATGTTTGGTCTTTCATTAAGAAATCTTTCAACTCATCTATTGTCGGATTGTTAAGTCTATATCTTTCCAGCTCAGACGACAACGAGTTTCTTTGCGAAACAATTCCCTGAATTACATATCCGCTAAATACCATGTATGCAACTAATGTTACGATCAAAACAACGCTGAAAGAATGCCGGAATGAAACTTTCCTCAACTTGGGCTTCTCGACTTCTCTCTCTTAAACCAAAATTGATGGCTTCTCAATAATAGCTAATTTCCTCCACACACTTCACAGTATTGTGCTATGGACGGTATTCTTGCTCCACAAAAAATACAAAATTTAGTTGGGCCTTCTTGTCGATCTACCTTAATCATTTGTTTGCGTCACCTTCCAGCTCCTATGACAAACCTCTTAATTCTGTCTTTAGTTCTCTCTTATTTCTTTCTTTCACCTCAATTCTTCTTTGACTATCACTTTGCCACCACACTTCGGGCAATGCTCAAACGATCTTTTTTTTTGAAGAATTCTGTGCCGCACTTCAAGCACTTCATAAGTTTGGGAAGTTTGAAAGGAGTTCTCGCTTTCTCTTCCCTTGAAATATGTTGTGCCACTCCGAGCAATACTCCACCGATAACGAAAAGCGATATTTGTAAAATAAGATGGACGAGGAATGTTAGGAAAGAGCCTGATGGAAGCGGTGTCTCTGCGTATTCAACCCTGAGTAGGCTGAGTCTTGTCAAATACTCTACATATGCTTTCAAATCTGTTGCTGACGCAGGTTGTATTGGAACAATTATCACGTCTTTCTCCTCATACGGCGAGAGAACAACGGGATCTGATCTTCGCGGATCGTTGTCAAGTTTTGTCTTCAATACAACTACTACTTTTTGGACTTTGATCGCTTCTATTGCGAATCCTTACCACGTGATAATAGCCTGACTCTTCAGCGTAATAAAGTCCGCTTCTTTCTTCGATTATGTCCACTGGTGGACTTCCCACAAAGAACTCAGGTAAAACGGAGGTAGGTGTCACTAGAAGAACGAGGTTTAGAATTATGAAAGAAATACCAATTACCCTTAGTAAGGATACTAGTGCTAATGTCTTCAAAACATCTTCCTCAAGTTAACGATCGCCTTTATAGATTCTTTAAGCTGTCGATACTCCAAAATGGAAGCCGTTTGTTTGCATGTTTTTACTATGCTTGGTAAGAGTGTCGCGGTGGAAGTCTCAGTATCATCGGATGTCAAAAGAGAAGTAGACAAGCTAAGGAACCTACCCGGTCAACTTAGGCTAATCGTTACGGCCGATCCGCTTTGATCGCGACTATGATGATGGTCCATAAAGCACTGAAGGCAGCAGATGAGCTTATCAAAAAGGGAATAGATGTGGAGATTATTGATCCACGAACACTTGTTCCTCTTAACAGGCAAGGAATCATTGATTCTGTAAAGAAGACCGGAAGAGCAGTTGTGGTTTCAGAGGACTGCAAGACTGCTGGGGCTGCCGCTGAGATAGCGTCATTCATAATGGAAGAGGCGTTTGACTGTCTGGACGCCCCGGTTAGAAGAGTTTCAGCGTTAGACGTTCCGATACCATACAGCCCCGTTTTAGAAGGCATAGCTATACCCCGAGAGAATGACATTGTCAAGGCAGTGAAAGAAACTGTTGGCTGTTTTATTGTGGTTTTTAATCCGGGGAGTATCTACATCGAACCTAGCGGCTCTTCGCACAAGTATCTAAGGTGTCTGTTTGTTGATGGGGTGGGCTTGGAATTGGCTTTTGGCGCATTTAGTTTGAATTTCAATTTCGCAACATTTCACAAGCTTTATATAATCGGGAGGACATTTGTTCCCGAATTGGGAACAAAATGCAAGATATCTATGAAATGCCTGCAATTCGCACTTTGAAGGTTTGTGCCAGTAACAAGTACAATATGAGGGAGTTACTTAAGATACTCAGACAAAACCATGATAAATCTTACGACATTTTAGAAGAGTTAAAAAACGCTGGCTTGATAAAATTCATAAATCAAAAGAATACTCGCGGTAGGACAAGCAAAATAGTTGTTCCCACGCAATTGGGCATGGAATTCCTAAACTTCAATTTAAGGAATCAATTGAAACGCATTCATCTAACTGACGACAATATTAGGAAAGCGATACACCTAGCTAATTTCACTCAGTCACTCGTTGAATCAGGCATAAACCCTTATGACCGTCTTGTAGAGATGAACGAGATTGCCTTCTCAATTAGAGGCCCTCCGCAAAATAACAAGAATACTTGAACGAAACAAGACAGATTATATGATCATAGGCGGTTGGGCGTTACCTGCCTATGGTTATGTCAGAAGCACTATGGATGTGGATTTAGCAATAGCGGCAAAATGGCCAGAAAAACTAGAGCGTCTGATCTCAGAACTTCGTACGAATAACTATCAAATACCGTCTGATCCAACACTAAAGGATGCAGTAATCCAGATTCTAGACAAGGATAATATGGTTGAGATGGAGCTCTGGCAAAGACCTGATGGAATACGCATCGATGATAACCTTCTGAAAAGGCGACAAAGACTACAGGTCAATGACATATCGTTTTGGGTAATAGGTCCTGAAG
>CAZHMI010000017.1:0-24134 GCA_964533795.1 uncultured Candidatus Bathyarchaeia archaeon
CACCCCATTTGGGAAAGGGATCATAGATTTCGAAGAGGTAATGAAGGCTCTGAACAAGGCCGGGTACAGCGGGTGGCTTGCTCTTGACTTATGCTTCTGGCCTGATGCTTGGGAGCAGACAGGTCCCTGTAAGCAGTTTATGGATCAACTAATTGCGAAGTATTGAGGGAAGTATGAGGCGAGGGACTTGGTTAAGAAGATGAAGGCTGCTCTGCTGCATAGTCCTAGAGCGATTACTGTTGAAGAACGAGAATTTCCTGAACTAGCCGCGAATGAAGTGTTACTACAAGTCAAGGCGGTAGGGGTTTGCGGGTCTGATATTGCTTACTACAGGCGAGGGAAGGCGGATATACCTCCGCCGATAGTGCTTGGTCATGAGTTCACGGGCGAGATAACTGGTTTAGGTGAGTTCGCCGAAAGACTGGGGCTACTTCACGAAGGTGAGCGAGTGGTTGTTGAGCCCGTTCAATCATGCGGTGTATGTGCTCCATGCAAGAACGCGATGCCAAACCTTTGCGTCAAAATGGTCGTCTTAGGCGTGAACGTGGACGGAGGCTTCAGTGAATACTGCAAGGCATTCTACAACTACGTTCATCCCCTACCAAATAATGTAACATACGAAGAAGGAGCTTTCACGGAGCCTCTTGCCTGCGCGGTGTATGGAGTAAGAAAGATGAAGGTCGCTCCAGGCGACTTTTGCGTGGTGATAGGTCCAGGGCCGATAGGCATGATGATGATTCAGTACATCAAAGCTTTTGGAGCGGGAAAAGTCACTCTTGTAGGTACAAGGGACTACAGGCTGGAGATGGGAGTGAAGTTGGGAGCGGACTATGCGATAAACGTTAAGGAGAAAGGATCAGAGTTCTATGCAAAAGACCTCTTGGAAAGAATCTTCGAATTGAATGATCGGAAAGGCGCTGACGCAGTTATAGTAGCTACCGGTGATCGAGAGGCCAATCAGCAGGCCCTAAAGATAGGGGGAAGTCGATCCAGAACAGTTTTCTTCGGGGGTGCGGGGTACAATCCTGAAGACTCGGTCTCACTCAATCTTTGGGAAGGAACATTGATGGACAAGGAGATTGCATTCTCTTGGCTTTCACCGTTCACGTTCCCTGCCGCGTTGAAAGCCATTAGTGGAGGACTCGTGAACGTGAAGCCATTGATCACGCATACGTTTCCTCTTGAGAAGACCAGCGAAGCGATTGAGACGGCGGAGAAACGTCTCGGAAACGCTATAAAGGTTCAGGTTAAACCTTGATTTTCTCCTAGTGCGATCAGCCTACAGTTGCACTACCTTAGCGCTCTCCCGCACTTTTGAGCCTTGAGCGTCCAGCAGCCTATCGACATTACGTCGAGTAACCGCGGACGTTGTTCCAACGGCGGTTACGCATGCAGCCCCCGCAGCCTCCCCTTCAACTAGGACTCCGAGTAACTCATCATCTGTCAAGGTCAGGCTCCAGCCAGGACGCCTCCGGATGTTTCTCAGTAGGCTATAGATGGTCCCCGCGCAGAAAGCGTCGCCAGCGCCGGTTGGGTCGACGACTCTTACTTTGAACGCTCTCATTTTCACAAGCCGCTCTCTCGTCGCCGCCATTAAGCCCTTCCCGCCGAGGCTGACCACCGTGATCTTCGGACCAGCGCTGGCTAAGGACCTTACCGCATCCACCACGTCACTTTCATTCGTAATGCTTAAAGCTTCCTTGTCATTGCAGTGGAAAACATCTATCCATCTAATTGCTCTAAGCAGATGCGCCCAGCTCTTTCTGTAGGGCATCACTGGGTCTACAAATGTAATGCACCCAAGAGCCTTCACCTCTTTCAGAATCTCCGCGAGCTCAGTATCGAATTTGCCTAAGAGTCCTGCTGCGCCAACATAGAAGACCAAAGGTCTTTCATTTCTCACCACTGAGAGAACGTAAGATGGGCTGAGGTGAACGTTTGCGCCGACATCAACCTGATATCGACGATCCTCTCCTTTCACTACAAGAATAAGATCCACAGATGTTCCAGCTTTCTTTGTTCGCTGCAAATTGACCTTCAATCGATGCTTTTGGAGAGTCTCTTCTACGAACGACCCGAAGAGGTCATCGCCTACTGCGCCGACGCAGCTCACTTCGCCTTTAGCCATCCCCAGTTTCCTTAAGTCGATGGAGACATTGGCTGAATGCCCACCTATATATGTGCCTATTCCTCTCGGCGCGAATGTGATCTCTCCAGGTTTTGAGACTCTCGGCAGGTCAGCTGCTATCAAATCTACTACAAATATTCCTGCGCACGTTACTTGCACTTTCGCCCACCCCTATTTCCTGCTCATTAGAATAGTTGTCTCAATATTTCTTAACAGACTTACGAACTAACTCGATCGCTCTAAGTTGTAAGGCTAAGAGTGCAATCTAGAAAAACCACTGCTTAAGAAAAACTTGGATAGACATCAACCTACCCAAAACTGGTGAAGCGCAGGGAGAAGCTAAGGCTGGTTGGAGGCTCGACCGCGGTGCCTCTGTAACTCTTTCCTAGATAATCGTCATTTGAGTCTTTCTGTCGAAGATATGCATCTTGTTCTTTTCAAACTTTATCCAAGCAGTATCGCCGATGTTAGCTGTGAAATCGGGCGTGCTCCTTGCTTTCACTATCCAATCGCCCACTTTCAAGTCGATAATCAGTTCAGACCCTAAGGGCTCAATGACGTAGATCTCTGATTTGATCAACTCGCCTGGCGTAGCTTCTTTTTGAACTGATACGTCCTCAGGTCTCAGCCCCAGAATAAGTTCAGAGCTCGTTGACTTCTCCTTGATAACGCCTTTTAACTCTGAGACATCCAATGTGAACGTTCCTGCATCGAGTATCGCCGTCCCATTCTTCTCGACGTAACTGCAGTCTATGAAGTTCATAGGAGGGCTACCGATGAATCCTGCAACAAATGTGTCTACCGGCTTGTCGTAAATTCCTTTAGGCGCCTCGACTTGCAGTATCTTTCCGTAATTCATTATCGCTATTCGATCTGACATCGTCATCGCTTCAACTTGGTCGTGCGTCACATAGATTAGTGTCGTCGCGAGTTTCTTCTGAAGTCTGATAAGTTCAGCCCTCATATAGACTCTCAGTTTTGCGTCAAGGTTCGAAAGAGGCTCATCCATCAAGAAGACCGCCGGCTTCCTAACGATGGCTCTCCCCAAGGCTACTCTCTGCCTCTCGCCTCCGCTAAGTTCCTTGGGTTTCCGCCTTAAGAGTTTCTCAATCCCAAGCATCTCCGCTGTCTGCTTTACCGTTCTTTCTATCTCCTCCTTTGCGATCTTCCGAATCTTCAGCGGAAAAGCGATGTTGTCGAAGACGGACATATGGGGATACAGGGCGTAGCTTTGGAATACCATTGCGATATCCCTATCCTTCGGAGGGAGATCGTTCACCGTTCTATCGCCTATCCTTATGTTACCGTTTGTAAGAGTCTCCAACCCGGCGATCAGACGCAGAGCGGTTGTTTTTCCTGACCCTGAGGGGCCAAGGAACGTTAGGAACTCCTTGTCGTTGATCGTTAGACTCACATCATCAACAGCTTTCACATCGCCGAAGTGCTTGCTCACATGGTCGAGAACGACTTCAACCATTTTTCGTCACACTGACATAGTCAGAGCTATAGAAGACATATATCTACTTTTCGACTGAATGTGATATAGCAGAGAGATTGAAGGCACATTGGTTAGCGCCAAGGTTCTCGAACAGGTTCCTATCACGTCGGAGCGCAGTCGCCCTACAACTTGCGAATTCCGCGGAGGCGTAAAGCAGAGACGCGAAGAGTGTGGCTATGATGGAGCAATCCTTTAAGCGGATTTCCAAGAAACAATAGGGAGTTTGAGACAAGTGAATGATTTCAATCAAATTCCGGAAGACTACCGCGAACTATGTCGCTTGCTGAGCCAGCTACAGGTTCCGTCAGAGAATATGTTCAAGAAGTTCAAAGAAAGCCTAGATCTTTCTTCCAGAAGAATCTGCATTGGTGTCGGAAGATCGGGCGATATCGCAGATATTTTCGCCAAATTCTTGAGGAATCTTGGCTATACTGAAGTGCATGGACCCGAAGACGTTCCGTATATCTTTGATTCCAACGATTTGGTCATTGCGTTTTCGGGAAGTGGAACCTCAACTTTCACCGTTGAGACAGCGAAGGTCGCGAAGGAGGCGAATGCAAAGCTTGTGAGCTTAACTTCAAATCCAGGTTCCCCCTTAGAAAGGCTTTCCGACTATGCCATCTATATTCCGGGAAAGACCAAGACTGAGGGTGACTATTATGCTAGACAATTGCTGGGGGCACCTTACGCATCTTTAACGCCGCTCGGGACTTCATATGAATTAAGAGCACTATTCATCGCGCTGTCTTTTGTCGGCAGCATTGTTAGAGGGGTAGAAGTCGTTTCTTGCTACGACGATTTGCGCAGATTGTGTGAAGAGTATACGCCGTCTACAAGTGAACTGTTAAGGCTTTACGAGTTGATGCCGAAGCCAAGATCTCCCGTGAATCCGATAGCCGGGAAAACTGTAGTGATAGGAGAAGGCCTGTCAGGCATGGTTGGAAAGTTCTTCGTTACAAGACTACGTCACTGCACTAGGCGAGATGAAGAGAGAGAATGTCACTTCTTTAAGGACAAGGGGAGTATACGTGTCAAGGAAAATGACCTTGCGATTGTGATCTCAGGGTCCGGGACTGGCGTTCCTTTTCAACTTGCAGAACGAGCCAAGAATAATAATGTTCGTCTCGCAGCCGTGACTTCGTATGTAGATTCGCCGCTAGCAAAGATCGCCGATGTTCCGATAATAATCCCAGGGAGAACTGTTGAAAAGGTAAAGGGGTTAAGAAGCAGCTATTTTCCGAAGGACCCGAAAAAGTCTATATTTGAGCTTCGGAGCGTCCTGACATTGGAGACTTTCATATATGCTGTTGCTCAGACGGAGGGGGTAACTGAAATCGATATGAGAGCCAAGCACTCAGAATTCGTATGATCTGTTATCCGCAACTGGTCACGATAGCGATAAGATGCTTAGTCACATACCGAAGTGGCTAAGAGGTTCAAACCTCTAAGAGAGATCCGAAAAGCCTTCTCGGTTAGGAGTCAGCTTTCTTCTCCTATTTGATATGTCTGGTACTCTTTCAACTCTTCTGGCGTGACAATCCCGAACATTTCTTGTAGCACCAAAATTGCGCCTTGGGGAGGGATTATCCCGTTCTCAGTTATGATGATATCAACGTACTCTGGCGGCGTAATATCGAATGAAGGGTTTCTCACTTTGACGTTCGGCATCTTCTTCAATTGATCAGGAGGAATAACTTCCGATGTATCTCTTTCTTCGATCTTGACAAGTTCTCCTATCATCGTTTCTGGACTGAACTTGTATGTCTCAGCGGCTACGAAGAATCTGACTCTAGCTTCATGAGCTGCCAATGCGACCATAGATGTTCCGATCTTGTTCACGAGTGCGCCGTTTGCCGTGATGGCGTCTGCACCCACGATTACTCTATCTATTTTGTCCATGAAAAACCTCACCGCACTGTCCGGTATCAACGTGACCGGTATACCCACCTCGCCCAGAACTTTGGCAGTGATCCAACCTTGAAATCTAGGTCTAGTTTCAGTAGCAAATACCTGAATCTTTTTTCCCTGTTCCCAAGCAGCTTTGATTATCGCATTCACAGCCGAACTGTTGCAGTGCGTTAAGAGCACATCGCCCTTTCTTATACGGTTCGCACCTATGCGCCCGATACGTTGAATCGCTGTTTTCGAGCTAGCGATGAATTCTTGGCCGGCTTGAATTGTGGCTGAACGTATCTCGCCTAGGCTTCGTCCCATTTTTTGCGATTCATGAACCCTATGGAGAACATATCTTATTGCATTCGGAAGTGAAACGGCGGTCGGCCTTGTTTCAAGAAGCATTTTCGCAGTATCCTCAAGTTCCTTCACGAACTCGCTGATCTTTGTAGCTTTAGACGCTTCAGCAACAATTATCAAAGCTTCGACAGCAGATCTCGCTATTTCACCCGCCCCCCGTATTCTCATGGTTCTGATGCCACTAGCTATACGCCCAACTTCCAGCGGCAGCTTCTTCATTCTTTCACGTTCCTTAACGCTGAAGCGATGACAGGCGCAAGACTCACTCGACTGACCGGGCTTGGAATGGAATCTGTACCTAACACGATATCTGCTCCAGAATCGTACAATCTAGCCAAGGCGTTTCCCGCTAGGATCGGGTGGATGCATCCGACCACTATTCTACGGGCACCTTCTCGCTTCAGAACCCTTATTGTCTCAACCATGGTCCCTCCGGTGCTAATGATGTCGTCTACGACTATGACATCCCTATTCTTGACACTTAGCCGACGTGTTTTGATCTCAACTTTCTCAGCGTTTATCCTCTTCTTTTCTAAGACGTCAAAATCCACTCGGAGTATTCTAGCGGCTGCCGCAACCCATTGCTCAGATTCTTCGTCAGGACCTATGACCAACGAATTTTCCAGCTCGATGTTTTTAGATATGTATTCCACCAATAGAGGCACAGCAGAGAGATTATACGCTGGGATAGTAAAGATTCTGGAGATGTCGCTGATTCTATGCAGGTGCGCATCTACAGTGTAGAACTCGTTTGTCCCCACGCCTTCAACAAGTTTCGCTACAGTCCCAATCGTTATAGCCTCGCCTGGATTAAATCGCTCGTCTTGTCTAGCATACGCAAGGTATGGGAAAACGGCAATTACCTTCTTGGCGCCAATATCTCTCATTGAATCTGCTATTAACAAATATTCAAATAAATACTCGTCTGGACGATGAGAAGTAGATTGTATGATGGCTACACATTGGCCCGAAACATCCTGTTGGATGCGAAGATATTTTTCGCCATCAGGAAATCTTCTTATCTCCAACTTAGAGACCTCTACTCCCAGCTTCCTTGCGACATCTATTGCTAAAACCTCCGAAGCGGACCCTCCGAATATGAGCAACCTGTTGGAACCCTCTAGAACTTGTGTTCTTTATCATTAGAAATCCGTTAAGTATAAAAACACTAGTCTAGAAGTGAACTTTCAGAAGGATATTTTTCATATT
Source organism: uncultured Candidatus Bathyarchaeia archaeon (assembly GCA_964533795.1). Taxonomy (GTDB): domain Archaea; phylum Thermoproteota; class Bathyarchaeia; order 40CM-2-53-6; family CAYOZM01; genus CAYOZM01. The sequence goes on from CAZHMI010000017.1 coordinate 7,089, forward strand.
AAAGAGGATGCCTTCGATTAGGCCCCAAGATCGGTTCCATAGCCAGTATAGGCAGTTCCCGTTTCTCTTTAAGTATCATTATTACACCTTGAGGAGGAACGACGCCGATCTCCGTTATTATCAAGTCAATATGTTCTGGAGGCGTAACGTCAAAAGCTATGTTTCGAACCTTAAGCTTGCTCAGGTCTTGAATCTCTGACCGCGGCACTACAAGGGAGGGATCACGTTCTTCAATTTCGATAAGCTCTCCAAACATAGTTTCCGGATTGAACTTGTAAACGCTCGCCGCTGCAAAGACGCGGACTCGAGACTCGTGCGCTACTGACGCAATTGTCGATGTTCCGACTTTGTTCACTATCGCTCCGTTCGCGGCAACGGCCTCGGCGCCCACAAGAACCTTGTCCACTTCTCGTATAAAGTGCGAAACCGCAGAATCTATTATCAAAGTCGTGGGAACGCCCATTCGGTCCAGTTCTCGAGCCACGAGTCTTCCCTCGAACTCTGGGCGAGATTCTGTGACTATGGCTTTGATCTTCTTTCCGTCCTTTCGAGCCTTTCTTAGTATCGAAAGAACGGAAGAGCTGTACCCGTGTGTCAAAATCACGTCACCTGAACTAAGCCTTCTCGCACCAATCTCACCGATCTTCTCAACAGATTCTTGTATCGTTCTGAAGAACTCCGCTGTTTGCGATTTGGAGAATCTCTTCAGTTCATCGACACTAAGCCCTTTATTGATTCTGTCCTTCAGTCTATACGTCACAAATCGAATTGCGTTCGCCAGTAATACAGACGTGGGGCGCGCTCGAAGAAGAAGCATTCCGCAACTGTCTACTTCGTTGAATAAATCCTGCTGTTTCTTAGCTTTTGAGGCCGCAGCGACTTCGCCCAAGGCATCTAACGCGATTCGAACTATAAGCGTGGAGCCATGTAACTCCCTCTTCGCTATCTCGTTCAGCGCATGTTTGACGCGTGGATGAATATACACCTATGCTCCCATAGACAGTTCATTACCTATCATCATAAATGTTTTCCATTAGCGCATCCGGTCCCCAGCTTCATGTTGATAGCATGACTACGAATAACTCATTTGGTTGACAATGTCCACGATTTTCTTGTGGTTACGACTTCGTAACACCTCTTGGCAAAGATCACAAAAATGTTTGAGCTAAGAGAGTGCCAATTCTTCATATGATATAAGATACCTAGACGACATACACATAAGGCGCGTTGAGAGTTGGCTGGGGAACGGAAGATGAAGGCAGTTCGGTACTATAGACCTAGGGAAATCAAAGTGGAGGAGATTGATCTCCCGGAGATCGATTCCGAAGAGCTATTGGTGAAAGTTGAAGTCGCTCTGACATGCGGCACCGACTTGAAAATGTATCGAAAAGGCCACGGGTTCGCGAAACCCCCTATAACTATGGGGCATGAATTCGCAGGCGTCATTGCTGAGGTTGGAAACCGCGTGATAAACTTCAAGAAGGGGATGAGGGTCGTGGCTGCCAACTCCGCGCCATGTAATGCGTGTTTCTTTTGCAGAAGAGGGAAACCAAACCTCTGCGAGCATATCCAAGAGGATATGATTGGGTTTTCAGCCAACGGCGCATACGCGGAGTATGTTCGAATTCCTGCAATGATTGTGAGGCAGAATGCTCATCGAATACCTGATCATGTCTCATTCAAAGAGGCCGCTCTCCTAGAGCCTTTGGCTTGCGCTGTCCACGGCAACGATTTGGCAGACATTAGACTGGGAGAAAGCGTGGCGATAATTGGAGCTGGACCTATAGGGCTTTTGCACCTTCAGCTTGCAAAGCATAGAGGAGCTGGAAACGTTGTAGTCATAGACGTCTCTGATACTCGACTTGAAGCCGCCCACAGATTGGGAGCTGGGAACACCATAAATCCTAGCAGAGAGAACCAAATGCGAAAGGTGATGGATCTTACCAGTGGATTGGGCGCCGATGTGGTCATAGAGGCTGCAGGGTTTCCGGAGACTTGGGAGAGCGCTATAAGGATGACTCGTAAAGGCGGAACGGCTATACTTTTCGGTGGATGTCCATTGGGAACAAAAGTAACCGTGGACACAGGAAAGGTACATTATGACGAACTCACAATAAGAGGCGCGTTTCACCATACACCGTTGTGCGTCGAAAAAGCCTTGGGCCTAATCTCATCATCCCTTGTCAGGACGAATGAGATCATAACCCACGAGATGCCACTCGACGATGCGGAGAAAGCCTTACAGCTCATTGGAGAAGGAAGAGCGGTTAAAGTCGCATTAATCCCGTAAGAACTGTAAGCTCAACCTAAATCTCTCGAATAAGCTCCCAGATTTCGAGAGCTTTTGAAAGAATCCCCGTTGTTGGGCTATGGATAAAGTGTCTATCGGACCGTAGAAAAAGCAACATTGCACATAGTCAACCGTGCAGACGGACGGGCTACGATAGCTAACGATATTGAAGTCTCCAAGTTGGTGTCAAACACCTAGGCTCGCCAGGCCGGAAACCTCGCATGGTTCACTTTACGGTTCGATCAAAACCTTCAACGCATTCTTACTTTCTGCGGCAAATTTTATTGCGTTAAGCGTGTCTGTTAAAGGAAACGTATTCGTGATGAGCTTATGTACGTTCAGCTTGTTATTTCCTATCAGTTCAAGAGCCGCTTTAGTCTCTATCTCGGTCGTGGAGTAACTGGGCGTAATATGGATCTCATTTATGAATATCTTGCTTACATCGTAAGAGAGAATTTCTCCTCTATGGGGAGCTCCGAACAGAAGGATCTGCCCCCCTTTCCTCACGCAACCTAACCCTTGAATTATCGCTTCAGAGCCTGCAGCCGCTAAGATCACCAGGTCAGCACCCCGATCATCGGTTATCTTTCTGACCCTATCCTGCAAATCCTCTTGCTCAGGGTTCACTACATAGTCGGCTCCAAAATTTTCTGCGGACTTCCTACGGAATTCTATCGTCTCGCTCACAATTGTTGTGCATCCGCCATGAAGTTTCAAGAGATCCACCATCGTTAATCCGATGGGGCCCGCACCTATGATTAGAACATCATCTCCAACCTTTAGTCTACTCTTGTTTAGTGCTCTTATGCAACAAGCGGTCGGCTCTGTTAGGGTGCCCACCTCGAAGCTTATATGGCTAGGCAGTTTCAGGATTGCTCCCCGCTCCACATTTGGCTCAGGAACTCGAAAGTATTCAGCGCAACCACACGGATCTAAGTTCGTTTTAGAAAACTCTTCACACATAGTATAATCGCCATGCCTACAGTAATGACATTTGTAGCAGGGTACATGGTGATGCACAAATACCCTGTCGCCTATTTGAACATCATCCACCTCACTGCCCGTCTCAACCACCTTTCCCGTTACTTCATGACCAAGTTTTGGAGGAGTTATGAACTTGCCATGCATCTTCTCAATGTCTGTACCGCATACCCCACAAGCTTTCATCTCAACCAAGATTTCTCGAGAACCTATCTTTGGAATTGGGACTTCTTCTACCTCAATATGATATGGTCCGTGTAGAAATGCCGCCTTCAAATTTTGTTCTCCTAAATAACATCTTATCGATATTCATTTTTGACCATGTTTTCGCTGACATTTAAATCCATCCAAAGTTGGACAAGAAGCTGGAAGAATGGAATATGAAGCTAAGGACGTTGCGAAGTGAAGCTGCCTGCGCGAAATTCCATTCAATACACACAACTCAACAGTATGAACTGAAGCGACTTATCGCGAATATGGAGCCCTGACCGGTTGGGCAAGTCGTTGAAGAGCGCTTTTTGCCAGGATGCCTGTACAATTGGCTTAAATTATCTAGCGTATTTACCTTACAGAGCACGATTCAGTGCAGGGGTATGATTTGTGAGTCGTGTGGTTGCGATTGGTGAAATAATAGTTGATTTCGTTTCTACAGAACCGGTTCCTCACGCGAAGACTAGAATGTTCGAGAAATGCTTCGGTGGGGCACCAATGAATACGGCCGTCGGTATTTCGAGGTTAGGTGTGAGTGCTGGCGTCATAACTGCCGTGGGAGCAGACCCTTTCGGCGATTTCTTGGTCGAAGTGTTGCGTAGAAATAGGATCGATGTATCAAATGTTGTGCGGAAAGAAGGGAGACGAACTTCAATAACGTTCGTGGCGAATGAGCCGACAACGGGTGAGCGAACATTTCTTTTCTATCGAAAACCATGGACTGGAGAGACGGCTGATAGCTCCCTTGAACGTGATGAGGTGGATCCCAACTACATATCGAAAGCGGATATTCTTCATGTTTCAGGTTTCGCTCTTTCACAACAACCTTCTAGGAGTACGATATTTCACGCTATCAGAATCGCCCAAAAGTCTGACGTGACAATTTCTTTTGATCCTACCCTTCGGCCAGATGTTTGGGATAGCGAGGAGGTTCTCCGGAGAACGTATAGGAAAGCCCTGGCGTTTTCAGATATAGCAACTTTCTCAAGGGAAGAAGCTCAATTCATCCTTGGAACCTCTCAGCCCGATAAGGCGGCTACAAAGGCTCTAAAGATGGGCCCGAGGATCGTTGGAACAAAGCTTGGTGCTCGAGGTTCATATGTGAAAACCGTCGACGGTAAGGTGGTCAGGAAGCCCGCGTTCAGAGTCAAGCCTGTCGACACTACCGGTGCGGGCGACGGATGGAATGCAGGGTTCTTGATCGGAATATGCGAAGGATGGGAATTGGAGAAATCTGTAACGATCGCTAACGCAGTCGGTGCCTTGGTGGTTACGAAACGAGGCGCGATAACAGCTATGCCCTATAGACTTGAGCTGAGCAAATTTCTTACTCAAGCTGAGGTGCCCCTAGCCGTTTAGCAATTCTCCGATAGTACCCTACTAACTTTGCTAGATAATCTTGTGCAAGCGAGATTTCTGGTGACGGCATTTCACTAGGAAAGCTTAAGAAGGGTGAAATGCAAAACCCCTATTGCGGTGGTATGGATGCCGTTCATAGGTCCTTGGGAGATAGCTCTGATCCTGGTCATAGTTCTTCTTCTTTTTGGCGGAAGAAAGCTCCCTCAACTTGCGAAGGCGATTGGAGAAACGATTAGGGAGTACCGTAAAGCCTCTACTGAACGTGTTGAGGAAGAAAGCTCCGAACCTAGAGCCAAAAGAGAAGATGAGATCCTTCGGGAAACTGCTCTAAGACTTGGAGTAGATGTCCACGGCAAGACGGCTGAACAGCTATCTGAGGAAATTGTGAAGCGCTCCTCTGGAAAAGAGATAGAAGAGTGACCCCTAAACTGTATCATTCAAAGATGGCTGAGTAGAAGCAGGAGACTTCGTCAAACAGTACGGAAAGAGTTGATTTAGCGCGTTTGCTATGATCTTATCACAGGATTGAAGACTATTCGAGACTTTATTATTCGCGCTATCTTTCCAAGAGGTTAATTTGTTTGTAGGCGGCCTCCTAATCATAGAACGGCGAGGGCGTCTGCTTCTATCAATATTCCTTCAAGAGGCAAATTCGCTTGCACTGTCGTTCTGGCGGGGGGTTCTCGTTTGAACAACGTAGCGTATACTTCATTCATTTTACTGTAGTCGCTGATGTTCTTGAGGAAAATGCTCACCTTAACAACGTGTTCAAGGGTTAATCCCGCCGCGTTGAGAATCGCCTCTATGTTCTTGAAGGTCTGTCTTGTCTGCTCCTGAATGCCCCCGTTCACGATCTTTCCAGTCCTTGGGTCTATCGGTGCTTGACCAGCGACAAATACCAAGTTTCCAACCTTAACTGCTTGAGAGTAAGGGCCAACAGGTTTGGGTGCTTTCCCTGAAAAAACAACTTCCTTCATTAGTACCTATTTCCTCCATTTTGAGAACAATGGGTTGGAGGAACTTTGTATTAAGCATTAGCATCGAGGGAAGCCTCCTCCGATTGTTTTAAGAGAAAATGCGATGTATCAATTTAAGGCTGGGCTTGTGATGTTCAAAAAGACGAGATGCGTCGAAAGTTTCATTACCGTGATGGAGTTGACCGTTTCGGAGGGGGACTGTGATGAATGAAAAAGAACAAGTAATACTTGATGTCGCCGGGGTTAAGATTGGCGGAAGACTGGGTGAGTGTCCAACAGTTCTTATAGGAACTATTTTCTATGAAGGCCACAAGATCGTTAGTGACCATAAGAAAGGCAGTTTCGACAAAGGTGCTGCGGAGAGTCTCATAAGAAAGCAAGAAGAGATGTCTCAGCTGACCGGTAACCCTCACATCGTGGACGTATTTGGTTCAACTTCGGAGGCTTTAATCAGTTACGTCGACTTTGTCGGAGAGGTGACGGAGGTTCCTTTTCTGGTTGATGGTACTTCGCCAAGTCAACGGATACCTGCAATGAAGCACGCGATCGAAACCGGGCTTAGGGAAAGAGCCATCTACAATTCAATCGACTGCAATGTTAAAGAAGATGAGATAGCTGCTCTGAAAGAAATGGGGGCTAAGTCTGCGATGGTTCTGGCGTATAATCCCTCAAACGTGTGGCCTGAAGGCAGAGTTGAGGTTTTGAGAGGAGACGAAAAGAGGCAAGGTTTGCTGGAAGCCTCTCGTAAGGCAGGCATCGAGAACACACTTGTTGACACAGCTGTACTAGATGCACCGAGCATAATCTTGGCAGCCAAGTCGATTAGGCTTGTCAAAGAACAGTTTGGTTTCCCCGCTGGATGCGGACCGTCGAACGCTATCACAACTTGGAAGAACGTTAAGAAAGGCCTGGGGCCATATGCCTACGATGTTTGCATTGCCGCCGCCGCAGTGCTCACGCAGGTAGAGGGCGCGAACTTCGTTCTCTACGGACCGATCGGATTGGCTGAGAGAGCGTTTCCAGCTTGCGCTATGACCGACGCGTTGAACACCTACTATGGTAGGAGATTTGGGATTAGGTCCAAGGTTAGCAGCAATCCGTTGTCGAAGATTTTCAGGTGATATTGAAGGGCTTTGATTGATAGGAGGAGTTAGCGTCGTTAACTTCGCAATAGCTTTATTACGCTTGGAAAAAGTTCTAAATTCTTATGTGGGAAATAGGTTGCGTCAAGAAACTCGTTTTGAAAGTTCGGATCTGCACCTAGTTCCACGTAATTAACCTTCTTCGAAATCTCTCTTGCTTTTCTTCTGATGTCAACTGACATCAAAGCCATTCTTGCACCCGAACCAGCGGCATTGCCTACAAATTGAACTCGACTCAATGGAACGTCCGGGTACATCCCAATCATCCGTGCGCTTTGAGGATCCACATACGTGCCGAACGCGCCGGCTATAAATATCTTCGAGATATCTTTAGCTTTAATCCCTAGTCGCCTCATCAAGATTGAGATCCCAGAATAAATAGCGGCCTTCGCGAGCTGTATCTGTCTTATATCTTCCTGAGTTATCACTACCTCGTAGTGACTCGATGTTTCATCCTTGCCAGCAAGAACCACTTCCGGTATCCCACTCCTCAACGTTATATTCGGCAAGCGCAGTTCAGTCTTGATTCTGCCTGAAGAATCTATCATGCCCCTTTTCAACATTTCAGCAATTGCGTCAACGACGCCAGAACCGCAGATGCCTGAAGGCTTCGCATTGTCGACGGTTTCGTACCTAATCTCGAATGTACCCGGATCTACGTACACCCGTTCGATAGCTCCTGTCGCAGCTCTCATGCCACACTTAATGTGAGCACCTTCGAAGGCGGGGCCTGAAGCACAGGAGCAAGCGCTCAGTTGGTTCTTGTCACCAATTACAATCTCAGTGTTCGTTCCAATATCAATCATCATCGCGGTGTCTTCAGAGGCGTATATCTCGGTCGCGAGAATATCTGCCACTGCATCAGCTCCAACGAATCCGGCTATCACTGGCAATCCGCAAATGTAACCGCATGGGTTAATGCCTATTCCTAGATCCTTTGCTTTCACCTCGATTGAATCTCGCAGAACAGTCGGATACGGTGCAAGAGCAACGTATCCTGGATATATGCCGAACATGATGTGATGCATCGCTGTGTTTCCAACTATCATGACTTCGTGCACTTGATCAGGCGTGATATCGGCATGCTTGCACGCATCGAGTATAAGCTTGTCTATTTCCTTAACGATCAATGTCTGCAGTTGGCTCAGCCCTTTCATATCTCTCATTATAAATGAGATTCGTGAAATCACATCCTCTCCGCAAAGAATTTGAGGGTTTGTCGAAGACACTGTCGCAACGATTCTTCCCGAATCCAAGTCGACGAGATATCCTGCCAACTTTGTCGTGCCAATATCTACAGCAAATCCATGCAGTTTTGTCTGCTTCTCTCTCGCTTCAACAGAAATAATCTCCTTGCTCTTCCAGACAGTGACAGTAAGCTCCGGTTTGCCACTTCTAAGTGCGTGCGGTACGCGTCTTAGAACATCTAAGCAGATACTTTCGATACGTCGCTCTCCCTGTCGAGATAAAGCTTCCAGTAACCTGTCCAAATCCGATGTTGGTTCTTTTAGAGTCGGCCGCTCAACTTTAACTAGGTACTTTCTAACAGCAGGTTCGAATGTGATTCCTCTCTCTATCCCGGATGCTAGTAGCCTTTGCAGACCAGCTCTGCTTTCATTAGGGACCTCTGCTGAAACTGTCCCAGATTTCTCGATAATCGCTCTGCAAGCTAACCTATAGCCTTTCCCCACTTCATCGTCTGAGAAGAGTGTTCTTTCAACCTTGGTGGTTCTAGACAAGAATTCAGATCCAGCGTGAACAATGACTCTACACTTTCCGCAGATTCCTTTCCCTCCACATATTGACTGAATGTCAACTCCGGCTTCTTGAGCGATGTCGAGAATCGTTTTGCCGACCGTCACCTTCAAACGTTTTCCTTCAGGCTGTAGAATCAGAAGATCAGTTGCCATCGTCGCCCAGACTCATTTCTCATAGACTATGACAAGTGCATATAAATGGATCTCGCAGTTGGAGCAATTATCCATGTTGACGCTATTTTCATGACCCCACGCAAAGCTTTTTGAAGCCACCAGATAGTAACACATAGCTTCGCGGAGTGAGATGTAGATGTCCCTAACTATGAAGGATTTCCAGAAGCTGGACATTCGAATAGGTAAGATTGTGAAAGCTGAGAAGATACCGCAGCTAAAGAAGATTCTCAAGGTCTACGTCGACATAGGTGGACAAACTGTCCAAACGGTGGTCGGCGGGGCTCAATTCTACCTCCCTGAATATTTCGTGGGAAAACTTGTCGTCATCCTAGTAAATCTAGAACCCAAAGTGATAGCAGGAGTAGAATCAAAAGGTATGCTATTGGCGGCAGATCTTGACGGAAAACCTATTTGGCTGACAGTTACAGAAGAAGTTCCTTCCGGAACGAGAGTTCGATGAAGAAAAGCAGATCACCAGTATTAAATAGAAGACTCAGCTTCTGATCTGGAGCGATGTTAAGGTTGGCATCGAAATAGTGATCTACGGGCCGAGGTCGGCGTTTGCATATGACTAAATATTTTGCGCCAATTCTCCTGCTGCTAATAGTATTTCTGTGCGAAACCGTTCCAGCTCAGTCGAGCGAGGTTTCTATTCAAATTCAGACAGACAGCCTCATCGTTAACGTCGAATCTTCAATCTATCAGAACATGACTATTTTTCCTCAATCAAGACTAATTTTTGCCGGTGAGAACTTGACAGACGCCTCGACCAAATTTGAAAACGCTATAAGAGTCAAGGCTCCGCAAGCTTCCGTGAAGGGGTTTTTGATGAGCGCGACAATGAATGGCACTTGGATGAAAGTGACAGTCCGGCTTGAACTAGTGGGTGTACAATCGAGGAGAGGGGATGTTCTCGATATCAACTGTACTTGGAAGTCCTTCGTGGTGAGGGAAGACATACGAGTCGGCAACATTAGTCTGAATCTCGTCGGAGAGAACTATATTCTACCTCTGGTGGAAAAATACGGAAATATGACAGGAACTATATTCTACAAACGCGAAACGATGCCTATGACCCTGCCGATGGCTAGAAATGAGGCTGGAAACGCAACCTTATTTGAATTCACCAGTTTTGAACAACCGATCGAGGAATGGAGTAAGACATACAATTTCAGCAGCCAATCAACTACATGGCAGTTTAGCGCCCAACCCACGCTAGACCTTCTGATTAGGTTTAAAGAAGACAATGTAACCAAAAATATCCGCGCCCAGATAGATCCGAAAGCGACAATAACAGCGAAAGGCCATGCTACGGTCAAAGGCGACATAGTGACTTTGGATATAAGCCAAGGCTTTGGCGAATCCGCCATGATCGGTATCGTTATCGCACTGTTCGCCATTGCGGTCTTCGCGACTGTCAAAAGACGTAAGAGCAAGTAGCATTTTCTAGGATCTGCTCGGAGAAAGAAGGGTAGAGCATCTTGGAATGCTCGCCGTTTGCGGTAAGCTTCAACGAGTCTGGGGGTTTTCCGCGCTCTGCCTTGCCATTGTTTCGAGATGGCTCTTATTGAAGACGCCTTTGAAGTATTTAGCTAGGAGGTTCGTGTAGAGCATCTTCTCCTCTGAATTCATGTATTGAAACATATAGGACCCCGCATATGGGGAGGGCGCTCCTTCTCTAGTCATAAATTCTATATGCATTAATGGATCGCCTCTTTTGATCGTAATCGGTTGTCTTTCGTTGCTCAAGTTGACAAGCTCTAGGGCTAGCCTTCCAACGAATCCACTGTGGACTTTTGCAGCGTTTAGGAACGAAAGGCCCATGCGGCCATACCTGCTCTTGGCAGTTAGGTGCGCCACCATGTTTGGAGGCGTAAAGACTATCTCGTAGGACACCAAGTTCCTATGTTCAAGATAGTGAAGCGTAGTCTCCTCTCTAACCGTCAGCACGTACCCGTCCCCATCTAACAGTTCGTAGTCGAACGGATGTATGCACTTGTACTTTTGGATTAGCTCAACGAGTTCGCTTTTGCCAATTATACACATGAGGCTTAAACCCCGCCTAGGATTTGCTACCTACCATATTTTCTAGATTTAGGTAAAGAAAACTATTATGATGGAATGCCGTTTCCAGCAGCACGTCCTCCCGATCTACCCGACGACAGTGGCGTTTACAAATGGCAGTAGCCTTTTCAAAGCCACAATTTCTCGGTAGTTACTATGAAAGTTCAAAAGAACGTTCGTTTCCTTGTCCATTCTCAAAGTAAATTCGATACCGATCATTACGTCTTTTGGAGGTACTTCCAAGCTAACTTCTGTGCCGTTGATTACTGCAGATGCATTGGTTATCTGAATCCTTATCATGTTGTATTTTCCAACACTCAAGCGAGATTGCGCGAATAACTCAGTCATGTCGGTCAATCCTAACAACTCGAATCTTCTTGTCTCATTCGCAATCACTCTCCACCCTGAATTGTTTTCCACGTTTGATAAGTGTGCCATAACTAGCTTGTACGTGACATAGACGCGCTCCAAGGTCTGTTCGGTCTCAACAGGAACATTTCTGATCCTAAGCAGTAGGGTTCCAGAACCTATCGATGGGTAGACGAGAAGAAATAGAATCACGCCTATTAGGAATACTGCCACTATTCTCTTTGCGGCCATCTAAGGTTCCTCTAGAGCGGATTGTGTCTGAGAAAACCGGGTTATCAGGCCTTCGTTTCTCCGCAGAGTTGAAGTAAATTGCTCCATTCTTCATTGACATGCTGCTGAATGGCGTCGATCTCAGCTCGGAACTCAGGTTGGAAGAGATGTGAGAATCTCCCTTGTGTCTTGAGGAACTCTTCGACTGGCAAAGGCTTTGGCACTTTCACATTCAGTTTGTATCTTCCCTTTTCGATTTCATATATCGGGAAGTAAAGAGTTTGCACCGCTAGTCTAGCTATCTTCATAGTATCTGCTGGATTTGAACGCCAACCGAGTGGACATGGTGAAATTACATGAACAACTGCCGGGCCGTCCACTTCTATCGCTTTTCGAACTTTCGATATGTAGTCTAACATGAATGCTGGTGAAGCTGTCGCCACATAGTCGATTCCGTGAGCAGCGCAGATCGCTGCCAAGTTCTTCTTCCATTCAACTTTTCCAGGAATCTTTCTTCCTGCGGGGCTCGTTGTCGTCGATGCACCTCGTGGAGTCGCGCCGGAGCGTTGAATGCCAGTATTCATGTATGCTTCATTGTCATAACAGATGTACACGAAGTCATGTCTTCTCTCAAGCGCTCCTGAAAGCGCTTGAATTCCTATGTCAAACGTTCCGCCGTCTCCGGCGAAAGCTATGACATCAACCTTTTTATTCCATGAGCCTCTCCTCGTCATTGCCTTGTAGGCTGCTTCTATTCCACTAGCCACTGCGGCAGCATTTTCAAAGGCTACGTGTACCCACGGGATTCGCCACGACGTGAACGGGTAAATCGTGGTTCCTACCTCAAGGCATCCGGTTGCGTTTGTTGCTATTGTAGGTCCTCGCAAAGCCTTCATAGTCATCCTCGACACTATGGCGGGACCGCAGCCGGCGCAGAGGCGGTGCCCAGGAGCTCTGGGCTCTTCCGTTGAAAGATCTTTTAATGCTACCATTATTCTCTCACCCCCACGAATCTCACAGGTGCGGCTACCTTTCCTGTCCTCGCGATCTCAAGGGCTTCCTCGAATATGGATTTCATGTCGCTTGGTGTAACATCTCTTCCTCCAAGTCCGCAAATCACATTGAAGAGTTTAACGTCAGTATTAGATTGGTAGAGTGCGGCTATAGTATCAGCAGCTAGAGCGCTATAAGGCGCTCCGAAACTCAAGGCGCGATCAAGTACCGCTAGCGCTTTCACCCTTCTAATCGCGGAGAGGATGTCCTCGGCGGGAAATGGTCGGTATAGCCAAAGCTTCACAACTCCGACTTTCATACCCTTCTCGCGGAGTTCTCTTGCGACTGCTCTTGCTGTTCCGGCGGTACTGCCCAAGCAAAGCATAGCCGCCTCAGCATCTTCCATTCCGTAAGTGCTGAGTATCCCATACCTTCTTCCTGAAAGATTTGCGTAGGATTCCGCCACATTCAGGACTGTTTGTGGAACTCTCTTCATCGCGTCTTCTTGTTGAGCTTTGAATTCGAAGTAGTAGTCTGGCAAAACGAGTGCACCAGCGGTAATCGGTTTGTCTGGGTTAAGCGTGACCTCCGCCTTTCTCTGTGGAAGGAATCTGGCAACGTCCGCGTCCCCCAGTACGTGGACGCCTTCCATTGAATGACTGATGGTGAATCCGTCCAGGTTGATGCTGACCGGAAGCTGCACTTCAGGCGCTTCTGCTATCTTGAATGCCTGTATCATCCAGTCGTAGGCCTCTTGAGCGTTTTCGGCATAGATCTGTATCCAACCGCAATCTCTAGATCCCATCATGTCCGAGTGATCGCCGTGTATATTTATCGGCGCGGAGAGTGCCCTGTTCACTACTGCCATGACTATCGGGCAACGAAGGCCTGACGCGATATAGAGCATTTCGTGCATCAACGCGAGCCCTTGACTCGCTGTGGCAGTGAAGACTCGAGCGCCGGAAAGACTTGCCCCCACACACGCCGACATTGCTGAATGCTCTGATTCCACACAAACGTACTCGCTTTCAACCTCGCCGTCGGCTACATACTTTGCGAAGTGCTCAACTATTATCGTCTGTGGTGTAATAGGGTAAGCCGCTACAACATCTACTACACTCTGTTTCGCTGCGTATGCAACTACTTCGTCGCCATTTAATCCAACAACCTTTTCCATTCTACTCCTCCACCATTGAAATTGCCTTTACAGGGCACTCTACTGCACATATCCCGCAGCCCTTACAATAGGTGTAATCGATCTCCACGCCTTTCTCGGTTCTCAAGATACAGGGCTCAGGACAATCGATCCAACAAATCAAGCATTTAGTGCATTTCTTCTGGTCAATTACAGGTTTGAAGGTTCGCCAATCGCCGGTCTTGTATTTGGTCGACGAACCTGGTTCCAGCAGGTTTGCTCCAATTGGAATAGATTTCCATCCAGTTTTCTCTCTTTGCAGGATTATCCCCTTACCTCCTCGTAAGCGGTTCTCATCACTTTCTCGTTCTTCGCACCCAACGGGCCTGGAAAACGTTCTTGCATCGCGGTGATCAAAGCATCGAGAGAAGTCAAGGGTGAGACTTTCAGTAGCGCTCCCAGCATGGCTGTATTCGCTACAGGTCGCCCTAGGATATTGAGGGCTATTCTAGTGCCGTCAACCGTGTAGACGCTGGCGTTCTCGAGGCCCAGTTCATTCTTCATTTCTTGCGGCCCTTTTCTCGAGTTGACGATGATCTTTCCTCCTTCAGTCAGTCCGTCCGTTACATTGACCGTCGTTAAGATTGTTGAGTCAAGGACCACGACAATATCGGGAGTGTAGATTTGGCTGTGAATCTCGATGGGTTTGTCGCTGATCCTGGTGAACCCTCGGATTGGCGCGCCGATCCTCTCGGGTCCGAACTCAGGAAAAGCTTGAACGTGCTTACCTTCCATGAGAGCGGCATAGGCTAGGAGTCGACTTACCGTTATCACTCCTTGTCCTGCTCTTCCATGCCATCTAATCTCGTTTAGCAGATCACGCGTCCTCCTCGCATTGGCAACAGTATGCCCCAGTCCCTATATGAAAACCTATCTGTAGTCTTCAAGCAGCCAAGCCAAGTCCAGCATGTCTGACATTGCTAACGCCATCGCTGTCCAAAAAACTGAAACAATCACTCATATTTGAAATTCCGGAGAAAATTGCTCGCGGAGATCCACCAAGAACCCACTTCAGCGATCGACACTCCGGCCCTCGTTACTAGTATGGCATAGAATTGTCAAAATGGAAATCCGAACGGATTACCGATTGCTGTTCCGTTTATCATAACAATTTTAAACCTTTTTACGAATGTAAGAGCGACCCAATGTGGTAAAGTAAATGGTTGGTAAAATAGTGACGAAGTTGACTATCACGAGAAAGGCAGCGAGAAAGCAGGGGTCCTTCTACAGGTCTCCTAGAATCTATCTCTCAACGAAGTTGACTGACGACTCAATCTTTCCTTTTAGGGAAGGCGACCTGCTGCTTGTAAGGATCGTCGGGAGGCGCTTGGTAATTCAAAGAATTTCGCACAAGCGGGCTCAGTGTCTTGGAGAGAGAAACGAAATTGAAGAGGGAAACCCGGATGAATAGAAAGCTGTACCAGATGGAACCGTACGAAAAAGGATACCATACGGATATACTAGTACTGTTGGGATTGGAAGATATGGAGGAAACGTCTACCGGACGACATTTAAGACTCAAGACCTATCTAGTGAGGCAGAGGGCGTAGAACCTTGTTGCGTGTCAATGTTTTCATGACTCAAATATCCGCGGAGCGACTGTGGGAGGTGGAGAGACCGCTGCCAACCCAAGTTCAAATAGCAGTTAACATCAACATACTTGATCTTGAGAGGAGATCTGACTCAACGATAGAAGCACCGTTCGTATTTGCGGTAGGGTTTACCCCTTCGATCGCTCAGATCAACCTAAGGGGGAGAGCTCAGATCATAGGTGAAAGCGAGGAAGTCAACAAATTGCTTGATGAACATAAGCAACAAAAGCCGCCTCCGGCTATCATAGTTCAGACAATCTCCAACGCCGCGATGGCCGAGTCAATAATCCTATCGCGCACTATAGGCGTACCTCCACCTCTTCCTCCTTTGCCGACCTCCCCCGGACCTGCACAGGCTAGACCAGACATACGATATGCAACTTGAGGCTGTATTCTCATTCGAAAAATTGGAAGTATTAAGGACGTTTCAAGAAATCGAAAGGCAATAATTCGAAAGCGAATTGACGGAAATCTGAACGAGGTCTGCGAGGTGCCTCTATAACCTTACTACCCTTTTTGGGCAAGTCTTCCAAGCTTACACCTTCAGAAGCATGAGCTCCTGTCAATGATAGGCGAAATCGTAGATGAGAGAGCTAGGTGAACACCGCATTTTTCCGGTGTCGTCTGGTGTCTATTGGCTTGGAAGGAGTTTCTTCGCGACCAAGTAGTTATCCCAATACTGCGCCAAATCTCTCAGTCGGTTGCTGAACTGCTTGCTAATGTAAGTTGGCTCGTTCCGATATCTTTTCTCAAGCATCCCGCTCTTGAGCATCGCCTTGTAAGTGTCACTCAACGTCTGGCAGCTGACCTTTATTCTCTCAAGAATTTTATACTGGAGTTCTCTCAAATACATCGGCTTCTTGTTCTCAACAAAAGCTTCAATGATTGCCTTGGCAACTCCCCGTCTCTTGACACTGTGAGGGAAGATTATTTGGCAGAAAGTATCGAGATCAACAATCTGATCCCCACTCATCTTTCTGTCGATCCTAGGAAAGAGCCAGACCCAGCGTCTCTGTCTTTCGTCGTAGTAATCTTCGGCGGGTATCCTTCCAATCTTCGCTCGTGGCATTTGAGACCCCTATTCTGAAATGTTTTAGTTTTATTGCCAGTCTGAGCACTTAAAGTTTATTCTACAACGTATCAGAATTCAGTCGTATTCGCGTCAAATCATCCCGATGGCGCACGAGATTGCTTGCATGAGAGCTCAATTCTTAAACCTGTTAGAATTGGACAACTCTGCCAACTCCATAGCCTAGTCTGTGAATCTACGAAAGTTTTAGGCTTTTTGAGTTTACCGCGGGAGGGGTTCGATAAATTGGAGGCTTGCCGGATCGGTTCTGTTAACTTTTGTCACGTCACGCTTTGGTCAACCGATATGGCTTGAACGCCTAATGGAGCCTTTATTCATGCGCTCCAGACACACCTCTAGTTTTATGCTTATTCGCCGCTATGTATTCTTCCAATGCTTTCGCTACGAGTTTGCTTGAGTGCCGCGTGCTTCCTTCCTTCGTAACGCAGAAGCGTAGCCAACGCTTCCAAAGTTCCCGTTCTATTCGTATTGTCGTCTGTATCCTATCGTTCTTACTCAAACCGAATCATCATCCTTCCATGTCTAGCCAAGCTCTATTTGGGAATCCAAAAAATTGGAACATTTCGGTTTCTCCAATAAATTGGAGAGTCAGGTTTTCTGCTGCGCCTTGCGGATTAGGTTGAGGGTTTTGCTTGGTTGATAT
>CAZHMI010000018.1:0-24066 GCA_964533795.1 uncultured Candidatus Bathyarchaeia archaeon
GTATTACGTTGATACAGTTGAAAATGGGAAGAAAGCTATTGAGAAATCCAACGCCAAATTCTACAACTTGGCTTTGATAGATATCCGCCTCCCAGACATGGAGGGTACAGAACTCCTAACCGCCATGAAGGAGACGACGCCCAAGATGGTGAAGATAATCGTTACAGGTTACCCTTCACTAGAGAACGCTGTCGAAGCCGTCAATAAAGGCGCAGACGGCTACATAATCAAGCCGGTATTAGACATGAACAACCTCATACATAAGGTCAAAATACACTTGAAGAGGCAGGAAGAAGAAAAGAGATACGGCGAAGAGAAAGTCGCAGAGTTCATCGAAACACGAGCAAAAGAACTCAGCCATCCTCCCTAATCATTCACCCGACCACGGTTATTGTCCTGTTTGCTTATACGATGCGATCCGTCTCATTTCTATAGACGGTGAGAGGCGCATGGATGAGGGTAAAGTAATTGGAGTAGCCCCCAGACGTTCATCTTGAACTCGATGAGAGTGGAAAGATTATAAGAATAGGCATATGGAACGCTGAGAAAAGCGGACTTGTAAAACAAGTGGCAAAAGCCGTAGCCGAACCAACCTCGTAGGCGAAAACAGGGACCATACCGCCACAAAATGTAGGAGCGGGAAAACGGGCGTTCAGATAGCTCACAGGTTTCATCGTCCACAATCCTTCAAATCCATCCTCGATCGTTTGAGGAAACAGCCGCATCAAATCAATTGAATCTTCTAGTCCAACATGGCGAGACCGGTTGCGAACTCCTGGGCTTTTCGATCGATGTTCCTTGAAAAGCTATGAGCGACTTCTTGAGGTTTCTTTAAGCCAAACCTCCAGCTTCCTTGGGCATAGAGACTTCTTACATCCGCTTTCGAGTACTTTGCAATGCCAGTAGGGTTGACGTTTCTCGTTGAAAGCTAGGGTACATTCAGTGCAATCTCCTCCAGGCTTCGGCCACTCTACCTCGTAGCTTCCTATCGTGATCCTACTCGCCATCGCCCATCCAAGTACTTGAATTCAAGCATGGAAGGTAAAGTGATAGAGATCGTGAAAACTGTTCTTGATAGCCATCTCAAGACGCATAGGCTACTTTTGGAAAGGCTTAAAAATAGTCGGAGTAAACGAAGAGTCTTTGATCGCCGATGCAGTTGGTCAAGTACATATTCCTCCCAGAGATCCCAGGCGTATCCTCACCAACAGACAAGAAGAATATACGAGTTGTAGAATGGGTCAAGAATGAAGGAGACTACTTTGCAAAGCTGGAACCGGTAGTCTACGTTAGGGCTTCAATAGGCGTCGTCGAGGTCAAAGCTCCAGAATCAGGAACACTGCACAAGATACTTGCTCATAGAGGAGCCAGAGTTCGAGTAGGACAGCCATTAGCGACCTTCTGGCCACCTACGCGAGGAATCGTTAGGCGGCTCGTCTAGAAAACGCACATATTAGGGAAAGACTGGGCTGGAGTCGAGGCTGCTTCTATCCAGCTGGAAAGACTACCGATCTTATGGACAGGATTCACACTGATGATTCAGTTATCTTGATCGCTTGGGTCGGACATTGAATCTCACACGCTCTACAGAAGATACAAGCTGGCTCATTCACAGGATCAGATTTCTTCTCTGAGGTAGGGTGACCAGGCGAATCGATCATCTCGAACACACTTACAGGACAGACCGAGACGCAT
This sequence comes from uncultured Candidatus Bathyarchaeia archaeon, assembly GCA_964533795.1. Lineage (GTDB taxonomy): Archaea > Thermoproteota > Bathyarchaeia > 40CM-2-53-6 > CAYOZM01 > CAYOZM01. The sequence goes on from CAZHMI010000018.1 coordinate 1,696, forward strand.
ATCTCATCGCCATTACAGACATCGTGATCCACCGCTACAGTCGATCCGTGTATCCCAAGCTTACCCGGAGGCTCGACGCTCCCCCAGACCTTGTGCCCAGCATGCTCTCCGGTCACTTTAAGCTTCTTCATGAAGTCTTGATCTATCGGCAACGATATCCACCATTGACGGATATGACTATAAGCATTCCATATATCAGTCTTAGCACGAGGCCGTTGTGTAGACGAGTTCTAACATATGCATGGCTTTTTAATCGGTTCGAATCAACCGGATCTATCGGTCGCCAAGATTATTTCAGACACCCATCTAGCAACTTTCCCTGAGACACTAGGGCACTTGTCCCTATGTCCACCAGCCTCTTCAAACCTCTTGTAGTCTTCAGCATCCCAGAGATCGAACGACCGCCCCATAATCCTTCTCTGCACATCCCTGCAGATGCAGCTACCGAACTCATTCACAAATCTATCATACAGCTTCTTCGTCAATATATAGGACTTCAAGCTTCTCCCACGAGCGAAATTCTTCCTCTCTCGACCATACTTGTAGCTCAAAACCATAGCTCCGCCAGAGAGAGCTCCACAAGTTCCGGTACCCGATAGACCAAGCCCACCGGCCAAGCTATGCCCAGCCTTGAAGACATCGTCCATCTCAAGATTGAAGACCTTTCCGACTGCAGCGATGACGCATTGAGGACAGGATCCATACTTGCTCTCATACTCAAAAGCCAACCTGTAGGCTATATCCGATTTCCGCTCGTTCGACTTATCGCTCATTCTCTCCACCATGAAAACTATGGGAGGTTGAACAGGTCGAACCTCTTCATCAAGTTACAGGTCCTTTCAATGCCCACTCCGGGACCTTAGCTTCAGGAACCGAGTCGGCTCGGGGTATATACGGCTTGATATCTATTATCGGCGACCCTTCCTCTGCGTCGAGACCATCTACGATAAAAGCGCAGTCCTCCAGTCTCAACAGCTTCACAACGCAGAGACCTATCGGGTTCGGACGGCTCGGACTTCTAGTGCCGAAGACCCCCATTTCAGGAGCACCCTCATGCCTCATCGGAATTACTCGCAATGTTCCGCGATCAACTTCATTGTCACGTAGATGAAGCCAATACAAAACGATCAGATGTGAAAACTGTTTTAGGCGGAAGAGCCCGCGACGGAACTCAGCCTTCAACTCTATCTTAGACTCGCCACCCTTAACCTCCACCACTCGCCCTAAGAATTTGACGACTGCTTGCTCATTCAAGTTTGAAGCCACCTGAAACGCAGAACTATATGATGGTCAATTCCCTTGAAACCTTATTGAGGCGCCTCGCCTTCGTTCCTTCAACAACGACTGTATCTTCAATTCTTACCCCGAACCTCTGGGGAAGATATATTCCTGGCTCAACGCTGAAAGTCATCCCAGCCTCTAAGAGCTGAGAATTACCGTCAGAAATGTACGGCGGTTCATGAATATCCAAACCGACCCCGTGACCTGTCCGATGAAGGAAACTCTCTCCATAGCCCTTACTAGCGATATGGGTTCTCGCAGCCCTATCAACCGCTTGTGCTTCAACACCTTCAGCGATGGACTCGAAAGCCAATTGTTGAGCTTGACGGACAACCTCGTAGACCTCTCTCTCCTTCGAGCCGCATCTCTCGATGAAGATGGTCCTCGTGATATCGGAACAGTATCCATTGTAAACCGCCCCCAAGTCGAGTACGACACAATCCCCACGCTTGAAACGTCTGTCTCCGGATCTATGATGAGGAAACGCCCCGTTTGGGCCTGAGGCGACGATCGGTCTGAAGGGTACGTTCTCGATGCCGAGCTTTCGGAATTCCTGTTCGATAAGGCTTCCTATCTCCTTCTCACGAGAACCGATTCCGCAATAGCCGATAGCCTTCTTGACAACCTTGTCAGCTATTGAGGCTGAGTCCTCCAAGATCTTGATCTCTTCCTTCGACTTCACAGCACGCATACCGTAGATTGCTTCACCTGCGTCTGAATAGACAGCCTTCGGAGCAACCTTCAGAAACATTAAGAAAAAAGTCGCCCACATTTTTGTATCTAAAGCGATTTTTCCATCTAACAAGGAAAGGTTTCGAAGGACTTCGCCGAGAAGTTTGCCGGGGTCCTCGGTATCCTTCCAAGCCTTAATGTCGGTTATCCAAGTAGAAGCTTTCACCTGCTCCTCGTAGAGTTCAGGAACTATGAATACTGGCTTTGATGATCTTGGCAGGATGGCGATGAGCAGTCTTTCCAGAGGCTCCTCGATGAAACCGGTTAAGTAGTACATATTCGTTCCGGGGAAAACTACTAGACAATCCAATCCTCTCTCAGCCATAACTTCCTGGCACTTGGCATATCTTCTTCGAAAGAGCTCCATACTCAATCAAGCCTCATCTTCAACATTGCAGCGTCTTTCGTTCTAAAAGCTAGCGATTAAAGAAGGGTTATCCTGATGAAGCCAAGGTTCATGATGAGCTCTAATGCCTTAAGCCTGTTCCGCCATAATGAAGCGTTACGAGAAAAAGAAAGTGGGGAATTTTGAAGTTCTGAGTTGACTATAGCGCTGGCAGACTCTTCCCGACTTCGGGAGGAGCTTTCGGTATATCTTCTGCAGGCCTTGACGCGATAGTCTTCTTCTCGTACTGTTCAACGAAGCTCCTGAGGGTCTTATGTGCATCTTCAAGTCTAGTTATCGGTAGTTCTCGAATCTCTTCAAACTCAGGCGATCTAGCCAGTATGTCCTTCACCCTTACAGTGACGTTGAAAAGCCTCACCAGCTCTGTCTTTAGGACAAGTAGATTTCTATCTCTCACAGAGAGCTTACTCATTAAACTCTGCTTCGGGAACACCACTGAAACCTCGCTTCGGGCGGCCAACACAGCGAAGAGGCTTCTAATGTCTTCTTCTCTTTCCGTTCTTTAATCTCCAGAATCCTGAGGCATCGCGGTAATATTCTTCTGTGATCTCTGTCAAGGGGATCATCTCCATCGTGTTGGCTTCTAGCAATGATTCCTCCTCTGCAAGTATATTAATGTTCCTTTTTCGGCACATGGACGTTTCCACTACTCCGCCACCTGCCCAGTAACACCGTTAATCCGCAACTCCTTCACCCTCCCTTTATGACGATACCTGAAAATGTAAAACGGAATGTAGATCAAACTCAACCTCGTCACCTCAAACCGGTTACTCAATATCTTGATGAAAGTTCTCGGAGCCTTCACAATCGACTCATGAAGCTTGCGGATAACACCTTCTTTCGTCTCGATAGGCTGTACGAGCTGCGTCCCTATCTCACTCGTCATAAGCTGCTCAAGGTCAGAGACCTCTCGCATATGAAGCTCAGACTTCATAAACTCTTGTAGCTTAACATCCTCATGTCCGTATGCATCAATGTACATAGTCCCTTCGCAGTACTGATAGGCCAGCTCCGTCACATCATTCACAGTGAAGTACTTCGGCTTCAACGCTAGGAGGGAACCGAGCTTTCCAGCAGTTCTCCTCAAACCCTCAGGCAGAAACTTGAAAGGCTTCTCCTCGGAAATGAGATTCCTCACTCTCCCGTCAACCTCAACCGCAACAACGTCCTCACCCACGTTGATCCGGTATGAGTTGCCTCTGAAGAAGAAGCATTCATGATAACCTTGAACAACCCAGAAAGGCACAAACTGTAGCTTCGGTGCTCCAACCATCTTTACGTCTTCAAGTCTAATCCTGAGAAACCTTATCAAAGGAAGCCCGAAGAGACCTCTCTTCTTAGATTCTCCGACTTGGAGAGCGTCGTTGAAGGCTATGGGAGTAACCATGTAAGTGGTCTCTCGAATGCTGGTCGGATCCCAACCGTTCCCGATTTTCGAGTCGTCGAATCCTCTAGCTGATTCGAAAAGGGACTCGAACTGTTCGACGGTGGCTCCGAGAATCCGTTTGATCTCATCTAGACGCTCATCCTCGCTCAAAACGTCCACCCGTGAATGCCCAAATATCCTTTCCGCATACTCACTTATTGAGATTTCAGAATGCGGCGACCTCCGAGCTACCTCGTTCAGGTTCGAGAAAAACGCCTTGTAGTCGTCGTACTTGAAAATCGGTTTCTCATTCAATCCCGAAATCCGCCTCATGAAACCTCGAATTCTCCGCGCATTTTCGTGAGGAACTTTCCTCCCTCGGAAATCATCTTATCCGAGACGAAGGAGGAAACTTTGTACTCGCCTAGCGGAGCGTCGGCAGACAGAAATATGCTGAAACCTTCTCTGACCGTCTGGCCTTGAGCTATCAACCCCACATGGAAGTAAACCCCGATCGGAGCACCATTCGGATTGATTATCTGAACCCAGACTATCGCGTCTACAAGATCGGCACCTGTATTCACAACCTCAACCCAAACTATCAAAGTCTCCCCTGGATGGAAAACAGTCTTCACGTTCCAGCTCATGTCAGTCGTATATACATTTGTTATGACAACGTTTGGAGTAGAACTCGCTCCGACAGTAAAGGTAGAGTGATTAGAAGCGTCTTGGTAGCCTAGTTTGCTCGCTGTTACATACACTGCATAAGTGCCGGCGCTAGCACCGCCTCCCAATCGAAATGAGTTAGAGTAACGCCCATCGCTTCCTGTCTTCACATGGTCAATATGTACTGTAGCTCCTTGCGGATCGACCACTTGAATCGAAACAGTAGCGTCCATGACAGGCCCTGAAGGATCATTCACATAGCCGAAAAGGCTAACGGATTCCCCTGTATCGTAGCTGAGCTTCTCAGTCGAGATGGTTATTGAAAGAGCGATCTTAGCGCCTGAGAGAATAAGCACTACTGTGGTTTGATGAGTCAGCCCTCCTGCCTCAGCGACCCCAGTTATCACTAGGGTGTACGTCCCAGGGGTGGTCGATTGACCGGTGCTCACCGAGAGCGTTGAGTCAGCAACTTTCTGCCCGTCTAAAGAAACTCCTTCAGGGTTAAAGGATGGGGTTGATGTTGAGGGAGCCCCTGTTAGTGAGAAGGCTATGCTACCAGAGAATCCATTCAATGAGGTTAGCGTTACAATGTACTGCGCACTCTGTCCAGGGTCGATGGTGAGGGAAGGAGGAGAGGCTGCAATACTGAAGTCAGCGTTTGGGGTTCCTTTCGAAACCACCGTAAGAGTCGCGAGGGTGAAGTGGATCCTCCTCCTGCTAGACCCAGTGATGTTTAAGGTGTATGTTCCAGGAGAGGTTCTCGAATCAGTTGCAATCTTTAGGGTCGAGGTGAAGGGACATTCTCTAGAATTTGGGTGAAATGTAGCCTTCATACTGTCCGGAAGACCACGTAGAGCTAAAGTAACCTTGTCATCGAAGTCTCCAATAGCGACGACGCTTACCGCGTAATTCGCGGTTTCGCCCACCGAGATCGTTTCAGATGGAGGATCGACTTTGACACTGAAATCCTTTTCCTTACGATGATTATCTTCATCATCGAAGGGAGAGGCCGTGAGGTGTATCGAAGGCGTTATCTGACTGCCAGGTACAATGCTGTCGCTAACGCCATGGGACGCATCGACAAAAGGCATGAGAATCTCGACTGCAAGAAGCATAAGCACTAGAAGGATCAGCTGTCTTCGCAACCATGTCGCCGCCACTTCAAGATTTCTGCCTATTCGTATTTAAGTGTTTCTTTGTGCCACATATCGACGGAGTATTTGCGTACCACATCAAAACATTGATATATCATTCGGAAAGAGAGGTGATTGAGCATGTGCTGCGTGGAACAGATAGAACATGGAATCGAGGAAGACCGCAGGAGCGATAATAGAGTTACTTGAAAAGATCAACAGCAACCTCGAGACGCTTGGTGAACGGCTCGAAAGAGTAGCTAACCTTCAAGAGGCGATAATGCAGCAAGTTCAGCCTCGACATGAAAAAATTGACCTCGAAGGAATGCCTTTAGACGCAGCGACTTTACTATCACTACCCGACCATCTGAGAAAGACCGCGATGGCAATATGCAAACTTGGAGAGGCCACGGCAACAGATATTTCAAGAGAAACAGGTCGCGTTCGAGCTGTTGAGAGCGACTACTTGAATCAACTGGTCGGCATGGGACATGTAAAGAAGAAGAGAAAGAGCCATGACGTAATCTTCTACATCGAGAGGTAGAGTAATAATGTTGAAGAAGTCTATCGCGATTCACAGTTACAAAGGCGGAACAGGAAAATCTTCTATCGCTGCAAACCTAGCGGTTGCCTATGCAAAACAAGGATCCAACGTCTGCCTACTTGACTACGACTTCAGAGCGCCAAGCCTTCAGGTGCTATTCAAAGTGAAGCCTCAACACTGGCTGAATGAGTTCCTTGAAGGAAACTGCAAGATCGAAGAGGCTACGGCTGATGCGACGCAGAGATATGGAACAAAAGGCAAACTTGTTGTAGGATTGGCTAACCCATCCTCCGACTCAATGCGTGAAATGATGTCGAAAGATAGAAAATGGGAGATGAAAGCTCTCCATAAGACCTTGTCAGCGAAGAAGACCATCTTCAACGAATTGGACATGAGTTATCTAATCTTCGACACAGGTCCAGGCATGTATTATTCTTCAGTTAACGCTCTAGCCAGTTCAGACATCGTGGCACTCGTGATGAAGATGGACAAGTTCGATGTTGAAGGAACGAAGGAGATGATCAAAGGGATCTACAAGGCGCTGGGAAGGAAAACTGGAATTCTGCTGAACAAGATTCCAGCGCAACAGATTACGTCTGAGGGAGGACCTGAAGCCATGGTAAAGTTAGTCGAAGGCATCTTTGAGTTACCGTTAATAGGCACTATTCCTTGCTTCTGCGAATTAATGGCCACTGGCGGCAGAATGATCTACACGCACGAGGAGCCTCAACACGCATTCAGTCAAGCGATCCTTCGTATTGCGAAGAAGCTGGAGCAATTCTAATTAGTTCGCTACCTTGCCTTCTTTCTCAGAGACTCCAAGCCTCTTCTCGTACTCTCTCTTGAGTTTCTGATAGGTTTCTTCATCAACCTTCTCCGTAGCTCTCAACTCTTCAAGCCGCGTAAGTGCACGCGCCATAGCGAGGTAGTCTCTATCTCCCACCGCTTCAAGTTGAGCAATTAACTCTTGGACCTCTGCCGAACGTTCCCTAGGCAACTTCGAGATCAAGCGCTTTCTCATAAAGAAGACGCCGAACAAAAGAGCAGCCGCAAGGACGACCGCCACAAGCAGAATTGTCGTGAATGAAGGAAAGTAACCTTTCTCGGTGACGGACAATATCGCTGATGCGAGATGGGTTTTTCCTCCTCCAGAAGCCGCGACCGTGAGGTTGTAAGATCCCGGCGGTGTTGATGCTAAGGTATAGATTGTGAGATTCACCGATCCTGTGGGAACGACTGGGTTGGGCATGAAGATGTGTGACACTCCGCTAGGCGCTCCAGAGAGACTCAGAGATACAGGAGAATTGAATGCGCTTATCGAGGTCAAGGTAAGAGTCAGGGAGATCGACTCTCCTTGATTCACAACCATGGAAGAGGGTGAAATCGAAATCGAAAAATCCATGGCGGAATTCGCGAATAGAAATTCTTCCCGCGCATCGTTGTAGCCAGGCTTACTCGCGGTTATGTAGATCGTATAGTTCCCACTTGGTGCACCACTTGAAAGGGAAAACCTGTCAGAATAGGTTCCGTCGAGTCCTGAATAGACTAGAGCGATATGGACGCTTGTACCCGCCGGATCATTGACTTGGATGGAAACTTGAGCATTAGGAACAGCCGAACCAGAATCATCGGTCACCTTACCCTCTATGAGTATAGTCTCACCAGTTTGAGCAGGCTCCCTGCCAATCCAAACTGAAACGTATAGACTCAGGACCGCACTAACATGAAGAACCAAGCAGAAAGAAACCATGGCCAGAAGAAGTACAAGTAGCCCAATTTCTTTCTTCACGCTTGCCGTTCCTCATGAAGACCTCGAGTAATCTTTCAACTTACAAACTAGAAGCCAAGCCTCCAATTATTGTTTACTATTTCAGGAGAAAGAACGACCTAGAGTCGGGAAAGATTCTTGACGTGACTATCAAAGAATCTAATGAACATGACGACTGAGAGAGAGATAGTAGCGATAACGAAAACAGCGGTAGCGACAGTCATAGTTACATAGAATGGCAAGACCTCGCCTACAGACATCGCGACAATACTTGAAAGCAAAACTACAAGCATCGGCTTATCGAAGCGAGTTCTCAAATGTGTTTTAGACATTTTCAAGATTCTCCTCAGAGCAAGAGCGATCGGACTGCAATATATGGTTCCAATGAGAACGCTTGCTACAAATCCGCTGATAATAACCCCAATCTCACGACTAAAACCGAGTAAATCATTCAGCTTTGCAGCGAACTTGAGTATCAATATCAACGGGTAAAGCGCTATCTTGCAAAGAAACCGCAAACCGTCACTAGATTCTATCCATCGAGCCACTTTCGGACTGAACGAATAGTAGAATATGTTAAACCCGTAAAGGAACTGCCTGCCAGCAAGAGTAGGCATCACTTGTTTCTCCCGGAACCCTCTGAGAAACTGAACCTGGGATGCCAACTCTGACCCATATGTTGCTGTCGCTATCAAACAGCCGCTGCCTTGAACGATCAGAGTTACGTTTGTTGAATGGCTCTTCCCTCCACCGCTTGCGACGATTGTTAGAACGTATGAACCGTTCTTTGACGTTGGCTGCGCGTGAACGGTCAGAGTTGAAGAACCATTTGGGGCTACGACCTGAGGGTTGAATGATATTTCGAACGACGGGGGCACGCCAAGTAGAGTGAGGCTTACCGAGAAAGCGAATCCCCCGACTGAGATTAGAGATAAGTTGAATTGCGCTGACTCTCCTGGCTTGATAGTTCGAGCGCTCGGGGCTACGGAGATTGCAAAGTCAGAGGTTTGATTCACGACCGGTCTAGGAACGGAAAAGGAAATTTGCGCGCTGCAATTCCCAAGGCCAAGCTTACTCGCAACGACGAAAACTCTGTAATCACCTGTTAGCGAATCATTCCTTAGAACGAAACTATCCGTATAGCTTCCATCGGACGCCGAATAGACCATGTTAATATGGATCGGCTGATCAATGGGATCGTTTACCTGTATCGATACCATAGCACCTGGCACCGGTATGCCTGAAACATCTCCTACAGCTCCGCTAATTGTCACGGTTTCCCCGGGATCGTATGTATCGCTACTCATCGATACTGTGATCGACATATCAGCCTGAGCAAACGCGGCGGAGAACAGAAGCATAACTGCTGCAAGAGCGATTACCTTAAGACATTTGGATGTAAATCCTTTGAACAGAAGCTTGAGGCTTCTGAAATAGGTCATCTTCAGTACCGGGCATTGAAGATAATACGGATACTTCCTCAAAAAATCTTCTTCTTTGAGATAAAGTGGTCTTGCGTACGCTCAGGGAGCTAACTAAGACAGTGAAGCCCATCGTAGTGCGAGTTGTAGAGAAGATAAGCGACTATTGTAAAACGGTGAGTTTGCCGTATCTCCCCACGTTCAGCTGGTTCTCTCCCCGGAATGTTGTAACGTAACCATTCTCGATCTGCACAGTACTGTTGACCGATACTTTGTCTATATCCTCGTTCCAAAGGGATAGTTTTATCCTTCCAGATTCATCCGCTAGAACAGCAGTCGCCACACGGCTTACATCGCCGAACCTCGTCGTAACCTCTCGCGGCTCCGATATCTCGACTATAGAACCTTTCAAGTCAACCCTTTTCATCCCAGGTCTTAATTCTACTATCTTCATCACTATTGCTCCTCTATGTAACTACGCTAGCTGTCGCGAAACTGCCTCCGACGCTAGTCACTCGTACTTTCACACGGTCACCGGCCTTAGTTCCAGGGACGAAAAGAACGAAGTTCTCAATCTTAGCTATTCCGTCGCCCTTCCTTCCAACAGCTTCGATAGTGACTTCCAATTCGTCACCTTCTTTAACTGGAACAGGTCCTCTCAATCGCCCAAATCCTCTCGGACCTCTTCCGAACCTTCGCCCGGGCCGTCTCTCAGAGTAGCCTTCTTCTTCCGACATACATTCTCCTCCTTTCCATTGTTATGTAGCTAGGCAATAGAGATCGAAGATGAAAAGCAACTACCTAGAACAAGCGTTCATTCAAGACGCTTCTCAGAAGTAGAATTACCTTTCACTCCTTCCCCAATTTCCTAACTTAAGATTTCTTAAGAAAATGCCTCTTGTATTAAAGACTTGCTAACACAGAAGCGAGTCGTAAACAACAGGAACACATATTCTACAGTTCCAGCTTTATCCTCATGTTCGCATATTCTTGGACCGGTGTACCTGGACTCGCATCCTGAAAAGGCTGAATGTTGACTGAGCCAATATTGCAAGTTCTCTTCAAGGTCTCGATGTTGTCCTCAATTGCCTTCCGCTCATTCTGTCCAGCGTAGATATCGAGTTGCCGGATAGGCGTCTTCATGGACACGTGTCTCTTTGATTTGTCACGACGAATCTCGGATATAACTGCTATCAGGATGTCGGCTTTCTTCTCGGCCTCTTCATCAATCAATTCGTGCTTGACAGCAGGCCAACGGGTCAAGTGTATGCTTTTCAAGGGTTCCCTTGGAGGTTTCAATCGTTGATATACGCTCTCAGTTATGTGTGGGCATATGGGTGCGAGGAGTTGTAGAACTCGAAGAATCGAATGGTAGAGGGCATACTCGGCACTGATGCGACTGGATTTGCGACTAATGTCACTTGAATAGAGCCTGTGTTTCACAGCTTCCAAATACTGGTCGCAGAGCACATGCCACGTAAAGTCCCTGACTGATTCTAACGCCGCGTTGAACTGTAGGTTCTCGAAAGCATCAGTCACCTCCTCTGTAACTTTCTCAAGCTTGCTGAGAAGCCATCGGTCAAGAACTTGAAGCTCAACCTCTTCAGTCGTTCTATCATATTCCAGTAGATTCGATATCGCGAAACGCGCCGCGTTCCAAAGCTTCGTTAGAAAACGTCGTGCGTGTTCTACATCGCTCCACCTGAACGGAATATCTTGGCCTGTAGCCGCGCCGCCGGCAGCCCATTGGCGAAGCGCATCCGCACCATACTTCACTATAGCTTCCGTCGCTTCAACATAGTTCCCGTACGATTTATGCATCATCCGACCATCCGCACCACGAACCATACCGTTTATGAGCATAGCCTTGTATGGAGCCTGTTTGAACAATGCTAGATGCTTTACCATCAGGTAGTAATCCCAAGTTCGGATTATATCCAATCCATTCGGTTGAAGGTCGGCTGGGAAGAGCCTTTTGAAAGATTCGAGGTTCTTAGGCCAACCGGCGTGAACGGCGCAAGTTATAGACGAATCCATCCAAGTATCCATAACATCGGATTCGCCGATCAGGTCTTGGCAGCCGCATTCAGGACATTTCTCAACCTTCGGCTTTTCAAATCTAGGATCAACTGGCAACCAGTCTTCTTCCGCAACGATTTTCTCGCCGCATCGAACGCAATACCAGACGGGAATTGGCGTCGCGAAAACCCTCTGTCTAGAAATCACCCAATCCCAATCCAGAGACGTTGCCCAATCGATCATCCTGTGCTTCGCGAACTCGGGAAACCAAGTAATCTTGTTCGTCCAATCGATCACTTGATCAGTCATATCTCTCGTCTTCATGAACCATTGAAGTCGCGATAGTATCTCGACAGCAGTATGGCATCTCCAACAGGTTCCAACGTTCCTCTTGATCTTCTCCGACTTCTCTAAAAGTCCTTCCTTTTTTAGATCACTCACTATAGCTTGTTGACATTCCTTAATCGTAAAACCTTTGTATCTTCCAGCTTCTTCGGTCATGTGCCCGTCTTCGCTGATAGCTTTTACAACAGGTAGCTTGTACTTCTTCTGCCATCTGACATCGGTCTTGTCACCGAAAGTGCAGACCATGACGACTCCGGTACCGAACTTGGGATCAACCCCCTCATCAGCTAGAACCTCGATTCTACGCTTGAAAAGCGGAACCTCAAACCGCTTTCCGATCTGGCTTCTGTATCTTTCATCTTGCGGATTGACTGCGGCCGCTACGCATGCAGGCAAAAGTTCAGGACGTGTCGTCGCAATAACGAGATGCCCGTCTTCGTTTTTGAAACGAATATAGTTTAGTACTCCCTCGCTCTCAACGTATTCAACCTCTGCTTCAGCGATGGCGGTCTCACATCTAGGACACCAGTTAACCGGATGCTCACCACGATACATGTATCCAGACTTGAATAACAGAATGAATGAGAGCTGGGTTAAACGGTAGTAGTCTGGATCCATTGTCCTGTACTCTAAATTCCAGTCGATAGAGTAGCCCATCATCTTCATGGCTTTCTTCATCTTCTCAATGTACTCTAACGTCAACCGTACGCAGAGAGCCCTAAACTCCTCAACCGGAAGATCTCTCTTTCTAACCTTGTATGTGGTCTCAGCTCTCACTTCAGTAGGCAGCCCATGGCAATCCCATCCTTGAGGAAAATGAACATTAAAACCACGCATCCTCTTATACCTGGCAACGAAGTCAAAGTAGCACCAGTTCAATGCGTTGCCCATGTGGAACTCGCCGCTGGGATATGGTGGAGGAGTATCTATACTGTAAGTGACGGTGGCTTGATCCTCACTTTTGAAGCGATAAATACCCCAGTCTTCCCAAAGGGTTTGCCAGTGCCCTTCATTTTCCAGGTGATCGTATGTCTTAGGCATAGCAAATGGATCGCTGCTTTCTCGACGCGAATTCTTCATCCCAATCACCGATCGTTAGTCTAGTTCTCTGGACTAAGGGCAGTAGTTCGTATGAAGAAATGAGTTCTGTTTCAAAAGCATTTCCATAGGCTGCTCAGATTCATTATTGCGTAAGTATAGAGGACACCTTTGACACCTCAAGGACCTACTGTATAAATCGGCTGAGAGAGGGTCGCCCGCTTCCAGTTTCAAATTTGATTTCCTTTCCGATGCGTACGCGCATATTATCGGTCGCGGCTATCGTTCGAATACCCGTCTTACTCTCTATAGTCTTTGCTTCCCGACTCGGCCCGGCGTAAACCATCTTGACCCCGAAGTCAGTAATCACCGAGACCTCAGGCCCAGCTTCATTTATGATCTTCTCAGCGTCCTCGCTGGATAGGTGGCCTTTCCATGGTAGCCCCCTCGGCCTCAGAACACATAAGATCAAAAGCCTAACGCCTTCGTACTGCTTACCGAGTCCTTCAAAATATTCAGTATCAGAGGTGAAACCCACATCGCCTGAGGGCAGGTTCATCCGAAAGCCCACGGCATCGGGATCGCTATGTTGAGCTTTAGTAGCAATTAACCGCACCTTTTCAATATCCACTTGATCTCCAGCCTTCACTTCCACAATCCTCTCAGGCATACTTTGATGATAACTTGAAATGCAAGGATCGCAAATCTGGTTTCCCCTTATCACGCTCCGAGGCGCCACTAGTGAACCGCGTTTCTTAATCATCCCTCCAGTCATCGCCTCGATGAACACTTCTGCATCGCCGTAATGATCTAGGTGACAATGAGACACTACCACAGCTCTCGTCCTAGAGGGGTCCAGCCTCGCCCTGTTCGTGTAGACTATTGCGCCGGGACCCGGATCCAACTGTACATCGACAGGACTTAGAATTCTCAAACCTCCAGTCTGCCTTTTCTGAGTTATTGTTATGAAGCGGCCTCCTCCAGTCCCGAGGAATACCATTTCGGTCTCCTCCAAGAACATCAACTCCATATACATGTACTCGACTGTAAACTAACTCGTTTGTACTCAACATACACTCAATAAATGTTTGGATCAAGCTCCTACCTTTTGAAATCACAACCCGAACTTATCAAAGAGAGATGAGATGGCTCAACTATTACGAGCCCCAGAGTTGGACGCCGAAGTTGAGAATCGATTCAAAACATCTGCCAGTATTGCAGCCCAACAAATGATGCCTAGAACGTAGGTAGCGGCTTCGCTTAATGTGCCAATAGTAAATAGCAATTCGCTCTGGTATGCTGTGTATCCAAGGTAATATGCCATATCAAGGTAGTTGAAAAACCAGTGGAGAAGTATCGAAGCCCAAGCTCCATAGGTCAAATATGCCAAACCCAGAGTGAACCCTGATATGAATGCCGACGTGATCTTGCCGGGACCCCAGCCTGAGAGATAGTGCATTAAGCCGAATGCGGAAGAAGTCAATATTAGGAGAACCCATTCGAACGAGCTGATTCCCTTGAAAAAACCCAAGCTTTCGATTGTTCCTAGGCCCAGCATCCCCTTTGCTCTGCTCGGCCATAAGATCGCAACGATAAGCCATTTTAGCTTCTGCATGCGCTTCTTCAGCCCTATAGATCTCCTTGTCAGCAGAAAATAGAATGCGAGGATGATGCCGATGGCTGTGAAGCGAAATCCAACCTCCTCCATTATCGCTGCGTAGGACAGCCCGAAAAAAGCCACAAAGACATCTTTGTAGTGTAGGCTACCTGTGGGAACGCCTTGAGACTCTTGGAGTAGATGCACCGCTGTGACAGCAACGTATAGCATGCTAGCCCAGATCGGTAGCGCAAACAGTGTATTCTTGATGGAGATGCGAATGTCGCCTAGAAAACCGAACTTCAGAGCATCATGAAAAGCCGTCTTGAACTTCCACGCCGCGAAAAAGCATACTAAGAAAGTGAGCCAGACGAATATGAAGACTTGCCCCAGATTGAGTTGATTCGGTGTAGGGAAAGCTATCATGAAAAGGACTAAGAGCAGATTGTTCTTCTGCCTACTGGCATTGAGTCCTCCTTCACTGAAGTAGAAGAGAGACAATCCTAGAGGTAGTGACACAAGGTATATGCTGACAGAGAGAAGGACGAGAACCGTTATTACTATGGAGAATAGAAATCTGAAATGCCCCTGGTTCTCTAGGAGTTTCACTTCAACTCACTTCATGCATCCAGTCGCTACACACCATTCACAGGGGAATAGCTATCTTATAACTAGGTATTCTAATGGAAACGGTTCGAATTTTCAAATCCGATATCAATCTCACTTCTATCATGCATACGGTATTCGCACACATGTTTAAACAAAATTCTATAATAGTACCGACTAAATGAGTTCGCGAAGCTAACGGAGCCGTCATCGTACGAGTAAAGACACAGATGGATTCACCGGTTTCACCAGGAGGAGAGACTGGAACGGCAAGACATGTAGTCAATGTGAAGTCTTCAGCCGTTCTAAGTACGGTTTCTGTACGGTCGCTGAAATAGAGATCAGCCGCGACCACCCTGCATGTTCAAACTATAAGCCTACGTCACTCACAGAAAAATGGCAAGGGGCGCAATTCAACAATAATCACAAACCAGAAAACGGGAACCCTATGGCTGGAATCGGACTCCATCTCCACGCATACAAGATTCCGACTAGTTGCCCAGGTCTAGATCCGGAGTATTGCGCTTCAGCATGCTCTGAATACTGGTCATGCAAACTGGTCATTGAGGCAGCGAGATCCACTTCATTGAAAGAGATTTAGCATACAGGTATCTTTCCATAAGCCAGATCGAAACAGAATCTATTTATGTCATCGAGCTCAGACTCGACGGATTCTCTTATCTGTTTGGAAATGTCGACGAGTTGAGTGTTCGGCTTAAGGATAACTTGAACAGATGCGACTTTGGGATTGTTGATCGGTTGACCTATCTGGCTCAACAGCCAGACATAAACCTCATTAATACCCGACACTTTTTCGTAGATCCTCTCCGCCATTCTATAAGTCAATAGGTTGTATATCTTCCCGACATGGCTTACAGGATTCTTACCAGCAGCAGCCTCCGAGCATGTTGGTCTATTCAAGGGTATTATTCCATTCACCCTGTTTCCACGGCCCACCTGACCGCAGTCGCTGCCATCAGCTGAGGTTCCCAGTACCGTCAGGTATACCCCACCGGTCCCCCTGCCTTTCTTATCCGCCGTATTCAAGTAGACATGTACCTTATCCATATCGAATCTTGAGTTCACAAAAGACTCTATCTCATCGAGAATCTCTTGCTTCGTCTTGAAGTAGGCTCGCTCGCTTTCGACAAACCTATCAACGAAAGCCATTGCCACGGTCAAGTGAATCTCATGATCTTTTCTCAAGCCCATTACCTTAATGTCTTCCCCAGACTCCGGAAACTCTTTCTTGAAGCGCACTCCATTCAAAAACTTCTCAGTCTTCAAAACTATTCGCTCAGTCTTTGTAAGAGGCGCAAACCCAACTGCAGCCGAAGTATCGTTGGCACCCAAGAACTTCCCCTTCCTCTCAAAGATGTCTATTAATGATTCTGCACCAGGTTTGATCTCAACCTGGTACCGCATATGCTTCTCCGGATCAACGAACCTCAGATTCCTCTTCAACCATCTTTTAGCCGTCCTCAAAGTGATCTGTTCAACGGGAACAGCTTCACCTCCAACCGTGAAGGTAGCTCTGTCCCCGAAAACAAGTAACATCGGTTTCCCGACTTCTCCGCCTCCAAACCTTACATCGACCTCTCCAGCTACAAGAAGCCCTTTGTCTATATTGTGATGCATGACTCTACCGAACTTCTTCAAGTACTCCTTGCTTAAAGCGACTGAGATATCATTCATCATAGCGTCGCATATCGAGTCTGGATGGCCTAATCCTTTTCTCTCGCAAATCTCCATCCTTTGATCTTCAAGTGCCACCCTTTTCAACTCTTGAATCATTATGCTTCGCAATTCTAGATCATCTCGACGGAGCCTCGAATTCCTATATTCTAATATTAATAATCTACTGTCTAAAGTATTCTCGAAGGAATATACAGCACCCTTCAAACGCTACTTGCGAAAGCCATAACTAGTATGAAGACTGAGGTCGAGAACGTACTTCAAGAGAAATGGATGAAGGCACATCGTAGACGCGTGAAATAGAAATAGCCAAAAACTAAATAGGACCAATTTAGAATCCTAACTTTTCGGAGAGCTTCCTTGCCAGATTTGGAGCGCCTTCTAAATGAAGAACTGGATGCCACTGGCGGCGTCCTGAGACTAAAACCGGCTTTTGTTGCAAGAACGTTCTATCCCGGACTGGGAAGACTGGGTGTGAAGAAGTATCGCGTCGGTAAGAGAGGCTGGATTTGCGAGAGGTGGATAGCTTCAAGCGTAAGGGCTGAGAACATCTACAAAGTGGAGAATGAAGGACTAAGCTTCATCGCTTTCTCCAAGAGCAAAGCAGAGGTTTCCTTCGCTGAGTCGCTTCAGGCGAATCCAATTCGGATGCTTGGCGAAAAGTATGCTAAGGAACACAACAATAGGTTCGGTGTTCTCACTAAGATTCTTGACATCGGTGTCCCGATTCCGTGGCATATTCATGCTAGGGAGGAGGACGCCAAGAAGTATTGGAACATGAACGGGAAAGAAGAGGCTTACTACTTCTTAGACTCACCTGTGAGAGGCCCGCTTCCTTACTCGCACATCGGGGTTCACCCTCACATCACTAAGGATGAACTTCTTCCATTGCTAAAGCGATGGAAAGACGACAAAGTTCTTGACCTATCACCCGCCTACAGGTTGAACGCCGGCGAAGGTTTCCACGTCTTTCCAGGCATCCCTCATGCACCAGGAACCGTGTTGACCCTTGAGGTACAACAAGAATCTGATGTTTACAATATGCTTCAAGCGTTCTGTAACGGAAAACTGCTTTCGAAGGACCTGATGCTTAGGGGTCTTCCGAATGAAGAGACTGTAACGAATCTTATAGACTGGGAAAGATCAGCTGACCCGAACTACTACAAGAAGTATCACACCACGCCCGAGAAAGTAGATGGGTTACAGAAGGAAAGCGATGGTGTTGAGAAGTGGATTTTCAATCCGAACAGGACTTCGAAATTTAGTGGAAAAGAATTGAGAGTTCCAGCTGGAAAGACATTTGAATGCCAAGAGAAAGGCGCTTATGCGATTCTTGTTTGGAAGGGGCGGGGAAAGGTCAAAGAGACAAGAATAGAAGGAGGAAACATTCTAAGGGATGAGCTATTTGTTAGCCATGAGGCAGCGGTGGAGCCGCATAAAGTTACGAATACAGGAAAACGAGACCTTGTCGTCTACAAGCTATTCGGACCAGACGTTAACGAAGCACCTATCATATACGACCGCCTTTGAGACACCTTAATCAAGAGCATTTCTTTCTTCCCAATACGAGGATAAGTCGCTCGCAGAGCTAGACTGACGGACTCAAACTCATTAATCACAGCGACGGAAATGAACTACTTAGGATTCACCTCTCGAGAACAAAGCGTTCGGTGCACAAATTCTCAAAGGAATATATGGCACCCTGCTGAACACTACTCTCATGCTTCCTTCACTCGATGAGATAGAGAAAAGGCGCAAAAGCCTCGGTCTCAGTCAAAAGCAACTATCAAAACTCTCAGGCGTAAGCCAATCAATGATAGCCAAGATTGAAACCGGAAGGATAAACCCTTCATATTCAAAGACGAAAGCTATCTTCGACACCTTACAAAATCTCCAGAGGAAGATCGAGACCAAGGCTAAAGACATTCTCCAAGAAAATGTTATCGGCATACAGAAGAGCGAGTTAGTGTCTAAAGCCACTAAGACGATGCACGAGACGGGATTCTCACAGCTACCTGTTCTAGATGGAACGCAACCCGTCGGAAGCATATCCGAGAGGACAGTTTTAGATCAGATACTGAAAGGCCATGATCTTTCTGAGCTGTCTAGGTTGAGGGTCGAAGAGATAATGGATGAAGCTTTTCCTTCAATAGATACCGATACTCCGCTCGACATAGTTTCAGCGCTACTCCAGTACAGCTCAGCTGTCTTGGTCACCAAGAAGGGAGAGATTCTAGGGATAATAACTAAGGCTGACTTGCTGAAGATCATACATAGTTGATAAATCTCTAGAGAGGTAAGCCCTACTTCTTCTTCGCTGCAGCAACTATACTTATGATATCTCTGTCTCTCACGACGTAATCGTTCGGTAAGCGTAGACCTGTTCTCGCGTCTATGGCGTAGATCATCGTGTCAGCCAGTTCCGTGTGTATCTGCCTTGCAAAATCGCGGACAGTTGAATTGTTTGGAACAAGAAGAACATCTGGAAGGACGTTCCCCTTCTTATCTGAGAGTTTCGTCGGATCCTCGACGGGGTAAACAGCGTTCAACCCTAGTAGCTTGAAGGTAGAAAGGTTGATTGCGTATTGAACACCAGTCCTTATCCACTTTGAGAAAACTCTCTGCTCCACGTATTTCAAAGCCCACGTCTGCTCTTTAGTAAGTTTGCTTTCATTCAGAACTCGAAACTTCTCTTCTCCGGGAACGTACGTAATGAAGCCTTTCTGCTCAGCCCTCCTCAAAGCAAGCTCAGCTTCGCTACAGCAAGGGATAACGAAGGTCCCTTCAAATTCTTCGACCATCCTTTGATAGTTTCGTTCAGCATAAGCCAAATCCATCTTATTCGCTATGATTACAGTCGGCTTCGATAGTTCTCTTATCTTGCGAGCGAACCGCTTTATCTCCGAGTCACTCCATTTGTCGACAGCCTTCTCCTCAAGGCCCGTCTCTTTCAAAGCTTGTTGGACATGCTCAAGCTTGACCTTCAATCCTGCTAAATCTTCGTAGAGCGCCTTATCCAAAGACACCTGTGTTCTCTCGATACGTTTGGATACTCTCTTGATGCTTTTCTGAATAATCTTCATAAACCACATAGTCAGCTCCTCCTCAATATCATACACATCCAGAACCGGGTTACCCAAGCCGGGCCTCGTCAATTTACCTTCAGCATCCACACTTCCAGAAGCGTCCACGATGTGGAGAAGAGCATCAGCTTGGGCTGCAACATTAAGAAATTGAATACCTAAGCCCTTACCCATCCAAGAACCCTTAATCAATCCCGGCAAATCGACGAGTTCAATAGGTATGAAACGCCAACCATCGATGCAAAGAGAGTTTTGAGGATTGTCTTTCACCTTCAATTCACGACAGGCACAAATCGTTCTTGAATAGGCGGTGCCGACGTTAGGTCTCTTCGTCGTGAAAGGATAAGTAGAGACTTCAGCCGAAAGCAGAGTAGCCGAGTTGAAGAATGTCGTCTTTCCAGTATTCGTCTTCCCTATGAGACCGATCTTCACCATTCTTCATCAATAGTAGAGTGTACAGCCAGTTCTAATGAAGTTATCTCGCTCAAAATGACGTAACAGAATCAACATTTGAAGATGAGATGAAAGGGCTTATTCCAAGCATCTGCGTTAGGAGTGTAGAGGATAGACGATGCCTTGGACCGGGGTCCGTTTTCCTGACGGCAGGATAATGACGGGCCAACAGGTCCTAACATTAGACGATCTCGAAGCTCCAGATGACTGGCCAATCCTCTCAGTCCGAGAGGACCTCGTTAAGCAGAGAGTCCCGCAACCAAACACCTTCCACAGCACCGAGCTGAGCATGCCTAGATTCTCATGGTTCAAAGGAACATCGATTACACCCTAGACTTCGAAGTGATGGACCGATGGCTAGGCAGAGTAATCCATCAAGGCATCCAGTGGAAGTATCCCCTGAGAGAAGTAGCCCTAGCAAAAGTCTATAGAGTTGAGGGAGAAGACGTGACGCTGCAGGGCCATGTGGACGCCTACGATCCTAGGAGCAAGATCCTTTGGGAGTTCAAAACCTATGCAACCCTCAAGTTCCTCTTGGAAAGGAATCAGCCGGAGCAGGACCATGTCTTTCAGGTGCAAGGCTACTACGAACTGATGTTAAAGAATTTTCCAGGTATGGCTATACAGAAGCTCGGCATATGGTATGTAAGCAAAAGTGGACTCTTAAGCTCCCCATCTAGGAATATCCCCGGGCTCCTGAGAAGTCACAAGTTCCTATTAGAACCCCACTTCAACCTAGACATGGAACTTGGACTTCGTATCTTCTACCGAAGCCTGAGAGACCGCGTTCCCCCACCGAAGAGCCTAGACCCATCTTGGAAGGAGCAGTTTAATCCCTTCGGAGAAAACTACCTGAAGGAGACAAGCGGAGAAATAGCCCATTGGCAAAAGGTTCTCCCCGACCTCAGGAAAGAGATCGACCAGAACTTTGATGGCTGAAATGCCCTATTCAAGCGCACTCATAAGCCTTCCCAACAGAAGAAAATGCAGAAAGAACATTTTCTTCACTTTTCCGAACTGTCCTAGTGATTTGAGCAGAAAGCGCTAACTCAAGAAAAAGCGCTTTTGTACAGAAGGGTCGGCACTTCAAAAAGATAGTTCAGATGATTCTTTTGTAGTATCGAAAACGACGCAGGTCAAAGTTCTCTCTATTCCTCTAACCGTTCTCAGTTTATCCACCACGAATCTGCCGATAGCATCAACATCCTTAACCTTGATCTTGATGAGTATGTCCCAGTCTCCGGATATGATGTGAACCTCTTGAACCTCGGCAAGCTTCGATATCTCTTTCGCGATCTCCCTTTGCGACAAAACCTTCTCTTGCCCCGTGGGCCTGTACTCAAAAGAAGCCAATATGAATGCAGTTGTTCCAAGATCCAGTTTCCTAGAATCTAGAATTGCCTTGTATCCCTTTATCACCCCGAGAGACTCCATCCTCTTAATCTTCGCGTAGACCGTTGTTATCGGACTGCCAAGATCTTTAGCTATCTCTCTCGTCGACAACTTCGAGTTCTCTTGAATTAGCCTTAGTATTCGAACGTCTGTTTCATCCAAGGAAGACATGTTTGTAATATTTGTTGAACTGAGGATAAAAAACTCGCTTGTATTTGCGTTTTCTTCGGCTGGCACTTCGAAATGGAGTATGGAGTGCTTGATTGTTGAAAAGCTTAATTAAAATGAAGCGAATTCATGAAGGATGGAGCCGAACAGTTTGGGGCCGTAGTCTAGCCAGGAGGATTCATGTCGGTTGCAGTCCTTCCTAGAGAGGTATGACGACAGGGATAAACCGTTTAGGGCTCCAGAAGACTATTACGGGTTTGCAGACCGTAAGGGATGATGAACTTCAGGAGCGCGTGAAGAAACCCGTAGGCACGAGAAAGTGGCGGAAGTCGGGGGTTCAAAATGGCGATTGACGCCATGAAACTCCCCTCGGCCCCACCAGCTTCAACGCCATATCCTATCGTAATTCAATGCAACAAGACTGCTTGAAGACGGACAGTCATAATACTCGGCGCAGTAGTGGCAAGGCTAAAGTGAGCTATGTTTTCAGATCGAATTCAAGATCTCAGCAAGTAAAACTTATAACGACGCAGAGTGGCGAGGTCCCCCGCAAATCCCCTTTTTTATTTTTGATCAAGGATGATAAGCAGGGTAGAGCTTACAATTCTTCAGTATGGGGCTGGGAAGCTTTGAGTGAACGTTTCTTGAAGTTGGCTGT
>CAZHMI010000019.1:0-22590 GCA_964533795.1 uncultured Candidatus Bathyarchaeia archaeon
GTTTTGCAAGTAGATACGCGGCCGGTATGCTTGTATAGAAGGTTGCTAAGCCCTTGGCCATTCGTCGCAGCACAAGTGTATGGTAGATTCTGCCAGCAATGTCGTGTTTGAGCAGGGCTTTGGACGCCACTATTCTCGAAGCTAATAGAGCTAGGTTCTGTAATATTCTATCAATCACTGGATGTGAGGGAAGTCCTCGGAGAAGATTAGTTGCTAGTCGAAATACGGGTTCATAATTTATGAAGTCAAGAATACGAGTCCACTCTTGGACTAACCAGTCCCTGGTGGTGATTCCCTTTGGTCTCATCGAAAGTGGATTAACGCCTCTGCGCCCAAGGCTCGCAAGGGCCTCCTGAACAATCATGGCGTTGAATGCTATGAATAGAGCCAGCTTCGCCGAATTGATTAGGCTCGCTGGTGACTTATTCGACATCCCCTTGCTCATCTTTCTCTCGCCGTTCCTCCATAGTGACTTTTAGAATTTCAGACAATCTGTTCTGGATTGACTCCGTTGATGCCTTTGGGAGTTGTTTAATCATGTTGAGGGTTTCTTCGACCTGTGTAGCAATTCTCTCGGCGGTTTCTTCTCCAACTATTTCATCGTAGATTGTTCCCGCCTGAAGCATTTCGAGAAGTTCGGGTACGGTGAGGGTTCCTAGTTTCTTTATGGAATCGGTGGGCCATCCTTCCAGGGCGAGCTGGACTGGAGGCTTTACTAGAGCGATTTCCAGCTTGGACATTGTTTCGAGAGCTTGGAGCAACTTTTCCTCCAGTAAGACATCCATCCTAGTGAAGTAGGAATTCCGATTGACCTCGATTGTAGGTATCGGAGCTTCTCGATAAAGGCTTTCTTGAGTCCGAGTTTCCAAGCTCCGAGGGCTGGCTCAAGTCTGATTTGACCGTAGATTAAAGGTGTCTTATCATATTCTTTCTTTCTACCTCAGTGAGAGAAAGAGGAGGAGAGATCCCGTATCTGTGATATGCCATAGGTAGTTTCGAACGTCAACCAAGCCGTATTTCTGCATATTCCTCAAGTAGCTGTATACGTATGACGTACTTTCACCGATCTCGAGGGCTAAGGAAGTAGTAGTAGCGGTAGAGCTTGCCAGCCGTTCAAGCAGCTCTAGGGTGAAACCTCGAATCTTGCTCCATGTGACTGCGTGTTCCGCCTCAAGCAATGGGGAGAGATCTATAATGAGGCACCACCCGCATAGTAGGGGCATCTCCATTCCAATGAGATCAAGGTCATGCCAGTAGTGGAGGTCCCTGTCAAGCTCATGCTTTCGCCTTCTTGAAGACAATACGGATTCGGTGCGATCGTTTAGCGCGGCAGAAAGGACAGCCACTCAAACATTGTCCTCCAACATTATCCGTAACCGCGATAACGCTTCCTTTGCGTCTCCTTCACATTCAGATAGAAGCTCACGCCGGCTCTTCGCCGTCCCAACTGAGACGCCGTCGACTTCCAGATGTTATTCCTCAGAGCTCTCGTTAGACGGCTCAAGATCGATTGGCTCAGTCTTCACCGTGCTTCTTGAGTCTGCTCTTTCAGGTAGCTGCGAGTATCTTCCGTCCACTGTTCTGTACGTAGCCAGTCTGCCAACCGTCTCCCAGCCTTGACCAGATCGATGGCGTACTTGAATTGTCAATACTTCGGCGGTCGGATCACTCTTTCCAGGCCATATGGTTAGGCTGAGGTAATCTCAATTGGGCATTCGAGTTGAGAAGCGCGCCTTGAACTGTGCTCTGCTCGACATAGATATTCCACAGATCTATGAAGTCTAGTAGACCGAGTATCTTAGGCTGAGGCATGCTGATATTTTTGGTCTACTCTCGCTCGCTGCCTGTCGAATAGTAGGTATCGATGTGTAGGATCGTCTCAAACCTCTTCCTCTCCTTAGGCAGCTTAAGCAAGAAGGGTGCGCAGACTCTGAAGCCGCCGTCCAAAAATGTGTTTCGGCTGCTTTACCTCGGTCCCACGCATCTTAGCTATCTCAAGCTCTCTAATCAATCTGCATCGACCTCTCCTCTCCTGAGGATGTAAATCATCAATCTCACTAGGCGCGCGTTTAATCAAAATTGATTCCTCGTTTTGGTTTCCGGCGGGGAGGTTCTGATGTAAGGTCCTTCTCCGGAGTTATGTTGAGGATTCACTTAATTTTTTAATTGCATATCTCCCGGCCCAGCAATATAGCCTCGCGCAGCTTCTTGATCCATACACAAGGAATCTTACATATTTGCCAGCGATAGGAAAAGATGCTTATTTTCACTAGGGCTTCTTTGGGATTGCATTGATAACTGCTCCGAATATGAATAGGAAGACCGCTATCATGTAGAGTAGGAACGGTAGCTGATATGCGCTTATCTCAGTCTCAACCATTTGGACTGAAGTGTATGCTTTGAACGTCGCATAGATCCAAGCCACATTGGCTGCGAGATGGAGAATAAGAGAAACTATCCTTTTCATGCCTACTATGATGCTTCCATCTATCAGTGCCAGTATGCCAAGAATGAAGGGAAGCCCAACCGCTTGCGCATACAATGGTATGTGCTCCCTTTCCAGCGTTCTCTCCAAAAAGAGGAATTGGTTAAGTTTGTACGCTGCATAAGCTAACGCGACGATCCCTACGGCAATAACAAGCATCCCTAAGAAGACTTTGCCTCTCAACTATTACCCCACTTCGAGATAGATTGCCTTTGAACTATATAACATTCGCCGGTAGTGATGAAGCGATACGATCAATGATTTCCAAAGAAATCATTTTGAGACTGGACCAAGCGATGTTCGCGATCTTATCCTTATTCAGTCACATTAAGCATCGGGATTCTCTTCTTTAGATCATCGACGATCCTAGCTATATGCTTTGAAGTTTCTTCATCTCTCTTTCTCAAATCTAGTCTATCGTGCAGGAAGTAAGGAGGTTCTCCTCCTTCCAGATTACGGTAGAGCTTCAGCCATTCTTCAGGAATCTCTTCTCTTGGGCTTGTTTCCGCGAGTATATTGAATGCTATCGTCCAGCATCTCACAGCATTACCTAAGTTGTAGCCTCCTCCTCCAAAGAGGACAAGTCTTCCATCGCAAACCTCATGGGCTAGTCGATGTATCGTCGAAACAATCTCTTCATAAGCATGCGTGGTCAAATCTAAGTGCGCTAGCAAATCATTAGAATGTGAGTCAGCTCCACACTGCATCAATATCATCTCTGGCTTGTAGGCTCGCGTCAACCTCGGAGCGATCTCTCCAAAAGCATCTAGGTATGGTCCATCATACGTGAAGGGAGGAACAGGAATATTCACTTTGTATCCTTTCCCATCGCCTTCACCAGTCTCACTTGTAAATCCTGTCCCCGGGAAGAGGTATCTTCCATCCTCATGGAAATCTATATCAAGCACAGACGGGTCTGAGTAGAACCCGTACATGACACCGTCTCCGTGGTGCGCGTCTATATCGAGGTACATGATACTCCGTAAACCGTATTTCTTCTTGAGATGGGCGATACATAATGCTGGATCATTGAATATGCAGAACCCTGAAGCTCTATCAGGATGCGCGTGATGGAGCCCTCCAACCGGATTGAAGGCATGTTCAACCTCATTCCGCATGACAAGATCAACCGCTTCCAATGAAGCGCCGACAAGCAGCAGAGATGACTCATAGCATCCTTTGTAAGCCGGTGTATCACCGGAATCTAGAAAGCCATAGCCGATTTCACTGAACCGTTTAACAGTCTCGATATACTGCTCCGTATGGAAAAGCAAGAGATCGCTTGAATCTGCAGCCTTGGGCCTAACTACTGAAACATTGTTAAGGTCAAGTGTCTCCTGCGCCTTGATTAGCTCGAAGGTCAAATTGAGTCTCTCAGGCCTAAGCGGATGAGTCTCTCCGAAATCATAGTCAAGCAAAGCATCACTATAAACGAATGCTGTTCTTGAAGCCATCTCCAGAGACCACTCGAAGAATAATTGGAAGATTCAGGGCTTTTGAATTAAGTACGCAACTCTCGCATTTTGCGTGTAATAACTATTCGCATTGAGTCTATTACGTGGCGTACGATTCTTTTAGGATCTCTTGAATTCTGCTAATCGTTGCGAGCGGAACATTCGGCTCTGCGGTGACAATTACCGCTCCACTGACATATGGGAAGGCAAAGAGCAGAATCTTGCTGAATTGAATATGCAAGTGTTGAGGCGGACCCCAATATTGCGCAAGTTTTCCAACTATACCTTGAATCACCGCTATCCAAAATTCCCGAAGGTTCTTCATAGCGTCCTCCGATAGATAAGGCTCAACATAGCTCTTCTTCTCTTCAAAAACAATCTTCCCTTCTTGATCGACTATCTTAACCCAGCGAACTCCTTCATGAGCGTTGAGAATTCTGTTACAAATCTCTCGTAGCGACAACATAAAGACCAACCCACATTTCTACTTGGAATTTGCTTAAAACTTTTCAATCGATATCATCCAATATCTTGAAAAGCAATCAGCTTACCACGCTTCGACTTCAATCTTCTTCGAATCGACTTCAACGATGACCTTTCTTTCTTTCACGACATCTCCGACTTTCATCGAGTTAGGTAAAGCTCCTAACGCATCCTTAACCTCATTTTTCGCGCAGAATACTAGGAAACCCGTTCCCATGTTGAAGGTGCGATACATCTCTCTATCTGAAACATGTCCCTGCTCTTGAATCTCCTTGAAGATCGCATGAGGTTGAAATAGCCCCTCAAGATAGAATCCAACATTTGCTCGCTCTCCGATTCTCTTCAGCTTTGAGAAGGCGCCGCCAGTGATATGGGCTAGGCCGCGAATCTGAATCCTAGACTTCAGTAGCTTCATTATCTGCTTGACATAGATCCTCGTCGGCGTCAGCAGTTCCTTCGCGACATCTCTATCGAACCCTTTCCTAAACAGTATCTTCCTCGCCAGTGTCAATCCGTTGCTATGTATGCCGCTACTGGGCAGTCCGATTATCGCATCTCCAACTTTGACCTTCTCGCCTGTTATGATCTTGCTTTTCTTCACTACGCCGATGCTCATACCTGAAAGATCAAACTTCTGAATAACGTCAGGCATAACCGCTGTCTCTCCCGCGACGATCACTATACCGGCATCTCTAGCTCCTCTCTCCAAGCCAACCATGACGTCGTTGACGAGTTTTTGATCCATCTTTTCTAAAGCTAAATAGTCGACGAGCGCGATTGGTTCAGCGCCAACACAGATGAGGTCGTTAACATTCATCGCTACACAGTCTATCCCGATTGTTCGATACTCCTTCAGGATCTCTGCAACTAAGACTTTCGTTCCAACACCATCCGCGTGAAGTGCGAGAGCGTTACCGCCACCGATATCGATCAAGCCTGCGTAATGCTGTCGTATGTTCAAGACTTGACCGAACTTTCCCTTTCGTGAAAGAAAGGTCGCTGAGAGAATCTCGTCGATTTCGGATTGAACCTTACGTATCTTCTTTACGTCGATTCCGGTCTTCGCGTAGGTTAAACGCGTTTCAATTCACCCGTAGCTACTTGCCCTTCAACTGGAGGATCCTTTGAGCTAGGTAAGCTGCGTTCTCAGCATTATCCACGCCGACGCATGCGACTGGGACTCCTTTCGGCATTTGAACTATCGAGAGAAGAGCGTCCAGACCTGAAAGCGCCTTATTCACAGGGACCCCTATAACAGGCTTTTTGGTCCTAGCGGCAATGTAGCCCGGGAGATGAGCTGATAATCCTGCGATAGCTATGTAGACATCTGCTTCGGATGAAGTAATGTACTCTTCTAGCTCTTTGTAGTTCCTGTGGCAAGACAAGATCTTCGTTTCGAAAGCTGTGCCCAGCTCTTTCAACGTGATTTCAGCTTTACGAGCGATCTCCAAGTCACTTTTCGAACCCGCCACAATGGAGACTTTTCCTTTCAAAAGAGATCATCCCTCCCCTAACTTCCATAGTTCATTAAGGTCATACCCCATATCACAGTTGACCTGCTTCGCTGAGGCGATCAAGGTATTATGTAGAAGCATAGCTACAGTCATCGGGCCAACCCCTCCTGGGACAGGCGTTATATAAGAAGCCTTCCGAGAGACTTTCTCGAAATCAACGTCTCCACATAGCTTACCCTCAATCTTGTTGACGCCTACATCTATCACAACCGCGCCATCTTTCACCATGTCCTCGGTGATCGCGAACTCAGGCCGCCTTCCAACCGCGCTTATGAGTATATCCGCGTCTCGTGTGAACTCCTCTAGGTTTTGCGTCTTCGAGTGGCAAACAGTCACTGTCGCATCAGAGTTGAGAAGTAGCATATCCGTGTTCATGAACAACATTTGGAGTGGGTCTACATTCGACATAAGACTGTAAAGAGGCTTTCCGACGAGGTTACTTCGATTTATAATTACCGCATGCTTCCCTTGAAGCGCTATCTTGTAGTAAGAGAGCATAACCATTATCCCCTTAGGCGTGCAAGGCATGAGATCGCATTTCTTGTAAGACAGTTTGCCTGTATTGTAAGGATGCAATCCATCCACGTCTTTGTTCGGATCAATTCTCTCGACGAGATCGTAACCGTCAATATTTCTAGGGATCGGCAACTGGATCAATACGCCGTGAACCGCAGGGTCTCTATTCAAGGTTTCAATAAGCTTGATGACTTCTTCCTGTCCAACACCGGCATTAAGCTGCAGGTTCTTCGATACAATTCCAACTTCCTCGCAACTCTTGTGTTTTATTCTTACATACGTTTGTGATGCAGGATCATCGCCTATCAAGATCGTCGCTAAGCAAGGCGATATTCCTTTAGCTCGGAGCGAGTCGACTTCACGTTTGATATTAGCTTTTACTTCTTCAGCGATCTTCTTACCATCCATTATCCTCGCATTCATCAGAGCAGGTCCTCCAAAGGTTTCCCGATCTTCGCCCATTCCGCTTTCTGATAATCGATGTACGCCCTCTGTCTCTCATTCCATTCTTCTTCCCAGTTTCCGCTATAGTCCTTCTCAACTTTTCTTCCAACTACCTTCAATCGCTCATCGATATGCAGCTGGATAGCCTTCGAGTACATTCTATGCTCATAAACTAGAATCCTGTCCGCCAAGGTGTGAGCAGTATCACTCGGCTTTACAGGAACCGCATGTTGAAGAATTATTGGGCCAGTGTCAACGCCTTTGTCCACATAGTGAACCGTGCAGCCAGACTCTTTCTCACCTGCTTTCAAAACCGCTTCATGAACACGTTCGCCATACATTCCTCGTCCTGAATACTTCTCCATATTCTTAGCTGGATGAATATTCATGATCCTCCATTGATACTCATCGACGAAGAAAGGGGTAAGCACTTGCATGAAACCCGCAAGTACCACAAGATCTACACTATGCTCTTTTAGTACACTGAGAACTTTCCTGTCGAAGATCTCCCTTTCCTTCTCCCTAACTTCACAGCTGGGGAACTTCTTCCCTTGGATTCCTTCAATGTAGACCGGCTCGATGCCAGCTTGTTCAGCTCTCTTCAACGCGTAGGCGTTAGAATTATTGCTTATCAAAACGCCGATTCGAGCGTTCTTCAATACGCCGAGTGAGATGTGGTCGATTATCGACTGGAAATCTGAACCTCTTCCTGAAGCTAAGACTCCGATAGTCTTCATCATGGCTTTATCGATCTCACATGGTCGATTCTTCTCTGGACCAGTTCTCGGGTTCCGATGTCTTTCCTGTGACGTAGTTTCCCCTTGAAATGGGCGGTCGCATTTTCAGCGATCCTCTCAGCTTCTTGAATAGAGTCAGCTACGCCGAGGACAGCGGCGGTTCTAGAGCTTGTGGTGACAAGCTGCTGGTCGACCATGTCAACGTTTGCGTAGAAAAGCAATGCACCAAGTTCTTCTATCCGTTCTTCATCAACAGTGAAGGGTTCATTTTGCTTGCCTCCGCCGGGATAGGAGGCTGGAACTACATACTTGCAGACTGTTGCCTTCTTTTCGAATGTCGTTCTTACCTTGTTCAGTTTTCCGTTTATGATGCCTTGATAGATCTCAATTGGGTCGCAATTCTCTGACAGCAGGGGCAGCACATTCATGTTCTCAGGGTCGCCGAAACGACAGTTGAATTCCACCAGTTTAGGACCGAAGTCTTCTTTATCCCATCCGACGCCCAAGAGGAATTGGCCGTAGAGGATGCCTTTGTAAGGCGAGCCCACTTCTTTTCTAAGAGCGTCGACGGTATCGATCATTATCTTGACGCTCTTCTCGTAGTTCTCTTCATCAAGGAAGGGTAGGAGATGGTCCGCATCGCTGTAGCTTCCCATGCCGCCGGTGTTCGGTCCTAGATCTCCGTCGAAAGCCCGTTTATGGTCTTGAACACAAGGCATTGGGATAAGATTCATTCCGTCAACAAAAGCTTGAATCGTATATTCTTCTCCGTCAAGCTTCTCTTCTATAACGACTTTCTGGAGATCGCCGATCTTCTGAGCGAAGACCTCTTTCACATAGCGTTTGGCTTCTTCCTTGTCTTTCAGGTGTTCCCCGACGACTTGGACGCCCTTTCCTCCTGTGAGTCCAGCGGGCTTGACTACGACTGCGTCCACAGAATCTATGTACTCCGCAGCCTTGTTTGGGTCTGTGAAGTTCTCGCATTTCGGAAGCCCATCCAATCCGTACTTCTTCATCAACTCTCGGCAAAACGCCTTGTCCCCCTCGATCATGGCTAGCGCTTTTCTAGGTCCAGCGCATCCGATTCCTTTCTCTTCCAATGCATCTACCAAGCCGGTGACCAGGGGCGCTTCAGGCCCTATTACAGCAATGTCTACCTTGTTTTCTACCGCGAAGCTGGAGACAAAGTTAGGGTCTGTAATCTTGCCGACAACATATTTCTTTGAGCAGGATATTATTCCAGGATTCCTTCCACTCATAGCAGAGTATAGTTCAGCGTTGCCGTTTTTGGCGATGTTCTCAGCGATCGCATGCTCCCTCCCGCCTGATCCTACTAGTAGGACTTTGGTCATGAGTTCATCTCCCAGTAGCGTACTCTTTCCTTCAGCCTCTTCTCCTTCATTTCATCCGCGATCTTCTGGGCTAGTTGGGTCGGGTAGCTGCCTGTAAGGCAAGCTAAGCAGAGTTCGTTCGGTTCAAATCCGATCGCGGTAACAAGTCCTGGCAGAGTTTGATAACATAGTTTGTCAGCACCAATCGTTTTCGCGATTTCAGGAATCTTCTGGTTCGCAGCTATCAGTTCGCCGTGAGTTGCGATGTCGATTCCGTAGAAGCATGGTGAGATGATTGGAGGGCATGTTATCCATACGTTAACCTCTTTTGCGCCGGCTCTCTTCAAGAGGTTCACGATCTTCTTGGAGGTTGTTCCTCTAACTATGCTATCGTCAACTAGAATGACCTTCTTGTCTTTTAGAACTGATCTGACAGGATTCAACTTCACGTTGACTGAGTCGTCTCTCGTTCGTTGCTCTGGCATTATGAAGGTTCTTCCAATGTACCTATTCTTGATTAAGCCTTCTGCAACGTAGATTCCGGTTTCCCTAGAGATTCCTTCCGCAGCGGGCCGCGCTGTGTCAGGAACAGGGACTATGACGTCAGCGTCGGTCTCGTAGGTTTCCGCAAGGTTCTTTCCAAGGTTTATACGGGCGGCGTATACGTCTTTCCCGTTTAGCACTGAATCTGGACGGCTGAAGTAAACGTATTCGAACATGCAGTAAGCTTTCCTTTCGCAAGGGACGACCTGCTTCGTCCAAATCCCGTCTTCAGTTATTAGCATCATCTCGCCAGGTTCAACGTCTTTGACCTTGTCGATACCGTTAACGTTGAGGGCGACGCTCTCTGATCCAACCATGCTCAGATTTTCATTTTCTCCGTAGCATAACGGTCTGAATCCATTCGGATCTCTAAAGGCTATCACCTCGCCTTCACCTGTGACGGCGGTAACGGAGTATGCTCCTTCAAGTTTCGCCATGCAATTTCTTACACTGGTCTCAATGTCTCTCGTTTGCATTAACTCATGAACCAGCGTTTTCAGGATGACTTCACTATCGCATCTGGCTGAAAGGAATATCCCGTTCGAGAGGAGCATCTTGCTTAGACCAACTGCGTTAACCAAATTGCCGTTATGGCAGAGAGCCATCCCTTTCCTTGGAAAGTCCACGAAGAAGGGTTGGGCGAAGTTATCGATCGCTACCAAGTCCTTTGAAGTATCCGTGTCCGCCGGTCTGCCGACCGTTGAGTATCTTACGTGCCCTATGCCGATCTTTCCTGCTAGCCTTGAGAAGTTCTCTAGTGGACTTATCAAGCCCAGTTCTTTCTTCTGATGGAAGGTGTCGCCATCGAATGTGAAGATCCCACTTGATTCTTGTCCTCTATGTTGGAGAGCTAGAAGCGCCAGCCAAACGTTGTTTATGACGTCTCCACTCTTGTTTAGAGCTCCAACGACTCCGCAACACTCTTTTAAACTATTCATGCTTCAACCAACCTCTGTATCGCTTCGCCATATGCTTTCTTCATGTCTTGAATTGAGCATGCGAAGCTCGTTCTCTTCGAGGAGAATTCCAGAGGTCCGGCTCTCACTTCGCCGATCTTGGCTGAAGGGATTCCGCGTTTCCTAAAGAGCTTCGATACCTTTTCCGGTTTATCGGTCGATATAATGAATCTGGAATTTGACTCTGAGAATAGCAGCTCGTCAATACGCATTCTTCCTGCTGGAACCTTTTCTAGGTTTATCGCCGCACCTAGGTTGCCGATGATACACATCTCTGCGAGTGCAACAGCCAGACCGCCTGAGGAGCAATCATGGCACGACGAGACGTAACCCCTCTTAATGCATTCCAAGATTGTTTTCATCGTTTTCCTTTCTAGTTTAAGATCGATCGACGGAGGCGACCCATCGAGGACACCTAGAACTCGATAGTACTCCGATCCGCCTAAATCGAGGCCGGTGGAACCTGCGATAACTATCTCGTCACCTTCATTCTTCAAGCCGGCCGTAGCGATATGATTCGCATTATCTATCAACCCGAGGACAACGATCACTGGCGAAGGCTTTATCGCTTTACCGGTCTCCTTGTCCTCATTGTAGAAGCTCACTTTTCCTCCGATGCACGGAAGTGAAAACGATCGGCATGCGTCAGCGATCCCTTTCACTGTTTGAGAGAAAGCCCAGAAGACCTCGCCATTGTTTGGATCACCGAATTGGAGGTGGTCAAGCATAGCGACCGGTTCCGCGCCTGCAGCAACCACATTCCTACAAGCTTCTGCAACGCATGATGCGCCTCCACGATACGGGTCGAGATCACAGTACTTCGAGTTGCCATCCGCCTTAATCGCCGCAAACTTTCCGTTCGGCAACCTGAGAACAGCTGCGTCGCCTTGACCGGGCTTAACGACTGTTCTAACGCCGACTTCATGGTCGTACTGTCTGAAGACCCATTCTTTGCTTGCGATGTTTGGAGAAGACAGCAATTTCAAGAGAGTTGCTGAGAGGTCTTTCGGTAATTCAAACTTAGGTTTAGTCTTCTTCACTCGGGTTTTGATCGCTCTCCTCGGAATTATGGGCGCATTAGCTAAGAACCGTGTAGGCAGATCCGCAATCTTCTCTCCGTTCTGCGCAACGACAACATTGCGGTCTCGTATGACCTTGCCGATTATCGCGTATGGCACCTCGTACTTATCAAAGATCTTGCAGATCTCTCGTTCCCTTCCATTCTCGACAATGAAAACCATTCTCTCTTGAGATTCAGAGATCATCACTTCAGTTGGGACCATGTCCTCTTCACGAAGATAGATTCTCGAAAGGTCTATCTCGATCCCTCTCCCGCCTTTGTCTGCCATCTCTGAGATTCCGCAGGTCAATCCTCCTCCACCTAGATCTTTCAAGCCACGTACATAGCCGGTCGAAACAGCCTCGAGCGTAGCTTCGATTATCAGCTTCTTCGTGAACGGATCAGGAATTTGAACAGCCGATCTATCTTCTTCGCTTCTCTCTGTAAGCACCTTTGAAGCGAAAGTGACGCCGTGTATCCCATCTCTCCCAGTTGAACCGCCGAGGAGAATAACGACATCACCGGGGTTGCTCGCCTCGGCTAGGACTAGACCTTCCTTCCTGCCGATACCGAGGCATACAACGTCGACGAGGCAGTTCTTCTCAAAGCTCTCGTCGAACTCAACCTCGCCTGCAACAGTGGGTATCCCTGTGCAGTTGCCATAATCCGCGATGCCTCGGACCACGTACTTGAAGAGCCACCTTGAATGTTCACTCTCTTCAATAGAGCCAAATCTCAACGAATCTAGTAGAGCGATCGGTCTTGTCCCCATACAGAGAATGTCTCTGATTACGCCGCCTATGCCTGTTGCAGCGCCTCCGTAGGGATCTATAGCGCTTGGGTGATTGTGGCTTTCTATGTGAACAGTCGCGACATAGCCATCTCCGATATCTAAAACGCCTGAGTCGTATCCAGGTCCTAGAAGAACACGCTTTCCTTTCGTAGGGAGGAGCTTCAAAACGGGCTTCGACGACTTGTAGCTGCAGTGTTCACTCCACTCCGCATCTATCATCGCCCATTCCAGTGGATTGGGTTCCCGCTTGAGGAATTTCCTTGCGTACTCCATCTCTTCCCTAGTTAAGCTCAGTTCCATTATCGCTTCTGTCATTTGACCCACTCTAACATCGATTGGAACATCGTTCTCCCATCGTCTCCGCCGAGAATCTTCTCACTAGCTCTCTCCGGATGCGGCATCAGTCCGACAACATTCCTTTCTCGGTTGCAGATCCCAGCTATATCGTCCAAGGCGCCGTTCGGGTTCTCGCTAACATATCTCAAAAGTATCTGATCGTTCTCTCGCAACTCATTCAATATGTCGTCTTCAGCGAAGTACCGGCCCTCGTTATGAGCTATCGGCATCCTAACCGTGCTTCCTTCCTTAAACTTGTTCGTGAACGCTGAGCTCGTTGACTCAACTCTCATCGTCACCCATTTACAGACGAACTTCAGACATGAGTTGCGTAGAAGCGCGCCAGGCAGAAGACCGGATTCAACCAGAATCTGGAATCCGTTGCAGATCCCTAGAACCGGCTTCCCTTCCCGAGCCATTTCCTTGACCTTCCTCATTGCTGGGGAGTACGCAGCGATTACGCCTGCTCTAAGATGGTCGCCGTAGGCGAATCCGCCTGGGAGGATGACAGCATCGTAGTCAGAATCGTCGAATTCTTTATGCCAGACTAGCTCGGTCTCAACTTTGATTACGTCTTTGAGAACGTGGACAGCATCATAGTCGCAGTTGCTTCCTGGAAACTGGATTACCGCGGCTTTCATGCTCTGCCCCTAATCTCTATCTTGCAAGTGTGAGCTACTGGATTGAATATTCTGAGGTCGTTGCACATCTTGAAGACTTTCTGCCTTGCATCTTCCTCGTCCTCAGCCTCTATCTTCACTCTAAGCAGCTTGCCTGTTCTAACTTCCTTAACAGAATCGTAGCCGCTTTTGTACATGAGATCTTTCTTTATGGTCTCTCCTTCAGGATCCCTAGCCCGAGGCTTGTTCTCTATCACAATCTCAACTAGATACATTCTCTCCACCGCATATTCGCTTGTAAGGCTCTAGGTAAGCGAGCTCGAAGACTTGCGGTAGGTCCTTTCTGAACCTGTCCTTATCGAGTATCTCGTAGGTCTCCTTGTCCCAGAGGCGCATCGAATCGACGCTCAATTCATCCCCTACGAGGAGTTCCCCAGCAGCATCTCGACCGAACTCCAGTTTGAAGTCGGCTAGGAGCATTTTCCGCTCATCAAAGAACTTCTCCAAAGCTTCTGCGGCTCTAAGCGTCGAAGCCTCCATTCGAGCGATCTCTTCACCCTTTGCTAGACCCAACGCTCGAACATGATAACTGTTGAGAAAAGGGTCGTGGAGGGCATCATCTTTAAGGTAGAACTCGACCACAGGGAGACTCAGCCTCTGGCGATATTGGAAATACTTTCCAAGCCCGACCATATGCCCCGCAGCGAGAATTCTGCAAACAACCTCGAGAGGGATCATCTTCAAATTCTTCGTCAAGAGCTCTGTAGCTGAGAGTTGCTTTACGAAATGCGTTCTTACGCCATTACTTTCGAGAACTTGGAAGAGTTTGGCTGAGACCGCCGCATTGATTCTCCCCTTTCCAGCCAAGATATCGTGCTTCTTCCCGTCTCCAGCGGTTATATCATCTTTAAAGAATAATGTAACTTCATTAGGGCTGTCTGTAGCGAAAACTATCTTCGTTTTTCCTTCCGAGAGCTTACTCCTTGTCATGGGTTCTGGTATCGAAGATTTCTCTTAAAAGTTATTGTTGACAAAAAGAGCCAAAATTCAGGGTTGGCAGTTGACATGAAAGTGTAAAAACAGCATCTTCGATATGCAAGATTAATACGGAAAAACTAAAACAGCAACAAGCTTAGAACTAGGTTGAGGGTCTGGGGGCGTCTTTAAGCGATGTCTAAGGAACCGATACGGGTTGCGCTTCTAAGCGTCTTTGACAAGACGGGGATAGTTGAATTTGCTAAAGAACTTCACTCGCTTGGGGTCGAACTGCTTTCTACAGGTGGTACCGCGAGACTGCTCTCTCAAGAAGGTGTCGAGGTTGAAGAGGTTGCGGACTACACAGGCTTTCCTGAAATCTTACAGGGCAGAGTCAAAACTCTTCATCCTAAGATTCATGGAGGCATCCTCTTCAGAAGGAGTCGGAGGGAAGATGAAGATTCAGTTTCAAGATATGGCATCAAACCAATAGACTTGGTGGCGGTTAATCTATACCCATTTCAGGAAATGGTAACGAGACGTGGCGTAGAGTTAGATGAGATCATTGAGATGATCGATATCGGGGGTTCGACCTTGATTCGATCCGCAGCGAAGAACTACAATGATGTTGCCGTTGTAGTCGACCCTTCTGACTACTCCTCTATAATCGATGAGTTGAGAGCGGCAAGAGGCGTATTGTCAGATCAGACTAGGTTCAAGTTGATGAAGAAAGCTTTCGAAAAAACGGCTCGCTATGATTTTGCTATTGCCGGCTTCTTCAATAGATTTGGAGCGGTGCCGGATGTTAAACAGCTCTCGGGCTTCCCTCAAGAAATCAGCTTGGGCTTCGTTAAGGTTCAGGACTTGCGTTATGGTGAGAATCCTCATCAAAGGGCCGCGGTCTACAAGGATTCGGTATCACGCATATGTATAGCTGAAGCGAGGCAGCTCGCGGGTAAGAAGAGTCTCAGTTATACGAATATCTTGGATGCTGATGCTGCGTATGCATTGATCAGCGAACTAAGAGACGATTGTGCGACGGTTATCGTTAAGCATACTAATCCTTGTGGAGGAGCGATCGGCGAGACCCTCGTCGAGTCTTATAGGAAGGCTCTTGCAACAGACCCTATCTCCGCGTTTGGAGGAATCTACGCGTTCAGCCGAGAAGTTGATAGAGAGACAGCTGAAGCCATGTCTCAGCAATTCATCGAAGTGATCTTAGCTCCTGGGTACAGCGCGAAAGCCATAGAAATTCTTTCAAAGAAGGAGAACCGCAGAATACTTGACATCACAGCCCTTACGAAAGCTGAAGGTCAAAGCCCAGCCGTCGGCAAGTCTTTCAGAAGCATTCTCGGCGGAATGCTGTATCAAGATTCAGATGGGATCCTGCTGGCCGAGGATAAGCTTTCTGTGCCAACGAGGAGGAAGCCTTCTGAGGAAGAGAAACGTGCGCTATTATTCGGCTGGAAGTTCGTGAAGCATGTGAAGTCGAACGCGATAGTCCTCTCAAACTCTACCCAATTGATAGGTGTAGGAGCAGGCCAGATGAGTCGAGTTGACTCCTGTAAGATAGCTTTGCAAAAAGCTAAGGAGGCGGGCCTCGATGTTAAAGGGGTTTCGATGTCGTCCGACGCTTTTCTACCTTTCAGAGATTCAATCGACTTAGCTGCGGACGCAGGCGTTAGATCAGTCATACAGCCTGGAGGCTCTATAAGAGATGATGAAGTCATAAGGGCGGCTGATGAGTATGACATGGCTATGGTCTTCACAGGGATAAGACATTTCAAGCATTGAACATAGACTGAAGCGGTGAACTTATCAATAGAACCCCCACCTATACAAAATGGAGCTGAGTTGAAAGTTGAGAACTAAAATGGCTCTTGGAATAGTAGCACTGATCGTATGTTTAGTGGGACTGAGCGCGCCCGCTAAAGCGCAGGTTACACCGCACTACTTCCAGAAGGATATGGAAGGCGACCGCTACATAATGGATACAGTTATGCCTTCCGGTTCAGGTCCAGTCGCTATGCAGACAGCAGAGTTCATAACTAGACCCTTGAACTCTCCATTCACCTACACACAGTTCACTTTGAAGCTCTATTACGACGCAACGAAAGATACGATTATCACATTCTACGTGGGATGGTATGATCGAATCAAAGGGAAGCAGACGATATACACAGAGACCATCTACGCCAAGCCGACTGAAACGAGTGTCGAGAAATCTTTCTCCGCGGAGGTATATGTAGACCAGGGCAAGCGGTTGTGGCTGAAGGTGACTACAGGCGAAGGGTTGGGGCTGACGAAGATCCAATGGGGCGATGCGGCGCACCCGAGCTATCTGGCGACGCAGGAAGGACCTTATCAAGGGACCCCGATCCCCGAATTTCCGGACATTGCGATACAACTGTTGCTCGTTGCATCTGTCTTCGCGGTCCTCGCCTTTACGAAGGGTCTTAGAAGACCGCGACTAACCGAAGCATTGAGATACTAGGAATCCAACGTTCAGCATCGAGCATCGTTAGTCCGAAATGGAGCTTGAGCCGAAGGCTAGAGAACCCTCTCAAGAATTCTCAGTCGAGAGGGTGATAGAAAAGAGAGTCCACTGAAAGCTCAACTTCTCTTTAAGAGGTAGGCCAGAGAAAACTTAAATTTCCTTCAAGCTTATCCACTCTGCCTAGTGGGGCTGTGGGCTAGAGCATACCGAGCTAGGCGCTCCAAGACCTAGCAAGAGTATGCGGCAAACCTGGTCTACGCGGATAATTACTAAGCTGAGATAAGCTACGTGGCTTGGGAAACAAGCTGTTCGAGAACCCACGTGATCGCCGGTTCAAATCCGGCCAGCCCCACCATTAAGACGATCTCGAGGAACAGGAAGGTGCTTGAAGCTGGGGGAGTCGAGAGAGACTCTTATTCTTCTCGGGGCTGCTCATTCTCTGAACCATTCTCTTCTACTTGCTCTTCCACCGTTGCTGCCGTTGATCGTTAAAGAGACAGGCGCATCCCTACAAGCGATGGGATTGATCGCGACAGCAGGATACTTTCTATATGGTGCAGGTGCTCTTCTCGGAGGTACTCTATCGGACATTATTGGAGAAACAAGGATAGTCGCCGTAAGTTTAGCTTTCGCCGGACTCTCCACTTTCATCTTCATCGTCTCACCCAGCTTGATAGGCTTCGCGGTTGGGCTTATCTTGATGTCAGCCTGGGCGAGTCTGTATCATCCGACAGCGAACAGTTTGATCTCGAAAACCTTCCAATCCGGAATGTCTGAGGCGATGGGTATCCATGGAATGGGAGGAAGTACTGGTCAAGTCTTCGCGCCTATAGCGTCGGTGGCGCTGGGTATCCTGTTCGGGTGGCGAACCCCTTTCGTCGCTATCGGGGTACTGTGCATTCTATCTTCCTTTTTCTTTCTGAGAGTCCCATTTAAGCGAGGGGAAGGAAAACGCGAAAAGCGTAGCTTTCTAGTGGTCTTCAAGAATCCAGGCTTAAGAAGTCTACTTATCTACAATATGACCGTAGGCCTCTATTTCAGAGGCACTGAACTCTTCTTCCCTACGTTCCTAGTGAATGAAAGGTGTTTTCCTTTGGAACTCGCTGGGTTAGCGGCTACCTCAATTCTCGCGGCGGGCGTATTTGGACAATGGTTAGGAGGGAAAGGGGCGAAGAGGTATGGGAGCAGGCGGACTGTAATCGCCTCCTCGGTCGGTGTGCTAGCAAGTATGCTGTTGCTTCAAGTCTTAAGGGATCCTACTGCCAGCGCCGTTGCTTTCATAGTGTTGTATGGTATTTCCGTGTATACAGCTCAACCAGCTTCCAACTCCATAACTGGATACATAACGCCTGAAGAGGTGCGTGGCATAGTCTTTGGGGTAATGTTCTTCGCAGCTTTCGGACTAGGTTCAGTCTCTTCAAGTCTAGGGGGCTTCGTTGCGGATAGAAACGGTTTGGGAGCGGTCTTCAACCTTATGGGATTCTTCTCCCTCATCTCTCTCTTAGCGGCTCTCGCAATTCCAAGTGAAACAAAGTTCAAGGAATCCTAAGCTTAAAATTAGGTTGAAACATAGTTATTTGCTTCAACTGTTGGAGGCGTATCGATTGCGGTTTGTAGCATCAAAGATAGTATACTTCTCTGAGGTTGGGGAGAAGAATACGGATGACGTTTTGAAGATAGCTAAGGAGAGAGCTGAGGAAGCGAAGATTAAGAGCATAGTTGTCGCATCGACGCGAGGTGAAACAGGCGCTAAAGCAGCGAAGCTCTTCAAAGGATACAACCTAGTCGTCGTCACCCATGTAACAGGCCACAAGAGTCCAGATACGCAAGAAC
Organism: uncultured Candidatus Bathyarchaeia archaeon; assembly: GCA_964533795.1. Taxonomy (GTDB): domain Archaea; phylum Thermoproteota; class Bathyarchaeia; order 40CM-2-53-6; family CAYOZM01; genus CAYOZM01. Next base: position 18,578 of record CAZHMI010000019.1, read on the forward strand.
TCACTGAAGAGAATCGGAGGGAGATCATGAAGTACGGAGGAAAGATACTTACAACCACACATGCTTTCGGAGGCGCAGGTCGCGCTGTAAGAAAGAAGTTCAATACAATGCAAGTCGACGAGATCATGGCGAATGTCCTCAGGATGTTCGGAGAAGGGATGAAAGTGGCATGCGAGATATCGTTGATGGCTGCAGATGCAGGCCTCATAAGGACCAATGAAGACGCGATCGCGATCGCCGGAAGCAGCAGAGGATGCGACACAGCCATAGTCGTAAGGCCTTCAAACGTCCACAGCCTCTTCGAACTGAAAGTCAAGGAAATCCTGTGCAAACCACTATAGAGCCATACCAAGAGCGTGCGGCGTTCCAAGCGTGCTCTTAGTAGTGCTCGTAGTCTTACACTTCGCATGTGTTTCACCGATCTTGTCACAATGGTGTAGAGTCAATCTCATGCGAGTTGCAGTTCATCGCTCTTCAACTGCATCAAGACAAACCAACAATTCTCCCATAGCGGCGTTATCGGGACGGCTGATCAAATTATTCGTAAGATAGAGAAGCTAAAGGATGCGGGTGTCACCTATATCCCCGACATAGTCTTTCCAGAGCCAAGACTGGATGATCTACTGAATAGTATGCGTGCATTCGCGACAGAAGTGATGCCCTCTTTGTAATAGACTGATCCATTCTGTCGGGTCCAAGCCTTTCTATCGGTCATCCTAATTCCTAGTTCAACATCTGATAATCGATTGCCTTGAGCTATCGTTTCAAGTTCGATCGAGAAGACACACATTCGTTTCTCAGTCCACAGTTTTGGCTTATCCATAGCATGGACCCTCAACAACCCTCCTGCTTTCATAATATCTCAATGGACATAGTCGTGAAGTGGTGTTAGGTGAGATCGATGTCGACGGCAGAGAAGGTCGGGAAGATTGCTGAGAAGAAGTATGATCTTGATCTGATATTGGATGTTGAAGCAAGGAGGAACATACAGGCTTATCGGCCAGACTATTTCGTTGAGCCTCCAGTGGTTCTTGATAGAGGAGAAGGAGTTTTCGTCTGGGACATCCATGGGCGAAGGTACCTCGATTTCTCAGCTCAATTCTCGGCTTGGAACATAGGTCATGGAAATAGTGAGATGATCGACGCGATTATCAAACAGTTGAAAGCGAATCAAACTAACATAAGTCCAGCCTACATCACGAAGTCGAGAGTTATGTTGTCTGAGGTTATGGCTGAACTGACAGAAGGTAAGCTTTCGAGGTCGTGGTTCGGGGCTACTGGCTCGGACGCTGTTGAGGCTGCACTTAAGTTCGCTCGTAAATGTACAGGGAGATACAAGTTTGTTTCGCTTTGGAGAGGTTATCACGGTGCGACGCTGGGCGCTTTGAGCGCTCATGGAATATGGGAAACAAGGAATGATTATGGTCCATTGCTGACAGGGTTCGTACATGTCTCGCCTCCGTTCTGTTACAGGTGCGACTTCGATCTAGACTATCCTGAATGCGATCTAACCTGCTTGAGAGTGCTTGAGAAGAATGTTGAGAGGGAAGGTTCTGAACATGTTGCAGGAGTGATTTTGGAGCCGATTCCGGCGGGAGGCGGCGTCATCGTTCCTCCAGATCGATATCTGCCGGAGCTGAGGAAAGTCTGCGACAGGCAGAATGTTCTCCTCATTTTAGATGAAGTGGTCACAGGTTTCGGTAGGACTGGCAAGATGTTCTGCTACCAGCGCTACGATATCGTTCCGGACATGCTGGTTTTAGGCAAGGGCATTACTTCAGGATATATACCCGGCTCCGCTGTTCTTGCTTCAGAGAAACTAGACGTATATAACCCGAAGAATCCCAAGGAGACTCTTCATTGGCATACACACTGCGCAAATCCATTAATGTGCGCGGCAGCCATGGTTAGCGCGAAGATAATTCTAAGAGAGAACCTGCCAGAGAACGCTATGAAAGTTGGTGAATTCTTTCTAAAAGGATTGCTGGACTTGACTGAAAAGAGCAAGGCGTTGGGAAATGCTCGCGGCAAAGGTTTGTTGCATGGGCTGGAGGTCGTAGAGGACAAGGAGAGCAAGAAACCGAGCTTCCCGAAGATGGAGAAAATTGCTCGCGAATGCGTGAAGAACGGGTTAATAGTTGAGACTTGCGGAGGGACTGATATCGCTGTTATCGTTTTCCATCCGCCACTGAACATAACGAGAGAACATGCTCAAAAAGCGCTGGAGATTCTCGGGAAAGCAGTTCGATTGTCGGAATGACAAGACTAGAGAATAAACCGTCTTTCACTAGGAATCTGAGTAAGATTTTCGGAAAATGAGACTTGTGGAAAGTACTGGGTTTAACTCGTCTTTTTCGAACCCTTTGTTCTTAGGATTTCGACTCACACGCTACAGATACGCTTCAGCTCTTCTAGACGAAGCTTAGCTGCTTCGTACACTTTCTTTCTAAGCTCTTCTCCGCTTAGGTTCATATTTCTGATTATACCCATCCGCTTGGCGAGTTCTTCGTCTCCTAAACTTTGAAACCAGTTTTCAAAATCTCCTCTTGGAACGTGGAATTCCATGGACTTAAGATCGATTCTCTGAATCTTATCGCAGAAGCCCGAGAGGCTGTTCGCATAGACGTTCATATACTGGTTTATGCCACTGTAGAAATGAAAGGCTTTGTCCACTGGCACGTTGGTCAATATTTTCGTGGCCTTCGTATGGTCTATTTTAGGTAGGCCTATAGCTTCTTTGCCTAAGTCGGTGATGGCGTAGTAACCCCGTTGAGGGGTGAATACATGGCCCGTTTTCTTGAGTCGAAGCAAATACATTGTTGCTGCTGAGACTTTCTGTCCTGTTCTTTCAGCAACGTCCCTTACTCTCATAGGCTGGCTTTCCTCCCACAGTTTCTCGAGAATCCTTTTTCTAGCTTCAATCAAACTCATCGTCAAACATCCCTTGAGGTAGCGTTAAAGATAAGGTGGGATCCCAGTCTTTTCAGGTTTTTGCTTGTATCCTACTTCCACCATAATCTTATAATGGAGGAGAGATAACGCATATGGCTTCTGAGGCGGGTCCGCTTTGAAGATGGCTGTGCTCGTGTATGAGTATCCTCCGAAAATCGTCGGGGGATTGGGCACATATGCAGCGGAGATTACGCGGAGATTCGTCCTCTCAGATCATGATGTAACAGTCCTTACCATGAACGATGACACGGGCAGTCTTCCGACTAGGGAGCTTTGGCGTGGAGTCGAGGTTCACCGTCCAATCCACATTGACGTTTCCGATTCTCTGCCTGACGTGATCGCTGAAGACATCAAGAAATGGGGCAGGGGGATTCAATTGTTCTCCAAGATCCTCATCTACAACTACTTATCCGCCTCGAAATTGGTGAACGATCTGGTTCGAATTGAAGGCTTCTTCTATGATATTGTCATCGCCCACGACTGGCTCTCCGCTATGGGAGGCATAGCAATCAAACGTGAATTAGACTTGCCATTTGTTTTCCATGTTCACTCGACCGAGAAAGGCCGAACTATGGGCAACGGGTCCGAGGTTGTAAGCAACATTGAAGCCCGTGCGGCTCGGACAGCGGACATGATTGTCACGGTTTCTAACGCTATGAAAGATGAATTGATAGGGTTGGGCTTCCCAACCGAAAAGATTAGAGTAGTTCACAATGGTGTAGACCCTCAAAAATACAGTCGAGAACAAGTCAGCAGTGAAAAAGTGGCGGAAATTCGAGCGCGATACGGACTTGAAGAAAGCGATCGAATGGTGCTTTTCCTAGGTAGACTGGTATGGGTCAAAGGGGTGGACAAACTTATTGCGGCGATGCCTCACGTCCTGCGAAAGATTCCGAAGGCTAAGCTCGTCATAGTAGGAGTAGGAGATATGCAAGACTACCTAACCAGACTCGTTCATGATCTCAAACTTGAAGACACGGTAAAACTCCGCTTCGAGTTTATTCCTGAAGAGGAGCGAATCGCTCATTACGCCGCTTGCGACGTAGCAGTTTTCCCAAGCC
>CAZHMI010000020.1:0-9261 GCA_964533795.1 uncultured Candidatus Bathyarchaeia archaeon
TGATGGACAGCGACGGAAACATCAACCCGATCCTAGACCTAGTAATCGAAGCTGGAATCACGGGGACTTGGCCGCTTGAAGTCAACTCAGGTATGGACGCTATAACCGTCAGGAAGAAGTATGGAAATAAACTCTTTCTAGCAGGGAACCTCGATAAGAGAGAACTGGCTAAAGGAGGGGAAGCGATGCGGAGAGAAGTCGACTCCAAAGTTCCAATACTGAAAGAGTTAGGCGGATATATCCCAGGAGTCGACCATCTAGTCCACGTCGAATTCACCTACGAGAAATTCAAAGAGTACGCAGACTACCTGAAGAAACAGCTACAATATTAATACTGACATTTGTGAGTTCTAGTGTATCGTAAGTCAAGGTGGAAATCAATTTCTCCGCATCTTGTATCCAGCTGTTATATTCAAGAATCCACTAGAATAGGCAAGGGAGATTATGAATGGCTTCTGCGGCGGCTGTCCTGAAGAGACTGAAGGTCAGAGCTAGACCTGATCAGCTGGAAGGGATGGCTCGATATAGGATGGTGGCTGAGCGGAGATTGGGGTTATCGGTCCCTGACATGCGAGAGATAGCGAAAGAATTAGGGAAGGACCATAAGCTTGCGGTCGAGTTGTGGAAGACGGGGATTATTGAAGCGAGGATCGTAGCAGCTATGATCGACGAGCCTGAAAAATTGAGTGAGGATCAGATGGAGGAATGGGTGAAGGATATCAACTCTTGGGATGTCTGTGATCAAGTTTGCATGAACCTTTTCGAAAAACTCCACTCGCTTGGAAGAAGATTCTTGATTGGTCTGGACGGGAAGATGAATTCGTTAAAAGGACTGCTTTCTCGCTGATAGCTTGCCTAGCATGGCATAACAAGGAGGCGAAAGACGGAGAATTCATCAAGTTGTTTCCCGTGATAAAGCGCGGAGCCACGGACGAACGGAATTTCGTAAAGAAAGCTGTTAGCTGGGCGCTTAGGAACATCGGGAAAAGGAATCAGAACCTGAACAAGGCTGCCATAAAGGCTGCTAGGGAAATCGATGGAATCGATTCCAAGGCAGCTCGCTGGATCTCCTCCGATGCCCTTAGAGAGCTCGAGGGCGAGGCCGTCCAGAGAAGACTGAGAAAATGAGCATTGATCCCTCACTTGTCTATCGCAACTTCAGCAATCGCGATTTCGCCTTAGAATTGGCAGGAACATGAGATTTCTCGGATTAGATGAATAGAGATGTCGCTTGGTTTTCATCGAAATGTTCGATTGTTCCACCGATAGGTGACGGGATAGCCATGAAAGAAGTAGTCTTGTTTTCTTGGAGTGGAGGTAAGGAGAGCGCGCTAGCGCTTTATGAAATTCAGAAGGCAGGGAGGTATGAAGTGAATGCTCTGCTGACAACGGTGACGGAAGACTACGATAGAGTTAGCATGCACGGTGTTCGACGTGTTCTTCTTGAGCAGCAAGCTGAATCCATCGGTTATCCTCTTGAGAAATTACTCATTTCACCTAACGCTTCTGATGAAGAATATGAATCTAAGATGCGTGAGATCCTTACGAAATATCTAGCGACCGGAGTCTCCTCGGTAGTCTTCGGAGATGTACGCTTGGAAGATGTAAGAAAATATCGAGAGGAGAACCTATCGAAGATAAGGATGAAAGGTATCTTTCCCATATGGAAGAGGGACACAATCGAACTCGCACACGCCTTTCTGAAATTAGGTTTTAAAGCCGTCGTCACTTGCGTTGACTCAAATGTTCTCGATAAAGGATTTGCAGGTAGAATCTATGATGAGCAGTTCTTATCCGAACTTCCTGATAGCGTTGATCCTTGCGGTGAGAATGGGGAATTTCATTCATTCGTATATGACGGGCCGATATTCCGTGAAAGGATACCGTACAAGATAGGTGAAACCGTTCTACGAGGAAATCGTTTCTACTTTTGCGATTTAGTGCCTGTGAAAAAGTGTATCCCTGCTACTTCCGACTAGCTCCATAGAATCAACGGTTCGGGTTATGTCCTGCAAAACCTGCTGATTTAAGGCAGGATTTCCGCTCGAGGCTGAGGCGTTAGGAATGAATTTCCGCCTTCGGATGGATTTGTCACTACTTAATTGACTTGGAGCTGGAAACCCAATCAGCCTTTTATTTGCAGACACTCCCAGTGATCTATCGAGTGCTTTCCATGAAAGCTTCAAGCTGGGTAATCCTACTCTCTTTCTTCGCAACTTTTATTGCGCTATTTTTTCCCAGCCTCTTTGACTGGTTGGCTTTTACTCCATCGGATCTCTGTCGCTTAAGATTATGGACTCTTGTAACAGCACTTTTCCTCCATGCCGGGTTGATTCATCTTGTGGGCAATATGCTGTTTCTCTTCGTATTGGGTAGGACCCTTGAAGGTGAGGTAGGCGCTTCGCGATTTCTAGCGGTCTTCCTTGTTGGAGGAATCCTGTCCTTCATCCTGAGCGTGCCATTCTACAAGCCTGATACAATTATGGTCGGTGCGTCTGCTGCTATCTTCTCCGTGGCGTCAGCTGCTATGTTGATTAGACCACTAAGATTCTCAGTGATCTTTCTCGCTCCAGTAGGAGTCGTGGCGCTACTGTATTTCCTGTACAATATTGTTGCCGTATATTATGGGGTTTCAAGCAATGTGGCTTATGTTTCACATATTATCGGGTTTATCTTGGGTTTTCCTTTTGGAGTAGCTTGGAGTAGAAGTTGGAAACGAAACCTCGGAAGCTCATTAATCTTGGTTGTAATCTACATTCTTCTTCTCTCGATGATCTCTGGAATGATGGCATGACACTATTGATTCGCGGCGACACATCACGAAACCGGTGTTCTTCATGATCGATCACAAAATTATGGTTCAAATCTCCCGAGTCGCCAAATAGGGCACACATAAAGAATTGCTTGTCACACATTCAGGGAGGAATTGCCTAAAACTCCTCTTTCTCTTGAGGATTGCTCACTAACGGTCGCAAGCGCAAGGCTCACAGACACAACGATGCAGCATCAGCGCGTGTCGCAGTAAGGATAAGCGTTAGGGATTTCTTTGAGCTGGTGACACGTTCCAAGGTTCTTCCCAGAACGAATAGGAGTATCATGTCGCCTAGGAGACGAACTAAGCTTGGATGAAGGGAAAGCCGTGTGGAATGACAAATTCATTGAAAAGCGTTTCAATCGCGTGCGGTGGGTTTAAGTAATACCAGAGACCTCGGTATTACTAGAGGTTTCAGGTATGACAGAGCAGATAGTTAGTGTGACAAAAAAGGGGCAGGCGACGATCCCGAAGGAGATGAGGGAAAGGCATAGCATTAGCGGGAAGGCGCTCGTTGTTGACGTTGAGGAAGGAATACTGGTGAAAGCTTTGCCTAAACCATCCGCAGATCGCGGATCGTTAAGAACTGTCTTCGAGGGCAAGACTTCAAAGGAGATTCTTATCGAAATTCGAAAGGAAGAGTTACGTAGACAGAGGCAGCTTTTGAAGCATATCAAAGGATAGGACGGATGACGTTTGAGCGTAGTGTTAGACACGGAGGGATTGCTAATCTTTTATCTCGATGAACCAGGAGCTGAGACGCTGGAGAAGTATCTTGAGAGAATTCAAGCAGGGGAGTTGACTGGATATCTGAGTGTCATAAACTTGGCTGAGTTCTACTACATTCTATTCCGACGCGACCCCAAACTCGCTGATGAAAAAGAAAAGAATTTGAGAGCCTATGATTTGAAGATCGTGCCGGTGACTGATGATAGGCTTTGGAGAGAGGCAAGCTTGATCAAAGCTGAACATGCGTTGTCCTTGGCTGACTCATTTGCTTTGGCAACAGCAAAGGTCATGAAAGCGAAGTTGATCACAGGTAGAGATGAAGAATTCAAGGAGACCGGAGTGCCGCTCCTGAAGGTAAGATAAGAACAAGAAGACTGGATCAAGTATTTGCTGGATTCCTGAATATTGAGTGCATACAGCAATTATACTCGGCTCGGCGGAAAACTTTGGATAGAAAGAGCCTGACTTAGGTCGAAACATTCGACGGCGGCGCCGTCAACACCTCTCAAGAATAATCCCCTTTATAAAGCGCGGTAAGAAATACACAAACGTACCGGCCAAAAGAGCGTATTCAGCAGAATCTGCTCGTGTTACAGGAATAGTGATAGATTTTCGGATAGTATATGAAAATGTGAGATGCTTAGTAAGCACAGGAAGGGAGGGAAGGGTTTGAGTCTGGAATCGGCTGTTAACCTTTGTAGGGAAGTGGCTTTTGAGGTTCAGAGGCAGAAGATTACGACTTCGGCGGGGTTTATTACGTTGATAGCTGAGCAGGTGGGTGATATCGCTAAAGCGTATTGGCATGAGGGCAGAGAAGCCGTTGATATACCTGAAGAGGTCACCGATATGATTGTGGTTGGCCTTTGCTATCTGAATTGGCTTGGATTGACGAACGAGAAGATCGAGGCATGTTTCCAAAGCTCGTTGGCGAAACTGAAGCGGCATATGGAGATCCAAGCCTCTGAGATTGCGAGGTCTGCCCAGTCCGAGAAGTATAGAAAAGGATGATATCGTTTCCTTTGAGAGCAGCTGCTTCAAGCAACTTGAAAAATCACTGAAGATAGATACAGGGAAATCTCAGGATCGTGAGGTCGAAGTCGAGTGCGTGAGGGAAGCCTGTAGCATCACGACCAAAGGACTTGGAACAGCCTTCAAGAAAGCTCCGAAAGAGTGGGAGTGAAGGAGAGGCAGCTTGCAAACGTCTTCTGTAGCGAGGTATCGAAGAACGAGGGATTCGCTCCCTTCACATTTGTCAGGTTTATTTTCGATTAGTCTAATATCTAGTGTCGAAGCCATTTTGGCGATATAGGTGAGCGGATGTTGAAAATTGTGGGTGTCGTTACGAGTGGCGGAGATGCGCCTGGGATGAATGCTGCTATTCGAGGCGTTGTCCGCATTGCCCATTCAAAGGGTTTTCAAGTCTTAGGCTTTGAGCGAGGCTGGGAAGGCTTGTTAACGAATGCGTTTAGACGCTTAACGCCCCGCTCTGTTAGCGGAATAATACAGTTAGGCGGCACTTTTCTTCTAACATCGAGATGCCCGGAATTTCAGAGGAGAGAGGGAATTAAGAAAGCAGCTGAAACTCTCACCCGGAATAATGTTGATGGTCTTATTGTCATCGGCGGTGACGGCTCTTTCAGAGGAGCTTTAGAATTGAGCAGAGAAACTGACGCACTGATAGTGGGCGTTCCAGCAACGATCGATAACGATGTTTTCGGAACTGAGGAAACGATAGGCTTTGACACAGCTGTAAACACGGCAGTCGCCGAGATTGATAAGATTCGGGACACGGCGATTTCTCATGAGAGAATCTTCATAGTTGAGGTTATGGGTCGAAGAAGGGGCTTCATCGCCTTAACCGTAGGCGTCACCGCAGGGGCTGAGATAATCCTAATTCCAGAAGTGAAATATGAAAAGGAAGAGATCTTTAGAACTGTAAGAGAAAACAGCGCTAAGGGAAAAAAGTCAGGCGTAATTGTGGCGGCTGAAGGAATCGGAGACACCCGCGAACTTGCGAGAGAGACCGAAAAGAACACAGGAGCAGAAGTTAGGCTTAGCGTTGTAGGTTACGCTCAAAGGGGCGGAAGCCCCACTGCTAGAAGCAGGCTTTTAGCAAGCTTATTCGCAAATGAAGCGGTGGAACTTTTATCTGAAGGGCGAGGAAGCCGAGTAGTTGGGCTTCAAAATGGTAGGATAACGAGCATAGAGCTTAAGGAATCGTGCGAAACAGAGAAGTCTTTGGACCTGAGCCTTCTGAAGCTGACAAAATTATTGGCAACATAAATCATCGTTTTGGGTCTTGGGGACTCCACCGTCTAAGATCGTTTAGAGCTCAATAGCTACAAGAATCTTCGAGCTTCTCGACCGTTAGATATTTAAAGTAAGAAAGTAAGAATATGTATCGTGAAAGCTATGGCAAAATACGAGAAGCCTGATGTCACGGTGGTTAGTAGTAAAGGTCAGGTGGTTATACCTCAGATGATAAGGGAAAGGCTGGGGATTAAGCCGAAGAGCAAACTAATTGTTTACGGTTACCGAGGCGCGGTCATCATGAAGAAGCTTGAGATGCCCGATATCGAGAAGAGGTTGCAAGCCCTCTACAGGAGAATTGATAGAAGGATCGCGAAATACGGCGAACTGAGTGAGGAGGAGATTAACGAGGAAATACGTAAATACAGAAGGGAGAAGCGAAGGCGATGAAGGAGTGTATTCATGCACAATGTTGTCTTCGATATTAGCGTTCTTGTTTAAGCCTTGATTACAAGTGGTAAACCGAAGGAACTATGGCTCAAGGCTGTGAGAAAGGAATTCAACCTTATCGCGTCCAGAGAAATTCTGTCGGAATTCATTAAAGTCGCTGGAAGGGCTAAGTTCCGGAAGTATGTGAAAGAAAGAGACGTAAAGGACTTTCTAGAGGCATTTAATGCCACAGCTAGGTTTACGAGTATCAAGGTGAGGTTTAAGCTTGTCAAGCAAGACCTAGACGACGACATCATACTCAGAACGGCACATGACTCTAGGGCTGATTACGTCGTTTCAGGAGACGAGCACCTGCTAACTCTAAAGGAATTTAGAGGGATAAGAATCGTAACCGTAAGCGAGATGCTAGGGTTGCTAAATAAAACCTGACAGACATGACGGTGAAGTTTTCTGCACTTGTCATACTACTACACGCTCCTTCAAGTAGAAGCAGCTCAAGCGCCTAGAGAGACCTAGACTTGAGAACTAAAATAGGGCATGCATCACTATCTGTCAGATAGGACTTGTCACAGTTATGAAGCAGATAGGTGCTTAATCAGATTATGATGACAGCTTCCGATATTGTTACAATCCTCGTTTCTGTTGTCGGTCTCATCTTACTGTCTGGATCAATCTTCTATTTGGTAACTGTATGGAACGTAAAGAAACCTGAGTTCAGATACGATTTTTTCCCTACGGTAAGCTTGATGGCCTATGCTTGGGAGGCTGGGAATGTGATTGAAAGGAAGATCAACGATTTTCTGCAGCAAGATTATCCGAAGGAGAAGTTTGAAGTGATAATTTATGATAACGACTCGACCGATGAAACTGCGGAGATTTGCCTTAGGTATGAGAGGCAGGGATTGATAAAATACCATAGATCGCCGAAAGCGTATGATAGGAAAGCCCCTGTTCTTGATCGAGCAATCGCTGAGGTTGCTAGAGGTGAGATAGTGGCTTTGAGCGACCCTGATGGTGTTTGCGAAAAAGAATGGGTGAAAAAGATCGTTCAGCCTTTCAAAGATTCTAAGGTAGGCGCTGTTGCAGGTGTTACACACTGCGGCAACTACTACAGGAACCTGTTCACGAAGCTACGTGCGATAGAAGATGAATGGTGGTACAACATCTCGGTTCTCGGCAAGACTGGAAGGTTCAGAATCAGCGGTTTTCAACCAATATGCGGAGCCAACTATGCATTGAGAAAGGCAGCTTGGGAGAGTGTCGGTCGGACTCACGGGAGAAGCCTCATAGAAGACTATGAAATGACGTTCAGGCTGTATGAAAAGGGTTGGAGGATAGCATGCGCTGACGCTAACGTTTGGCAGGAGGAGGTTGAAGATATCGGTTCGTACATACGTCAAAGGAGAAGGTGGTACCAATCCCCCCTTCGTAAAGTGGTTAAGGGCAAGAGAAGACTCGACAAGATGTTAGGAGCCCTTCCAATATCGATGCAAGCAATAGCATTTCTATCTCTCATCTACTTCATTCTAGTATGCGCATACCAAAATGTACTTGGGATTTTGACGATCAACAGCATCGTTTTTGCGATGCCTTTCCTACTCACGTTTGCGGCTCTCGCCTTCGGATTGATCAAAGTCGGCAAAATTGGCCTACTACTATACGTACCCCTCTTCATGACATTCGATAACGCGCTGCAGATGGCTATATTCTTGGAAACGAAGCTCAGATTCAAGAAGGAGAAGCACTGGGTCCAGTTGGCCACCGGAGAGCATTACCACGTGGGAGTCGAGATGAGAATCGAGTCGAATGGCAGATGACGGTCAATGCGCATTCCTAAGTACTTGATCGACCTTCTCGCTTAATGGAAGACCCTTGCCTGAGAAGACCGCTACAGTATCTATTCAGAATGTTGTTGCTTCAGCATCCTTGAAGCAGAGGTTGGACTTGGATTCTATAGTCAGGGTTTTCCCGGAGTTGAGTATAAACCTGAGCAGTTTCCGGGTTTGGTTTATCGTCTAAAGAAGCCTAAGACGGCGACTCTGATATTCAGCTCGGGGAAGATGGTCTGCACTGGAGCCAGATCTGAGAGGCTGGCTAAGAGAGCTGTGATGAAGGTTGCTGAAGAATTGAAGAGTAACGGCATAGTGATAGTCGGCAAACCTGACATCCAAGTCCAGAATATCGTCGCGTCAGGCGACCTATCTGGACGGATAGACTTGGAGAAAACGACATACGCCCTCAAGAGGACGATGTACGAGCCGGAACAGTTCCCCGGACTGATCTATAGAATGGATAGTCCTAGAACCGTGATGCTGCTATTCGCAAGCGGAAAGTTCGTCTGCACAGGCGCGAAATCAGAAAGCGAAGTGCATGAAGCGGTCAAGAACCTACAGATGAACCTTGAAAAAGCGAAACTCATATCCTGTGAATAGCCCAACGCCCAGACTAAGCCGAGAGTACGGGATTGCGGGGTTTCAGAGAGGTTTACAATATGTCTGGCGGAGTTACCGGGTGGAAAGCAGAAGGATCGCCGACTACAAAATAGTCTTACGGTCTTCCCTGCCAATAAGCATAGAAGCTAGGACCACCGACGGAAAAATCTTTCACCTACGCTTCTTAAGCGTGTTATATGTTTGTCTGTGTGAGCGTGATTCCTTGTCTGAAGATCTACGGAAGAAATTGATCGATTTTGGTGCGGCCGCCTAAATCTGAACCGCTAGGTCACAGTATTTTTGTCTGCCTAGCATCAAGGTTATGACACATACAAATTCATGGAGCGAGAGACATGAAGGGCATAACTATCCGAAAAGCGAGGCGATCAGACTTCTCAGCAATCAAATCGCTAGTGTTGGAACTCGTTGAAAGTATGGACAACACCAAAGGGGTTGATGCCTCTCAAAAATTCCAACTCTCATTTGCTTGTCGCAGAAATAGGGAAGGTCGTCGGATTCATACATTTCACAACTAGAAGGACAGTTTTGCACAAACGTCCCTCGGGTTTGATCGATGAAGTTGTTGTC
>CAZHMI010000020.1:9361-22432 GCA_964533795.1 uncultured Candidatus Bathyarchaeia archaeon
TAGAAGGACAGTTTTGCACAAACGTCCCTCGGGTTTGATCGATGAAGTTGTTGTCGGCGGCTGTTGAGAAATGTAGACAATTGGGATGCTCTGAAATTGAGGTAAGCACTGAATTGGCTAACAGGGAAGCGATAGAGTTCTACAGGGGCTTTGGATTTGAAGAGCGCGGCATACTCCTTGAAATGGATATTGAGTGGTGAGATGCTAATGCCCTTTACGCCATTTCATTTGTGTCCTGGGTTGTTGCTTGGCCTGCTTCTCTTCAGTTACATCGATCTTCCTACGTTCCTAGTAGCCAGTGTCATCGTTGACGTTGAACCGTTTCTAGTTCTAACCTTGAACCTAAATTATCCGCTCCACGGTTTCCTTCACTCCTTCTTGGGAGGAGCTCTCATCGCATTTATCCTCGCAGCGGCAATGAGCAACGTGAGAAGCAATCTTTCGCTTTTGATGTCTTTTCTCAAGCTTGAACAGAAGCTATCGTTCAAAAGAGTCCTTTCAGCATCTCTCTTCGGCGTCTATCTCCACATATTCCTAGATTCACCCTTATACTCGGACATAAGGCCGTTCTACCCCTTTGACTTCAATCCCTTCCTTAGCCAAAGTATGTTCATCAGCTTCGATATCTACACGTTATGCACATTGTCATTCATTGGAGGAGGAATCGTATACGCAATCAGACTGGTCTTTTTTGAAAAATGCAAGGCCTGGAGACCAATGCAATCTATCCGCAATCGATAACTGAGACGATGTTGATGTTAGAATCGAAAAGGTGTATGAGGCAAGTTGAAGATTTTGGCTGTAGGCGATTCTGTTGAACCTTCGCTATATGATCACTTTGACAAGTCGAGGTATCCGGACATCGACCTTATCGTCTCTTGTGGTGACGTAGAGACGGGCTATCTTGATTTCTTGACTACAGCGCTCTCTGCGCCTCTTTACTACGTGCGTGGTAATCATGACAGATCTAGGTTTGACGGGTTTATGCCGAGTAGCAATATTGACGGGAAGGTTGTGGTCTACAAAGGGATTAAGATAGTTGGCTTGGAGGGGTCTATGTGGTATGGTGGACGTGGAGTCGAGTATGGGGAGCGGGAGATGAGTTGGAAGGTGTTCAAGCTTGGAATGAAGATAAGATTGAAGGGAGGAGTAGATATCGTTGTGGCGCATGCTCCACCTTACGGTATCAACGATCTTCCGGATGAAGCTCACAAAGGATTCAAATCCTTCAGAAGGCTGATAGCCCAGTTTCACCCCAAATACTTTCTCCATGCACATGTGCATCCCAACTACTTATACAAGATGAAGAGAGTCACTCTGCTTGGAGAGACGAAAGTAGTGAACTGTTCTGGATCGTACATCTTGGAGATCTGATGCCTCTGATCCTTTTCAGAAAGAAGAAGGCTCCAGTCAAGTGTTTCTATCAGGAGTTTCGTCAGGAGGCCCTATCGAGTCCCATAGACTTGGGTGTGAGAACTGTGGATGTAGGTAGGATCGTTGGCAGCGTTGGGAGATGCATGGACTTTCCTCTAGGTTTCAAACGGAAAAAGAGTCTTCTCTCCATATCTGATTCAAGAATGGAGCGTATAAAGAAGGCCATTGTAGAGGGAAGAGGTCTCCCGATAATCGAGCTGTATAAGGTGAGGGATGACTACTACATACTTGATGGGCATCATCGAGTGGTCGCTGCAAGAGAACTTGGGCAGAGACGCATTGACGCACATATGGTAGAGTATCTGCCTCTAGGCAAGAATCGCAGCGATGCGCTATATAGAGAAAGAGCATTCTTTGAGATGAAGACGAAGCTGGAGGATGTAACGCTTTCTGAAAACGGATCATATAACCTGCTGATGAGAGAGATCGAAGAATATCAAAAGAACTTGCAAGCTAGCCAAGAGAGGATCTCTCTGAAGGATGCGGCTAGAAGGTGGTACTATGAGATTTATCAACCGAGCGTAAGAGAGATAGAGGATTCAGGCATACTTCAATTCTTCACCGATCTAACTCCCGGCGACCTCTATGCTTGTCTACATTGGTATCAGGGGCTTCGTTTCAGAAAGACGTATCCTACGTCACCAGATGAATCGCTCAAAGATCTCAAAAGGTTAGCCGCAGAACTCTACTCCCTGATTAAAGAAGATCGTGACCTCACTTCGGATGAAACGACCCAGAAACTCGAAGAAATAATGCCTCCATGCATCTATCTTAAATTCTGTCCTCGCTGGCCGATGTGGGAGAGGTCTACGAAACTCTCGATATTAAGGATCGGCAAGCTATTTTCAGGGGCATCGACTCGCCTTAGACACGCAATAGCCAGAGTCTTCTGAGCCTCGATGTCAAGCTCAACCCGGCATCATTGGCTCCGCTCGAATACAGGATGAAATATTCATATCTATGATTTCCAATCTACCGTTGTATGCCTTGATGTGATGAAGATGTCGAAAGAAGAGCTCATTCGGTTGCTGAGTAAGCAGAAGGACTTGGAGTTGATGGCGGCGGAATCCCTCTCCTCGCTAGTCGAGATTTCGAAGTACGATGTGGTGAAGCTTCTGTTGCTCGGGGTGATGAATGACTCTAAGAAGCACGCTCAGATTCTAGACGCCTTGATGAGCCTGATACGTACCACGACATTTGGCTACGTTGAAAAATTCGAGGTGGCTAAGGGCGTGGAGAAGCACATAAAGATAGAGGAGGAGATGCTCAGGAATATAGATGAGATAACCGGGAAAGCTGAAGATGAAGAAGTCAAGACTATGCTGGGAATGATCGCCATGGAGGAGAAGAGGCACCATCGAACCCTCCTCGAACTAAGCGAGATAATAGAACGTATCGATAAGATTAGCGAGGAAGACTGGCGGGACTACTTAAATAGATGGGCGAACTTCTCAACATGAACAATCATCGCTGACCGTATGGAAGTCTCACGAACCAATTCAGGTCTTTCGTAAGCTGATACGGGACCCCCTACCCCTATCCCCCTTTGAGGATGGAAGTTATATTCTATGAAAGAGAGGTTCCAGTCAAGCCTATCATCGACTACTTGAATGCCATGGAGGAGGAAAGCATAGCGAAGCAGGTGGAATCTTTGGCAAATGTT
The DNA here is from genome assembly GCA_964533795.1 of uncultured Candidatus Bathyarchaeia archaeon. GTDB lineage: Archaea > Thermoproteota > Bathyarchaeia > 40CM-2-53-6 > CAYOZM01 > CAYOZM01. The sequence goes on from CAZHMI010000020.1 coordinate 12,459, forward strand.
GAATTGAAAGATATTATGTTACCGCCTTGAAATAATCCTGGCTCCCTACTCCCATCCTACTAGAGGGCTGAGAAGAAGAGGGGTGGGCGTGTGTCCCTGCGACGCTGCTTCACAGAATGATCTCAACCGCTTCAGCAACGATACGCAAGACTGTTCTAGAGATGGTTCTCGGTTGGAAGGTGTTCTCAACTCTTTCAGCCAGTATCTCTTCCGCCTCATCCGGCGTGTACGATTTGAACTGAGCTAGCATGGGTTGTAGGGTGCTCTTCGCGGTCTGAGCATACACTGAGCTCCTTGACCGTTCCGCCTTCCACCGTAGATTCTTCGCAGTACGCTTTTCCGCTGGTTTTATTACTTATGGGGGGTAAGTACTTAAGGGGGTTAAGTTTGCCTCTCTTCGACCTCAATCCCAAAGAATCTGCAAAGGAACTCTTCGGAAGGGAAAGCGAGCTTGATGAACTGGTTCACTTGATCAAGGCGAGAAGATGGGTTGCTGTGCTAGGGCCAAGGATGGTCGGCAAGACCAGCCTTATCAAAGCTGCTAATACTAGGCTGGAGAATGAGGGAATAAAAGGGGTATATGTCAACCTCTGGGGAGCAAGAAGAACTCAAGGTCTGCTGGACGCCTTAGCACGTGGTCTAAGCTCCACGAAGGGCTTACTGCAAAAGGTTAAGGATGCTATTGAAAGAATTGAAGGCGTGTCTTTAGGACCTGAAGGGATCTCCATATCCGTCTCGAGAAAGCCTATGACGACCGTTTGGGATCTATTGGCTACCATCGGAAGAGGAGCAGGGGACTGCGCTATTGAACTGGATGAGGTTCAAGAACTCTCCGTTATCTCCGGCAATCTTCTCAAGATCCTCGCCAACATCTTTAACACATACCCTAACATAGTGTTCATCTTCACTGGATCTATGTTCGGCCTGATGAAGACGCTACTTGAGCCTGGGCCGTCATCTCCTCTTTACGGTCGATTGCCTGCAAAGCTTTACCTTCAACCCTTTGGAAAGGAAAGTGCAACGCTTTTTCTCAAGAAAGGATTCGAGGAGTATCACGTAACGATCAGAGAGAACATGATAGATGAGGCTGTCGAGAAACTTGACGGTATTCCTGGATGGCTGACTCTTTACGGCAATAACGTTGCGGTCAGAAAACTACCTCATGAGAAAGCCCTAGAGGAAACAGTGTCCGAAGGCATTAAGATAGTGAGAGACGAACTCGAGCATTTTCTAGATGGAAGAGACAAAGTTGGCTATCTAGCTGCTCTCAAAGCAGCAGCAACGTCCGCACGTTGGAGTGAAGTGAAAGGAGCGGTTGAAATCGGAAAAGGCTCACCGGTGAATGATGCAGCAGTCCATAATATCCTAGAGAGTCTAAAGGCCGGCACGTTGATAGATGAAAAAGAAAAGGTTTACAGAGTCAAAGACCCCATGCTTCGAACCCTTCTGTTAACTTCACAAATAACCTAACTGGGACAGGTACTTAAGGGGCATATCAGACCGACCGGCTCCTTATTCCTGAGGATACGAGAAAAATAAGGGGTTTTACAATACTTAGTCATCCCGACCAGATCAATTACCTTGAAGTCAACCTTATTCTTCCTCTTCCATGTTTCAATCGGTGTACCCTAAAACTAAAAGATACTAGTTGTCGCCTTGAAATAGTCCTCAAAGACCCCTACTCTACCCCCTATATATGGGGGTAGCCTGGAATCTCCAGCATAGTGTAGTATGGGCTCCTTGTTCTTCGTGCGTTCACGTAGACAATTCCAAGATCGAGCCCTCGCTCGGCTCCATAACTCTTAACCTGATCGAGCACATACCGGACGCAGAGCGTCTTCCCTGTACTCGGCTTACCGAAGATGAAGATGTTACGGCAAGATCTCTGACCTGAATCTCCACTACCCCTTCAATCCCGACATGGTATGCAACTTTGAATAAGCCTTTTTTCACACCGCCCAGCTGGCTGTTCGCCCCGGTTTGGATAACCTTGTATACGCTAATGGGGATCTCAGCGTTTCTTGTTTGGCGCAAGGGACTGAGTGATCAACATATAAGAACAGCTCTGGTCATATTTGCAGTCCAATTGATTCTCAACGTCTTGTGGTCGGCAGCGTTCTTCGGACTTCGATCTCTGCTTGCCGGGCTCATCATAATTGCAATCCTCTGGATTGCGATATTGTTGACCATACTAAACTTCTATAAGATATCAACGACCGCCGGACCGCTACTAATACCTTACATTCTGTGGGTAAGCATCGCGGCCGCCCTGAATTTCTCAATATTGATTTTGAATCCTTAATCGATGTCAAATGGCGATAATAGTAGAGGACAGCTAACCCTATCCTATCCCATCAACAAATTCGGCTATATCTCCTCACAGGATGCCACCATCTGTTTACGGCTTTGTTCCAGTAGCTTCTCTAGAACAGTGAACATGTCATAAGTCAAAAGGTCCTAGTTGGGTCTGTTTCTATGATCCTGTTGATTTCTAGCTAAAGGTAGGTGAAGCCATTCTAAGCGGCTAAATGTACCAAGCGACACTCGGTCAGAGAGCAGCGGTTTTGGAGCAGGTTGTCACAGAGCATCTTGGCCGCTATGCCGTAGAAGCCTCTATACAGAAGCAACACTTCGATATCGAATACAACCTCTTCTACCGGATCGGAAAGGAAGGAAACGAGGTCGACGGTGTTCTATGCTGATTCTCGTTGCTCTCGACTTGGGCTATTCCCTGCACAATGCCTCGAACGCGAGCCTAGCAGTTAGATTTGTATGTACAATAATTGTGCATAGAGTATTCCTTGCCGCTGAGGCATAAGCCGAGGAGGACGACGCAACGATGGTCTTCGTTAGAATGGAGAAGCGTGGTCGCAATGATGCTTTGTACTATTATCTATGCTCATACGATCGTAAGACGAGGAATGTTCACAGACGCTATCTGGGTCCAGTTGACAGCGCTGAGGCCCGGAGGAAAGCGGGCTTCTATGAATGGCTGAACTCACTGGATGAAAAAGAAGTCGAGAGACTCAGGAGTGAGGCTGTGCAAAGATCAGGACTGAATTTTCATGCTTCATTAGAAAGAGTTCTTGAACTCGGTCAATTCTCAAGGTCGTCATAGGTTTTGGCTGAACGCTTTCCTCAACTGACACGGCTCAAGATCAGCGCCGAAAGGTTCCTAAAGGTCCTCAGTGGACTGAGTATAGACTATGTAATGATCGGAGGAATACCCGTAGGATTCTACGGTGAACCAAGGTTTACACAGGATTTGGACTTCGCAGCCGACCCCAGACTCTTTGCCGGCAGGTTCACCGAATTCCTCCGAGAAATAGAGAGAAGAGACATCTTGTTATCCTCCAGTCGCCCTACAGCGGAAGAGTTGAAGAGCATCACGTCCTTGAGATTCATACACCTGCGAAATAGGACGATTATCGACCTTGTGCTTCAACCGAAGGGTTTCAATTGGGACCCTGATATTCTAAAAAGGAGACGTGAAGAGAAGCTTCTACCTGGTAGAGGAAAGATGTGGTGCGTATCCTTGGAAGACCTAATTGTGATGAAGATCGCAAACGGAGAACCTCAAGACTACAAAGATCTGGAGCGAATAATCTCCCGTCGATTCAAGGAGATCGACTGGAGCTATTTGCGTAAACGCGCCAGAAAATTCAATCTAATCGAAGAAGTTGAAGAGATCTACAGAAGATTCAGCATTATCTGAGACAAATCCGTGTTGAGACGACTCAAGACTCCTTCCTGCCCGTGTGTACTGCTGCATTCAATGAACTGGCATCTACTTTATTTTCTTAAGTAGGTCGGATGGAGTGACGACATCTAGGTCCGGAATTCTTCTAAAGTGTTCTGTGTTCTTGGTTACAAGCGGTAGCCGTGAAGTTCTCGCTATGGCACCTATGAAGAGATCGCGCACCTCTATCAATTCGCCTTTCCTTTCCAGTGCGACCCATATCTCAGAGGCTGTGTTCGCCGCAACTTCGTCGAAATGAAGACAAGTTATGATCCATAGGATTCCCCTGACTTCAAGCCTCCTCTTCTCGGGATGCGGCGCGAGCCTCGCTCCACGATAAAGCTCGAAAGCTGATATTGAGGTAGTGCGAGCAGTAAGCTTTCCCTCCTTGATTCTATGAAATAGTTGAGTAACCATTGGCTCTGGTTTCTTCTTCAGATGGTCAATAATGACATCGGTGTCTAGAATCACTTCAGTTCCCAAGTTTTCCAAAGCCCTCTAACTTCTTCCATGAACCTCTCAGTACTCTCGATGTGACTCCATGACCCAGCCAGCTTCTCAAGGTCGATGGGTCTCTCTAACACGATCTTCTCTCCCTCTTCTCTAACCAGCAGTTCGTCGCCGATCGTTACCCCTATCTTATTTCGGACTTCCTCTGGGATTGTGACCTGATACTTTCTGGTAACTTTCACTTTTGCCATATGTGTTCCAGTAGTACCGTCGGTAGTACGGTGATATAAGCTTTCATCGCAAGAGTCCATTACAAGGAACAAGCATGATGTGAGAGTGTGGTCTGCACCTCCAGTACGAGGCCAATACGTAGCCGCCGCGAACCGTTAGAATATAAGTGAGCCAGGAAACCGAAGATAGATTTATAGATTTTGACATACTCTTTAGGTCATATGACATCTAGAATAGATAGGTTGTTCGGATCGACAACTAGAGTCGCCTTGCTATCCAAAATGATGATGAACCCCGATAGGAGCTTCTTTATACGCGAGCTGTCTAGGGAGCTAAAGATACCGTACGGCATGCTATACAAGGAAGAGAAGAACCTCGTGTCTTTGGGTATACTGAGCGAGGAAAAGAGGGGGAAGGTAACACTTGTATCCGTGAACAAGAAGCTTCCATACTTCGCTGAAATTAGACGTCTGATAACTAAGACTACCGGCTTAGCCGATTTGATGAAGAGTGCACTATCAAGATTGAGAGGAATACGGTACGCTCTGATCTACGGCTCCTTCGCAAGCTGGGAGGAGTCAGAGTCGAGCGACATCGACCTACTGGTTATAGGCGATGTGGACGAAGAGAGTGTTCTAAACGCTATCAGCGAGACCGAAAAAGAAGTGGAAAGAGAGATCAACTACATCCTTTGGAGTGAAAAAGAGTTCATGAAGAGAGTCGAAAGCAAGCATCACCTCTTGACGGACATCGTAAGCAAACCGCTTATCATGCTCGTTGGTAAAGAAGACGAGTTTAGAAGAACTGCTGAGAAATAGAGCCATAAGCAGAATAGGGCCGAGTCGTCAGTTAGCGAAGAACACTATTAGCCGTGCAAGGAGAGATGTAGACACAGCCAAGACTCTGGTTGCAAACGAGAAATTCGACTGGTCCCTAGCCGCCTCATACAATGCAATGCTGCTCGCTGGAAGGGCGCTCCACGTAACTATGCCCGTAAAACCATACTTTCGGCTTATGTTCCGCGAAGAAGTCAGTAATCATTCCCGAGCATATGGATGCGTATGTTCCTTTTCGCCACAGAACCCCATGCGGAGGCTCATGTGTCACCCGCAATATCTATAGGAAAATCTCTCCTAAACCTAGATGGAAAAATATGTTGAAGCATATCAGGTGTCTTATTCCATTCTTTCCGCTTTTTCGCATAGTTTCCATTAATCGCAAACATTGGGATGCCATGCCACGGGTAAAGTCCGTCTTTGAGAAGAATGCAATTCTCCTTTAAGTTCTCATAGTCGTCATGGTTACCATATATTGAAAGTATCGCCTGAGTCTTCGCTTTCGTTACGGGCGTTACGTCGCCGGCACTTAGAAGCACATCGACTTTGTGAGCCAAGCGTTAACCGCATTCCATTTCCCAACGCCACCGTGCAAATCGCTGAACACGCCGAAAATCATGGCTTACATTTCTCCAATATTTTTTCCATTTGGCAACTTTCTCGTTTTCGAGTATTTCTTTCCAACATATGTTGCATTTTTTCATGATGCGATAATCCGTCAGAGTTTCTCGATCACTTCTCCATTCTCAAGCCGTATGACATGTTTGACCTGTTCATCCAATCCGCCGATATGGCTGACTAGGAATATCTGCTTGAAGCTTTGAGACAGCTCCATACTGAGGAGATTCAAGATTCCTTCCCTTCGAGCTTCATCTGAGCTTCCGAGCGGCTCATCCAAGAACAGGAACTCAGGATGCATTCCCTTAACCTCAGGGAGCAAGGCTAGGGCGAAGGCCAGCCTCATCGATAGAAGAAACTGATCCTCAGTCCCGCCCGAGAAGACATCTCTCTCCTTAAACTCTCCAGCTTCCGGATCCCAAACCTTCAGCCTATACTCTTCGTCTAATTGAGCTGCTTTGTATCTCCCAAGCGTTATCGTAGGTAAGATGCGGCCCATGTACGCCTCAACGCTCGGCCTAACTCTTTCTCGAAGGGCTTCGGCGGTCTTCTCCACCCCGTCAATCGCAAGTTTAACAACTTTAAGCCTCTTCTCAAGCTCCGCAACTTTGGTCTCCTGCTCTTTCACTCTCTTCTCCACGTCCTCGTGCTCTACTAGGAATCTCTTTCCCTCATCATGCCTATTCTGTTCCGATTTCAAGGTCGCCTCGTCCGCTGAGATCTCCTTCAGAAGCTTCTCCCTCTCCTCCTTGGTCCTATTCAGCAACTCGCTTGAGAAAGAGACTTCTCCAAGCTCTGGAAGCCCGACTTCCGCTAAGCTTCTCTGAAGCTGTAATGCCTTGCTCTCAGTTTCCTTAAGTCTAGTTTCCGTCTCAGCCTTGGCCGCGATCCGGGTTGACAACCATTTGGCTCTCTCCTCAAGAATGCTCTTCTCCTCCATATCGGCATCAAGCTGCCTTGACATCGCCGCTACAACAGACTTCACTCCAGATGAGATGTTCTGAACGTAAATTACTGAGTACCTCTCTATGCTCTTGCAGAGCTGGTTCAGTTCCAGTTCTATGGAATTGAGCTTCCCATAGGATTGTTTGATCGCTAACTCTAGATCCGATCTCTCACTCGCCAACCTTGTTAGAAGCTCTCTCTCAGTCAAGTAGGCTCTAGCTTCGCGTTCTTGAACGGATCTCAAAGCGAAGAACAGGGCGATTCCGAATGCAGCGATAAACCCTGCAAGCAGCCCTATGAAGACAAATGATATTGCAGAAACCGCAAGGCAGATCGCTAAAGCGATCAACGGAGCCTTCGAGGGTTTAGCTTCCGCCTTGATCTTCTCCGACTTCTGCTGTATTTCAGAGTTCAGTGTTTGCTGCCTCTCCATCAGGTTTCTAGTAGTTGTTTCGAGTTCCGTTAGCTGGCGGAGGTGTTCATTGCATCTCGCTATGACCTGCTCGACATTCTCGAGGTCTGAGAACTCTTTCAGCTTCGTACGCGTCTCGTCAAGATCTTTCGTAGCGCCCTCTGCTTCAGCTATCTGTCTCTTCAAGTCTTCGAGGAGCGGCTTCATCGCTTCCAATTGAGCTGATAGCTTCTCTCTATCCTTGAGGGCTTTATCGTAAGACTCAAGATTCGCGAAGAGCTGGTCCGTTGCAGTGAACTTGCTTCTGAGTTCTTTGATATCTATCTCCAGTTTTCCGATGCTCCTCTCGATCTCCTCAACTTCTTTAAGCTTCTTCCTGTACTCATCCAACTCTTGCTTTACCGTCTCGAGCTTATCGCGTTCCACTGGCAGAAGCCCAACCGTGGTTCTCGTTCCCTCTAGGCTCTTCTGCTCTTCTCTAAGCTTCTCGCCAACCGCGGTGAAGCTCTCTAGGTTTAGGAATGCGTTGATCACCCTCTTCCTGTCTTCCCTACTCTGCTCCACAAGCCTCTCAAGGTCTTTCTGCGCGACGACGTTGCTCGCGATTATCTCATTGAAGGTTATGCCTCCGAGAAGGTTCTCAACCTCCTTGGTCACGGTCTTAACAGTGGTCGCTAATGTTCGTTTGTTCCCCTCGCCAAGGATTTCTTGAAGGCTTGCTTCATTCGGCTTCGACATGTGAACCTTCCTTGTAACTTGAAACGTTCTATCGCCAATCGAGAAGGTCAACTGGACGGAAGCATCATTTGCTCCGTAGGCGATCATCTCCTCATTAGAGGGCATCGCACTCGGCCGGATCATCCTTCCATAGAGGGCGTAGAGTATCGCGTCGAGTAAGGTTGACTTTCCACTCTCATTCGGTCCTGCGATATACGTTATCCCTTCTGAGAATTCCAGTGGAGAAGAGAGCTTCAACTTCTTGAAGTTGTATGCGGACAATGAGAGCAGTTTCACCAAGCCCCAGCCTCCTCGAGCATAGAGATACTCTTCTGAAACGCCTCTTGGAGGACCATCCTCTCCTGTTCAGAAGCTTTCGCTATGATCGACTCAAAGTATCGCTTCAGCTCTTCTAGAGGTGTAGTTCTAGGAGGAGCCTTCAAATGCTCGTAAGCCTCTATCGCCATCTCTCGCTCATCAAATTCTAATGCAAAATACTTGTCTTGGAACTGAGACAGGAGAGCAGGCCGCTTGTACGTCTCTAGAAGCTTGAGGCTCATATTCCCGACGATCTTAACCCTTAGTATGAGTTGTGGGTCAACTCTCTTCAGAAGCTCCTCTTGAAGAATCCTGTTTACTTCTCCCTCGCTGGGAATATCGAATTCCCATGTCCGAAGCTCCCTTGCAGGGGTCTCTATGAATTGATCGTAGACGAGCCCAGACCTGTCTAGCTCAAGCCACACGAAACCCTTCTTCTCTTCTTCCTCTAGGAAAGAGGCTCTCTCAGTGCTCCCAGGGTAGATTACAAGCTTATCGCCGAAGAAATTCTTCTGATGCTTGTGGATGTGCCCAGCAGCCACAAGCTGATAGCCGCTTGGAAGGCTGGAGGCTTTTATCGTCGGCTCGGTTAGGGAATAGACTCCCTTGAAGCCCTCGATCGGGTAATGCAGCATGAAGATATTTACGTCGCCCTCAGGCTTCTCCAACCTCATCGAGGCGAGAGGATCATCGTTCAAGCTCAGATTTGGGTTGAAGCTGACTCCGCTCACCTGAACCTTCTCCCCCAACCTCTCGAAGACGCTCGAATCAGGCCGGAGGAAATCTGAGAAGAAGCGAGCGTATCCTGACTCACCGTAGAGAGCGAGCGGAGAAGCTCCTTGCTCCAAGCTCCTAGGAGTATCATGGTGGCCGCTTACAAGGAAGACTTTGATCCCTTTCTCAGCGAGAGCGCGGAAGTGCCTCATAATACGACTCCTCGGAGGGTTCCGAGGAACAACCGAGTCGTAGAGGTCGCCGCAGATCAGAAAGATATCCGGTCTCTCCTTAAGAGCGTACTCAACAGTTGCTTCAAAACATCTAGCGAAATCTTCCTTTCTCTCAAGCCTCTTCGGTCCATACATAACAGCTGAGATGTCCAAATGATTGTCAGCTGTAAGGAGCACCTGTATGCTCAATCTCTACACCTGGAGCTCAGAACCTCAAGGACTTTGGTCTACTGATTAACGAGAAAGGCTACTCTAATATACTTTCCAGAGTCGGGAAAAGCTTAGTCCAAATTCAAATATATCGATGGCTTCCAATTCTGAATTCGGGGTTAAGAGATTACAATATACGATTTGAACCTTATTTTGCAACTCATAATCTTCTCATTCTTTCTGATCGGAATGTACTATATTAAAGGACCGAAGAGAATCCTTAAGAAGCATCGACTGTTCATGGGAATAGCCGTCGTCTTGAACGCCGCCTCAATCTTCCTAGTAATGGGAAGATCATTCCTTGCGAGCCTCGGTCTAATGGTAGAGAGCTTGTACGAGTTCGGCCCCTTTGTAACTTGGGTTCATGCTATCACAGGAGGTGCAGCGGAGATATGTGGTGCGACGTTCCTTTTCAAGCACCCGAAGAAGACGCGCCTTTGGATGAGGGTAACCTCAACCCTGTGGACAATCTCTTTGCTTCTCGGAATAGTCTTCTACATGTACTACTATGTCACTTGAAGTCGAAACTAGCCGCTAGAATTCAATTTTTT
>CAZHMI010000021.1:0-22282 GCA_964533795.1 uncultured Candidatus Bathyarchaeia archaeon
AAAAGAAACAACTTCATATTTCTCACTAAAGTGTTGACTTCAGGCAAAAACTTTGCGACCGAACCTAGGAGTGACATTCAGGCGAAACCTATCAAAATCTCTGCCTGCTGGTGATATTGATTGCATTTAAGACAGATCATCGAGAAAGCCGTCGAACAATACAATCGTTTCAGAAGCCCTGAAGCAATAGCCAAGCTCGTAACCTTCTCAGCCAATCGATTTATTGTGGAGTTCAATGGTCCCTTCTGCCAATCCTGCGGCATTTATGACTATTTTGAGGACTTGATTTATGAATTGAAAGAATGGTCTTCAACCGAAGTAGAGATAGTAGAAGTCAAAGAGATTAATGGCCGATTCAACGTAGTTTACGAATTTTTGACGAGTTAATCCAAGCTCAAAGATAAAGTCCAGCGTAGATACGCATGCGGAGGATGCATGTTGTGAGTGTTCAAGGCCGGTCTTCATTTACGCTAGAAAAACCAATAATCATACTTGAAATCGAGGAGATAGCTGAAGAAATAGCTCTCAAACCTCCATAAATAAATCCGAGAGAGCCTTGAGGGAGAAAGCTAAGAGCAACTGGACGATAGCTACAGTTAAACGACCGTGAATAGAAATAGCTTCCGAGAAAGGTGGAACACGAAAGGGGCCCGTAGTCTAGCCAGGATCAGGACACAGAAGATCCAGTTCTGTGTATGCCTTCGGAAGCATTCTGAAGAGAGCCTGGGATCGTGGGTTCGAATCCCACCGGGCCCGCCATCCAAAAATTCGCATCCAAGCTGAATGAGTTGGGGCGTAATCAGAGCATAGTCTTAGCTTAGTTTGTATTGCATCAGATGTGAGAATGTGGTCCCGCGGGCCGGAGTTTCATGGGACAACACCCATTTTGAATTCGCCGAGTCTGAGAGACTCTCCGGCGACACTCCGGTTTCCATTGTCCGCCTGGATGGCTGGTTTGGCGCGCGCCAAACGGCGTACGTCTACAGCATCTCCGTCGGCCCGTCAACGCGGGTCGGCTCGGAAGCTCTTCCAGGCTGAGCTTGCGGGACGCTCCTTTGCTTTCGCGTCTTACCGCGGGATTCGCGGGACCAAGATTTATGGAAGAATTTGCGATAGATAAATATTTGCAGGCGCTTAAAGAAGGGAGTCTCAGAGACCTTTCTTCAAGGATTTTTCTATGAGACCTGATTCTGGCGCTGTTTGTTGTTTTGGCAGTTTTGTAGCTGGAGGCTCTTAGTTTGAGAATTTGCTTTCAGAGAAATCTCTGCAATAGATCTTAGGCATCCAAAACGTGATGGCTCTAAGTCACATCAATATCTTGTAACCGTCCTCGAGTTCTTCGTATATCTTCTTGTATTTCTCGTAAATTGACGTGTATATCCGCTTCTCTTTCTCACGAGGTCTGTAGTTTCTTTTAGTTCTAACCATGTTCTTGACGGCCGTTTTCACTGTGTCGTATATTTCTACGCCGAGAGACGACAAGATGGCTGAGCCGAGAGCAGCTGCATCTTCAACTTCAGGTTGCTTGATAGGTCGTGCAAGAGCATCTGCCTTGATCTGATTCCAAAGTTGGCTACGGGCTTCACCACCCACTATCGAGGCTCCTTTCACTCTTACGCCAAGTCCCTCGATTAACTCCACTGTTTCTGCGTATTGGAAGGCGATCCCTTCAAGTATCGATCTTGCAAAGTGCGCTTTGGTATGGGTGAGAGTTACACCGAAGAAAACGGCTTTGGCCATAGTATTGAACTTAGGCGACTTCGCCCCCATTGGGTAAGGATAATAGAATAGCCCTTCAGAACCAGCTTCAACTTTCTCTGCTAGGGCATCGAGATAAACATAGGGATCGACCCCAGTCTTTCTGCTCTTCTCAATCTCCTCGTAGCCGAAGTTATCCCTAAACCATCTGAGTGAGGCGCCTGTCGTCAAGATCGGGATCTCGTACTCCCACATGTTAGGAATCACATGGCAGCAACAGTCAATACGGCCCTTCATGTCGACCCTGGGCTTCTGTAGAGGCGTTGTCATGACCGTAGCTGTTCCAGTACCTATATTGACGTATCCGGGTTCGGCTACTCCTCCTCCGATCGCTTCGCATGGGCGGTCTCCGCCTCCTGAGACGACAGGTATCCCCTTCTTCAATCCTGTGGACATCGACGCCTTTAACGAGATTTCCCCAACTACTTCGGATGAGTCAACGGGACGGGGCAGCAATGCGATTGGTATTCCTAGCACATCGCAGATCTCTTCAGACCATTCCCTCTTCTTGATGTCGAAAAGCATGGTTCTCGAAGCGAGGGAATAGTCTGTAGCTTTCTCGCCTGTGAGCTTGTAGATTATGTAATCTTTCGCGAAGAGGAAACACTTCGTCTTCCTAAAGACCTTTGGAAGTTCTTCCTTTATCCAGAGTATTTTCGCAGCTGTGTACAAATAGTCGATAGGTACACCGGTCGTCTCGATGATCTCCCTTGAGGGGAGAAGCCCACTTATCTCTTCTGCTTGAGGTATAGTTCGTCTGTCAACCCAGATCAGACTATTTGCCAGTTTTCTTCCTTGGGCATCCAGAGGGACCGCTGCCTCTCTCTGAGAGTCGACCCCAATCCCGGCAATCTTCTCCGCAGGTCTTCCCGCTTTCCTTAAGACTTCTTTGACAGTTTCCTTAGCGGCGTTCCACCACCAATCAGCATTCTGCTCAGCCCAAGTGGGTCTAGGATAGTGAACAGGATATTCTTTAGAGGCGTTGGCGATCGACCTACCTCTTATATCGAAGAGAACTGTCTTACAAGCGGTCGTTCCGATATCTATTCCTAGCAAATAGTCAGCCAATTCGATCACAATCTCCGGTTTATGGTTTTCTCATATTGAGTATAGCGTTCACATCGATTAAGGCTTCACTAAGAAAATGAATTTTTTGGCGCCCAGGCCGGGATTCGAACCCGGGTCGTGCGGGTGAATCGGCGATATGAGAAATTCTCCTCATTCTCAGCCGCACATACTTGACCGGACTATACTACCTTTGTGCATCGCTCAAATTGGGCACGGTGACGTCCGCCTGAGCAAGCATTAGAACTAAAAATTTATGCTTTAAAAATCTTTTCTTAGCTCTTGCCCGCAAGTGTTTTTGAAAGGCTCGGAAGAAACCGGCTACGTCGTTGAGATGAGTTCCAGACGCCTGCAAAAGATTCAGCTAAGTCGGCATCATCATCCGTCAATGCTAACCTTCGACCCCCTCTCACCTTAAAAGTCAGAGGTCAACCATGGCTGATACCGTGTAAAGCGCGTCAACTAGACATGCGCTCTTTTCAAGCTCCTCTACTTCAATCGGATGACTCTCAATAGCGAGAAGAGTCGCTAGAACGACCGTATATCTTAGCAGATCATAATTCTTTGACTTCGTTCTGGACTTTTCCGAAGTCGCTGGGATCAGCCCGATTTGACAGAATCGAAAAATATTGTGCCATTTGTAAACCGTGAGGGCGATACCCAAATCCTTGCCTTCGTCATTGCGTGAGTATTTCACAATTTCGTTGCACTCACTTCTTCGTGCACACACTGAAAATTGTGCCTCGAAGGCTAAGCCGCCGCGTCGGCAGGAAGCTCTGTCAGGTAATCCTAGGCGCAGAAGAATTTCAAAAAGCTTTTCTGCACCATATCTTTTGTTATTACCGCGGGCCCGTAGCTCAGTCTGACTCCAACAGTTGGGGTCCTGAACAGGTAGAGCACCGGTAGCGCGATTGCCTGGTGAAGCTTTTACCTGATCGGAAGAGACCCGGGGGTCCCGGGTTCAATTCCCGGCGGGCCCGCCATAACTTCCTTTTTTCGAGACGGAATGTTTTTGCTATTGATCTGTTCTACTTGAATCTTTACCCTAACGATGAGCGGTGATGGATTCTTCAACGCTATCGAACGGCTCCGTTGTATCGCGTCGATTCTACAACTTGCTAAGTTGCAGATCTGATTCCTACTTCGATGCTCGACGAATCTAGAGGGACGACTGAAGTACTGATTTTTGAAAAAATGTTCATTTTCTAATACACATAAACTTTATTAGCATCTCGTATTGTGCTAATACGGGTAGTTTCGCGAAGGCGCGGATGAAAACGGCCAGATGAACGTTTTCTACAGTTTGGGGGAGTTATCCCTAATTGGTGAAAGAGGAAAAGAAGAAAGAGTTTAACATCTTCAAGCATGAACTCGTTCCGAAACACGTTGTTCTCAATAAGAGGGAAGTCGAAGAAATTCTAGGGAAATATCATATACGAGGTTATCAACTGCCATACATTAGAGCTTCAGATCCAGCTGTTCAAGCCATACAAGCTAAGCCCGGAGACATTCTGAAGATCGTGAGAAGGAGCTCAACGGCTGGAGAGGTAGTCGTATACAGGTATGTCATAGAGGACTAGATGGGAGGAATGTTTTAGGTGCAGTCATCTGACCCTCAAATGTGGAGTCTTCTTAAACACTTCTTTAAGGACAAAGGTCTTGTCAAACAGCATATAGATTCCTACAATGATTTTGTGGAGAAAGGGCTGCAAGCTATCGTGGATGAGGTTGGAGAGATCCCGATAGAGATAGAGGAGTACTCGCTTAAGATAAAGCTGGGCAAGATAGAGATCGGAACCCCTCGAGTTACGGAAGTGGATGGATCAGAGCGTCAAATATACCCGACAGAAGCAAGGGTCAGAAACCTTACTTACGCGGCGCCGCTCCACTTGGAAATGATCCCGATTATAGGTGAGAGAGAGGGACAAACGGAAATCGTTTACATCGGCGACTTTCCAGTAATGCTCAAGTCTAAAATATGTCCACTCTCAAGCTTAACGTCGGAAGAGCTTGTTAGGATAGGGGAAGACCCGTTAGACCCCGGCGGATACTTCATAGTCAACGGGTCAGAAAGAGTGGTAGTCGCTCTAGAAGACCTCGCGCCGAACAAGATACTTGTAGATGTAGAAAAGACGGGTGTTACACCCACATACAAAGCCAAGATCTTCTCCACAACCGTGGGATTCAGAGCGAGAATCGAAGTCACTATGAAGAGTGATGGAGCTATATTCATTTCAATGCCTGGGGTTCCAGCGGATATCCCGATCATAGTGATGATGAAAGCTTTAGGGATTGAAGAGGATGCGAAGATAGCTGAGTTGGTCTCACCTGAAATGGATGTTCAGAGTGAACTGGAATCTTCATTCGATAAAGCTCAAGGCGTCATCTCAGTGAAAGACGCGTTCCTATTTGTAGGAAATAGATTAGCGCCGGGGCAAGTTGAAGAATACAGAATGAAGAAGGCGGAGACAGTTGTAGATAGAAACTTCCTGCCACATCTTGGGAGAGCACCGGCAAATCGTTTCGATAAAGCCGTCTTCTTAGCGGAGATTGCGAATAGAATTATAGAGCTGAAACTTGGGAAAAGAGGACAAGACGACAAAGACCATTATGCGAACAAGAGGCTGAAATTGGCAGGGTCACTGCTAGCTGAACTTTTTAGAATAGCTTTCAGAAATTTGACGAGAGATCTGAAATACCAGCTTGAGCGGATTACTGTCAAAAGGCATGTTGAATTATCCATAGTCAATGCCGTCAGGCCTGGAATCATAACTGAAAGAGTTCAGCATGCTATTGCAACAGGAAATTGGGTGAGGGGAAGAGTCGGAGTTACTCAACTCCTAGATAGAACCAACTTCAGCTCAACTTTGAGTCACCTAAGAAGACTACAGTCGCCATTAAGCAGAAGCCAACCGAACCTCGAAGCGAGAGATCTCCACCCGACGCATTGGGGAAGGCTCTGTCCAAACGAGACGCCAGAGGGCTCGAACTGCGTTGTTCCATCCACAAACGTTCTTTTGGCAGATGGAACTCAAGTTGCCATCTCCGAGCTTGCTGACAAATGGCAGGATACTGAACTCGCTACAGTAGACATAGTACAAGACGACATGGCCCAGACCACGATTGCAAGGTACATCAAGACGGATCCCTCAGCTAATGGAACCACTGTTTTCAGGATCACTACTGAGTCCGGCAGGGAACTGATCGCAACAGAAGATCATCCACTGCTAGCCGAGGAACTCAGGTGGAAGCCCGCTGGAGAGGTCAAACTGGGAGACCGAGTCGTGGTCTATCCGCTGGTCTCTCCTGTCGAGAAGACTCTCCATTCAGCAAGAGTAATTTTGACTGCCAAGCATTTCGGTCATAGCCGACGGAAATGGGAGAAGACCTGGGTTCCCGATGAGCTTCAACGTCTGAGTCTGCTTCCGTTAGATTCGCTTAACCCGAAACTGCCTGTTTTAGCTCGAATCATCGGAGCGATATTCTCCGACGGCCACCTTCACATGAAGAAATCACCTTTTGTACAGTTCTCGCTTGGTACAGAAGAGGATGCCAGAGAAGTCGATCGAGACCTAGCGAGACTCGGTTTCAAATCCAAGATAATTGTCAAGACGAAGCATGTAAAGCGGCCTGAAAGGCAATACCAAATGACGATCTACACGGTTACCTGCTACTCCAAAACCCTATGCGTACTCCTTGAAAAGCTAGGAGCTCCTGCCGGAAAGAAAACTGATACCCAGTTCTTGGTTCCGGCTTGGATCATGGAGGGCTCAGAACCGCTGAAGATTGAGTTTCTTTCAGCGTATCTGGGTGGTGACGGATCGAAGCCTTCAGTCGCACATATAAGAGGAAAGAAATACTCGATTCGAATGCCTCCGATTCACTTTCACAAAGTCGTCTCACAAGAGAAGAATGGGTTGGCATTTGCTAAGCAGATTGCCAAGCTGCTTGAAGACCTCGGCTGCGAGTGCACACAGGTAGTCTCGAGAAGAGATTACAGGCGCTCAGACGGCAAGGTTATGTCAAAAATCTCGATCGTCCCCCGAAGCTCCAAGACTACCCTTGAAGCCATCACTCAGAAGATCGGTTACCGTTACGCAAAGACAAAACAGCGACAAGCTCTACTCGTAGGCGAATATCTTAGAATTTGCCGTCGGCTCACTACCGCTCGGGCTGAGAGAAAGAAGTTAGCCCAGAAGCTCTACGGCGAAGGGCAGTTTCCATCTCAGATCGCACCTGCCCTTGGTGAGAAACGGAAGACGATTGAAAATTGGCTCTACTGGAAGAATTATGAGCAGACATATAAACCTAAGTCAATGATCCCAACCTTCGCTGAGTGGGTGAGAAGCAACGTCATAAGCATCGGAAATGATGACTTTGTTCTGGAACGGATTGTCTCGAAGGAGCCAGTCTCAGGAATCACTGATGTTAGAGATGTTACGACGGCGTCGGAATCACACAACTTCATAGCAAACGGATTCGTAACACACAATTGTGGTCTAGTCAAGAACCTAGCGCTATCCGCAACGATCTCCGTAGGAGTGGATCCAAAGGATGTGGTCAATAAGCTGCATAAGATGGGGGTTGTGAGACTCGAAGAAGCTGATAAGAAACTTAGACAGGAAGGGGCTCAAGTAATTGTCGATGGGATAATTGCAGGATACTGTAAAGATCCTGAAGCTTTAGCGGAAGAGATTAAAGCACTGCGAAGGACTGCTAAACTGAGCTCAGAGGTAAACGTTGTCTACTATCCGTCGACGCTCGAAGGAGCGAAACCTGAGTTATATGTCAACTGCGACGCTGGGAGAGTTAGAAGACCGCTCATAATCGTCGAGAATGGAAAACCCAAACTTACAGAGGATCACGTAGAGAGAATTCAGAGAGAAGAGCTAAGATGGGAAGATCTCATTAAAGAAGGTGTAATCGAATATCTGGATGCTGACGAGGAAGAGAATGCTCTCGTAGCTTTGGATTCAGCCAAGATAACGGAGAGAACCACGCATCTGGAACTCGCTTCGTACGCAACGCTAGGGATATGCGCTTCACTCATACCATATGCGGAACATAACCAGTCTCCTAGAAACGCGTATGAATCTGCGATGGCGAAACAAGCCTTAGGAGTGTTCTCAACAAACTTCTTTAATAGAGTCGACTCCAGAGCACACCTACTGCACTACCCACAAAGCCCCACTGTCAAAACGAAGCCCATGGAGATAATCAACTTTGGCGATAGACCTTGCGGACAGAACTGCGTAGTGGCGGTTCTCTCATTCCAAGGATACAATATGGAAGACGCGATAATCTTGAACAAGTCCTCAGTCGATCGAGGGTTGGCAAGATCAACGTTCTTCAGGATCTACGAGGCCGAGTGTAGACAGTATCTGGGCGGATTGAGAGACAAACTTGAGGTTCCTGAAGCTGGCATAAGAGGGTATAGGGGAGACAGATATTACAGGCTCCTAGAGGAAGATGGAATAATATCCGTTGAATCGCCCGTCTCTGGAAACGCAGTCTTGATAGGTAGAACGAGCCCGCCAAGATTTCTGGAAGAGTATAGAGAATTCGAGGTTAGAGGACCGACGAAGAGAGATTCATCAGTATGCATGAGGCCTTCAGAATCCGGTGTGGTTGACCTCGTCTTCATGAGCGAGTCTATTGAAGGTAGCAAACTAGTAAAGGTCAAAGTAAGAGATCTAAGGGTTCCGGAGCTAGGAGATAAATTTGCATCTCGACACGGGCAGAAAGGAGTTATCGGTCTTATGGTTCCTGAGGAGGATATGCCATTCACAGAGGAAGGACTGGTTCCAGATATCATAATAAATCCTCATGCGATACCGTCGAGAATGACCATTGGGCAGTTTGTAGAAACCGTTGCAGGGAAGGTAGCCGCCATAAGGGGAGAAGAAGTCGATGGAACCCCGTTCAGCAATGAGAATCCGGATTCACTGCGGGAAGCTCTTCTGAATCTCGGATTCCAGTACAGCGGTCGAGAAGTATTATATAGTGGGATTAGCGGCGAGAAGCTCGCTGCAGACGTTTTCATAGGCGTAGTCTACTACCAGAAACTGCATCACATGGTTTCAGATAAGATGCATGCTCGAGCCCGCGGGCAAGTCCAGATGTTGACGAGGCAGCCTACAGAAGGAAGGGCGAGAGGAGGAGGATTGAGATTCGGTGAGATGGAGAGAGACTGCTTAATCGGGCACGGCGCCTCCGCTCTACTTAGAGACAGGCTTCTTGAGGAGTCTGACAAATACGTAGCGATTGTCTGCGAGAACTGCGGGCTTTTAGCTTATCACGACATCAAACAGAACAAGTACATCTGCAGGATCTGTGGAGAAAAGGCCGTTATCTCTCCAGTGGCAATGTCGTATGCCTTCAAGCTACTTGTACAGGAGTTAATGGCGCTCGGAATCGCGCCGAGAGTGAAAGTTGAGGAGCGCGCATAAGATGGCGTTCGTACGCGAAGAGACATATAAAGTGATGAACAGCATCGGCTTCTCCCTGCTCTCGCCGAACGACATAAGAAAGCTTTCAGTAGTTGAAGTCCAGACTGCAGACACCTATGATGAGGATGGTGTCCCCATAGTCTCTGGTCTTATGGACGGGAGGCTTGGGACACTTGAACCTAGACAAAAGTGTAAGACTTGCGGCAACACTGCTGCAGCATGTCCAGGGCATTTCGGACATATAGAATTGGCTGAACCGGTGATTCATGTCTCATTCGCAAAATTGATCCATAAACTCCTCTCAGTGACCTGTAGAAATTGCGGTCGAATCCTCCTCTCACCGGAGAAGGTCGAACGCTACAAGGAGGAGATGGGAGAAGAAAAAAGGAGACTAAACATCGTTCCGGACATATTCTACGATAAAATAGTCAAAGATGCGAAGAAGACTCAAGAGTGTCCACACTGCGGCACAAGACAGTACATAATAGAACATGTTAAACCAACATCATATCATGAATTAATTGAAGGTGGCGCTCCGAAACTCACGCCCAGCGCAATCCGTGAGAGACTTGAGAGGATCCCGGACGATGATTTGAGAATACTCGGTATGGACCCTCAAGCAGCCAGACCAGAATGGGCTATTCTTCAAGTTCTACCGGTGCCACCTGTAAGCGTCAGGCCTTCCATCACATTGGAATCGGGCATTCGCTCCGAAGACGATCTCACACACAAACTCGTTGACATAATCAGAATCAATCAGAAACTAAGAGAAGCATTAGAGTCAGGGGTTCCTGTCAACATAATACAGGAGCTTCATGAGCTCCTCCAATACCATGTTACAACATACTTTGACAATGAAGTCTCGGGCCTACCTCCTGCAAGGCATAGGTCAGGAAGAGCGTTGAAAACGATCTGCCAAAGATTGAAAGGAAAGGAGGGCAGATTTAGAGGAAACCTATCTGGAAAGAGAGTAGACTTCTCAGCTAGAACAGTGATCTCTCCTGATCCAAATCTGGACATAAATGAAGTCGGGGTTCCAGTCGACATAGCTGCGAGACTTACTATTCCTGAAAGGGTAACTGAGTGGAACCTAGAGGAGATGAAGAAACTAATCAAGAACGGACCTGAAGAATATCCTGGGGCTCTATACATAGTTAGGCCGGATCAAAGAAGAGTTAGACTAGAATTCGTTGCGGAAAGAGAAAGCCTTGCTGAGGCTATTCAGCCAGGATTTATCGTTGAGAGACACATTAGGGATGGGGACATTGTTCTCTTCAATAGGCAACCCTCACTCCACAGAATGTCTATAATGGCTCATAGAGTCAAGGTTCTACCATACAAAACCTTCAGATTGAATCCGTGCGTATGCCCACCGTACAACGCTGACTTCGATGGGGATGAGATGAACCTGCATGTGCCTCAAGGTGAAGAGGCTCGAACTGAAGCGAGGCTCCTAATGCAAGTTCAGGATCAGATCCTTTCTCCAAGGTACGGCGGTCCCATCATCGGAGCGATAAGGGACTCACTAAGTGCAGCATACCTCTTAACGAATAATTCAACTCAATTGACTAAAGACCAAGTGAGCCGGCTCGTTGTGGCAGCGAACTATGAAGGGCCGCTGCCTGAACCGGCTGTAAAGAGGCCCACACAACTTTGGACTGGAAAGCAGATATTCAGCCTCTTCCTTCCAAGGGGATTCAATTTCGTCTCGAAATCAAATATCTGCAGCGTCTATGAGTGCACTGAATGTAAAGAAGAGAAATGTCCATATGACGCTTACATAGTGATAAAGGACGGCGTTCTGGAACGGGGCGTAATCGACAAGGCATCGATAGGAGCGGAGAAGTCTGAAAGCCTATTTCACAGGATAGTAAAAGACTACGGGCCCAAAACTGCAAGAGAATTCTTGAATTCGATTACAAAGCTACTTGACAGGTTCATGACATCTAGAGGATTCACTTACGCGATGGATGAGCTTGACATACCCAGCTCAGTCAAGCAGAAGATACAGAGCGCAATAGGCAAGGCTGAGGATAAAGTCAACTCCCTAATCGAAAGCTATAGAAACAAAACTCTAGAAAGGCTTCCGGGACAATCTCTAGAAGAGTCACTAGAGATATACATAATGAATGAGCTCTCAAGGGCTAGAGATCTGGCCGGAGAATATGCGGACGAATACTTCGAGATGGACAACGACGGCGTTATCATGACGAGAGCAGGCGCCAGAGGATCCATGCTCAACATTGGACAGATGACCGCTTGTGTAGGACAACAATCAATCAGAGGAAAAAGAATCTTACGCGGATTCAGGAACAGAGCCCTTTCATTTTTTGAACAGGGAGACGTCGGCGCTGAAGCCAGAGGATTCGTCTATTCATCGTACCGTGACGGTTTAACGCCGATAGAGTTCTTCTTCCATGCGATGGGTGGAAGAGAAGGGCTCGTCGATACAGCTGTCAGAACACAACAAAGCGGATACATGCAGAGAAGATTGATAAACGCTCTAGAACACTTGCGAGTTGAGTATGACGGTACTGTAAGAGACTCACGAGGTAACATAATCCAATTCAAATATGGTGAAGATGGCGTCGACACAGCGAAGAGCGACCACGGAAAGGCTGTGAACATCGAGAGGCTTGTCGATAGAGTTAAACTAGCAGTTGAGAAAGGGTCGAGGGCCAGCCCTCAGTATGTGATCAGAAAGATAAACGAAGCTCAGAAGGAGATGACGCCGCTACTAGTTGATGAACTGAAGAGGACTCTGGTCGGCGCTAAGCTAACGAAGAAGGCTGTTGACGAAGTGATCTCTCAAGTGACTGACAATTACAAGCGTTCTCTTGTTGAGCCAGGCGAGGCGGCGGGGATCGTTTCAGCACAATCGATCGGTGAACCTGGGACACAAATGACTTTGAGAACATTCCACTTCGCAGGGGTGAGAGAGCAAAACGTTACGCTCGGACTACCACGCTTGATAGAGATAGTAGACGCGCGAAAGATACCTTCAACTCCGATGATGATAGTCTACCTCGACGAAAAACATAGAGCGAGCAAAGAGAAAGCTCAAGAAGTTGCAACTCTACTGACTCACACAAATCTAGGCGACATAGTCACAAGCATCGAGTCAGACATTACAAAAATGAAGATAGTTGCAACCCTGAATCTTCGAGCGATGAAAGAAAGGGAAATAAGAACTAGCGAGGTCAAGAACGCGGTCAAACCGGCTGGATGCGATGTGAAGATAAAGGGGCAGAAGATAGAGATAAAACCCAAAGAGATGGAGATAGCCCAATTCAAGAGGCTTGCCGCAAGGATTCCAACTCTTCATATCAAAGGCATTCCAGCGGTCAAGAGAGCTTTAGTGATGGAGGAGAAGGGAGAGTGGGTGATAAGAACGGAAGGCTCAAGTTTGGAATTGACAATCGCAACTCCAGGCGTAGACCCTACCAGGACTGTGACCAACAATATTCATGAAGTTGCGACGGTACTTGGCATCGAAGCTGCTAGAAACGTCATCATAAAGGAAGCCATGGGTGTTCTTGAAGAACAAGGCTTGGATGTGGATATTCGGCATATTATGCTTGTCGCTGATGCGATGACTGCGTCAGGCGACGTTCTACAGGTAGGAAGACACGGAGTAAGTGGAGAGAAAGCGAGTACATTAGCTAAAGCGGCTTTTGAAATAACGATACCGACAATTGTAGACGCCGCGGTAAGAGGAACAAAGGACACATTGAGAGGAGTTGCCGAAAATGTTATAGTCGGGCAACAGATACCGATGGGAACAGGCCTCATCGAAGTCTACATGGCTATGCCGGAGACAGAGAAGGGAAGCAAATGATCGATGTGAACAAACAGATAAAGATAGCCGTAAAGACAGGGAAGATCGATTTCGGGTGTGAAGAGGCAGTTGACGCAGCGAGAGCCGGGAAAGCCAAACTAGTTATCCTAGCTTCAAACTGCCCGGAGAACTATCGGAAAAAGATTCTTTTCAACGCTGAGCTCTCTCAGATTCCGGTATACGCATATTCAGGGACTAGCTTGGATTTAGCCACAGCTTGTGAAAAATTATTTGTAGTCGCTGCGGTGACAGTAAAGGAGCCGGGAGATTCAGATATACTGAAGTTGGCTGAGACTGGGAATGTCAGCGCCTAAGATAAGATTGACCAGTGAAGAGATGCGGTATATCGCTCTCTTTGAGAGCATAACAGGAGCCACATCGAAAGATTGTCTCATCGACGATAAGAACGAGAGAATAATCTTCGTGGCAAAGGAAGGGGAGATGGGGCTAGCTATCGGAAAGGCTGGAAAGAACATTAATATGCTTAGGAAGATGACAGGCCGTCAAATTGAAGTGGTCGAGAACGCGGATACTCCAGAGCAGCTGATTAAGAATTCGCTATCGCCAGCTAGAATAAGAGAGATAAGGATAACTGAGAAGCCTGAGAAAAAGATCGTCGTCGTTGAGGTTGAACCTAGAGACAAAGCCATAGCAATAGGCAAGAACGGAAGAACGATCGACAAGACACGAATGCTCGCGAGAAGATACTTCCAAATCGACCACGTCGTTATAGCATAGGTTCAACAAGAACATATTTTCTAGTTGAACGAGATGGAAGAAGAACTTGAGGCGCTTTAACCTTCGAATTCTCTCTGAAGCTCTTTGTCCAACTTTTCTTTCAATCCACAATGACAAGGGCTGTTTGGTTTAGCTCTTGGTATTGCATCAATTTTAGTATAATGTCTTCTCAAATGTAGATTCTATCGCGGTACCCGATCGTCTAAGACATCAACTATCAGAAATCCGACTTTTCCACCCTCAAATATAAATAGGCTTGGTTCAAGCTTGATACGTGATACCGTCTGGCATCGTGTTACGCCTTGTTTTCCTCAAGAAAATTAGGTTGGGTTACATCTTATCCAAGACTCGAATATAGGTGGAAATGATGACACAGCCACTTATGCTAGGAGTGGACTTTGGCACAACGAGTTGCAAGTCTATCTTGGTAAACGAGAATGGAGGAGTGATCGGGAGCGTCTCGCAGCCTTATCCGACATATACGCCGAACCCTAACTGGGCTGAACAAAACCCGGAAGATTGGTATAGCGCGTTTAAGAAGGTTGTGAGACAACTGATCAGATCAACTCGCGTTAGTCCTAGGGATATTATCTCCTTATGTGTGGATGGAATGTTGAACAGTCCCGTCTACTTAGATGCCGAAGGAAGGATGCTCAGATCTACTATTATATGGATGGACCAGAGGAGCCTTCCTCAAGTTTCGTTGATAAAAGAGCGAGTTGGTCAGGAGAAGGTTTTTGACAGGACGTATAACCCGATCACCGCAACGTTCGCTCTGCCGAAGATACTTTGGGTGAAAGAGAATGAACCGAAGATTTGGAAGAGAACCTACAAGGTACTTTTTCCCAAAGATTACGTTAGGCTAAAAGTTGCGGGTGAATGGTCTACAGATAGATCAGAGGCATCATCAACGCTTTTATACGACAAGAGGAAGGACGATTGGTCTGATGAGATTCTAGACGCTTTAACGATCGATAGAGAAAAGCTGCCCGAGATACTCGATTCCACCGCTATCTCTGCTCATTTATCATCAAGATCTGCGAGGGAGCTCGGGTTGAAGGAAGGGACCCCGATCGTTACAGGATGTATTGATGCTGCAGCGGATTGTCTTGCCTCCGGAACAGTAGAGCCAGGTGACATTGCGGTCAGATTGGGAACATGCGGAGCATTCCATTTGGTAACTGGAACTGCAACCGGAGATCGAATGGGTCGGGTCTTCTCACTCTATCACTGCTTGCCTCATAGAAACATACTAGAATCCGTGACGCCCAGCGGGATAGCACACCAATGGTTCATAGAAACCTTCTATGAAGATAGACTGAAACTCGGTCGCAGACGCAACTTGTACAGTGAAATGGAAGCGATGGCAAGCAAAGCGCCCTTAGGTTCCAAGGGACTGATTTTCCATCCATACGTGTCTAGCGAGCACTCTCCTCACAGAAGTTCACATTTGAAGGGCGCCTTCCTAGGCATCGGTAGCAGCCATACAAAGGTGGACTTCGCTCGGTCAGTGTTGGAAGGGATGGCTTTCTCGCTAAATGATTGCTTGCTTGTTCTGAAGGAGTTCTCTCGAAACATCAAAACTATTCGTTTGGCGGGGGGAGGAGCTAAAAGCCCGTTTTGGAGATCGATCATTACAGACATCTTCGGTGTCAGGACTGAGACGACGGCTATAGGAGAAGCGTCTTTTGGAGCTGCTCTACTAGGAGGAATAGGTGTGGGGCTTTTCACGAGTTACAGAGATGCTGTAGACCGTTGTATCAAGATCCGAAATATAGTTGATCCAAACATGAGGAATCACGAGAAGTATGCGAAGTTGTTCAAAATACATTCCGAGTCGCGTGACGCTCTTTTGGAATACAGCGCGAGAATCGAAGATGTCCTTTCTGGCAAGACATGATCGCGGAGCGAATAGTTATGCGTACAAAGGCGCTTTTCATAAAGGGCGGAACAGTATTCACGCCTTTCAAGAAAATCGACGACGGAACAGTCTCCATCAAGAATGGGCGAATCATTGGAGTGGGACGGAGAGTAAGAAAGCCATTGGGAGCTGAGACCCTAGACGCGTCGGGTATGATCGTCGTTCCCGGCTTCATTGATACACATGTTCACGGCGGCAATGGTTTCGACATGATGGATGGGACAGCTGAAGCGATGAGAAGAGTCGCTCAATATCATGCGCGCTTCGGAACAACGTCGTTGCTTGCTACAACGACAACGGAATCTTTCGACCGGACACTTCAAGCAGTGCGAGCGACTAGACCAGTAGTTGAGGGAGGCACAAACGGCGCGGACATACTTGGCATACATCTCGAGGGACCCTACATCAACCCGGAAAGGAGAGGGGCTCAGAACATTGAACATGTTCGTTTACCTTCCTTTGCAGAGTTTGAACGAATACTTGAAGAGTCGGGAAACCGTGTAAGGCTTGTGACAGTTGCACCTGAAATCCAAGGGGCTATAGAATTCATAGCTACCATAAAGAATAAGGGCATCATTGTGTCTGCGGGGCACTCAAACGCAAGTTACGCTGAGATGATCAACGCTATTAAAGCAGGGGTTACTCACGTTACTCACATTTTCAATGGCATGAGAGAGTTTCACCATAGAGAACCAGGAATTATCGGGGCAGCCCTTACTCACAAAGAGTTAACAGTGAGCGTTATCGCTGACGGAATTCATGTTCATCCATCTGCTATAGAAGTTCTCTTTAGAGCGAAAGGCGCTGACAAGATCGTTCTGATAACTGACGCTATAAGAGCTGCTGGGATGAGCAATGGAGTCTACGAACTCGGAGGCTTGAATGTAACTGTCAAGAACGGAACCTGCAGACTAAATTCAGGGATGTTAGCCGGGAGCACCTTAACCATGAATGCGGCTGTGAGAAACATGGTGAATTTTCTCGGTATCCCGCTTTCAGATGCACTTAAAATGGCTTCAACAAATGCAGCTGAGATCTTCGGTTTTGCTAATACAAAAGGTGGTTTAGAAGAAGGAAAGGACGCCGACATCACTATACTCAATGGAGATTTCAGCGTGCAAAGTACGATAGTGAGAGGCCGGATAGTCGTGGCTACTTGAATTCTAAAGATCATCTTCAAATATTGCTCTGAACAGATTAGGGTTTGAATCACGAGTAACACTCACGCGTGCCACAAACCCTTTTATAGCTATCAAAGAGACTTGCGTTAGGGATCGGACTGTGTATGGTGACTTGCTTGGGCAGATTGCTTCCAGTATTTGTGATCTTCATGAAACCTCCAAGATAAGGAAGCTTGTGGACGATGCTCTCTCCAAGGGAGTACCGGTAGTAAGGGTAATCGAGGATGGCATACGCAGAGGACTGGATTGCGTTGGGAGAAGATACGAGAACAGCGAATACTTCCTCTCGGAGTTGCTCTACGCAGCATCTATAGTGACCGATGCGTTTGAGCTACTTAAGCCTCGAATCAGGTCTGAGGATGTTCAAAATAGGGGTACAATAGTTCTCGGGACCGTCAAAGGAGATCTCCACGACATTGGAAAGAATATCTTCAGAATGCTCGCGGAAACCTCAGGCTTCATGGTCTACGATCTCGGAGTCGATGTGGAGCCTGAAGCTTTCATTCAGAAGCTGAAGGAAACAGAAGCCCAGATACTCGGGCTCTCAGCACTTCTTACAACAACGACGAATGAAATGAAGAACACTGTCGATATGCTCGTTCAAGAGGGCGTAAGGAATAAAGTAAAGGTCATCTTGGGCGGAAACGCTGTGACCAAAGAGTATTCAAAAGAGATCGGCGCAGACGCGGCAGCGCTTGACGCTGTGGAGGGTCTTAAGGTCTGTGAGGGATGGGTCCAAGAATGATGACGCCAAGGGAAAGAATCAAGGCTGTCATCCACTTTAGGAAACCGGATGTTTTGCCATGGATTGAGAACTTCTATGATGAGACGCTTGTAAAATGGTTCAGAGAAGGCCTTCCGGCTGACAAGGTTACAGTGATAGAATGGGTTATGTGCGCTCGCGATGGCATATTGCTACTAAACTGGCCTGCTGTAATGGGGTTCAATCCGCATGCTTACTTTGGTTGCCAGAATATGTCGGGCTGCTATGTACCGGTTGATGTCGGTCCAATTCCAAGGTTTAAGCTGAGGCGCTTAGACGGAACGGGGAAGTATGTGGATTTCTTAACGGAGACCGGTGCTAAAGCGAGACGTTTTAGGCAAGCTGAATACACTTGGTATAGCATGCCTATGTTCACAGAGTTTCCCGTGAAGGACAGAGAGAGTTGGAGCGAGTACGTTAAGCTTCTTAATCCGAAGGATCCGAGGCGTTATCCGAAGGATTGGATTCGAGACGCGTACGTTGAGGTCTTCGAGAATTATCAAGCTGGAAACACTGAATTGGTGTTTAATGGGTTTTACGGCTTCGGCGCTGAGATAATGGGTATCCCTGCATTCAACATGATGTTCTACAAGGATCCTGAGCTCATACGGGATATGGCTGAGTACTGGGAGTACTTCACAATAGAGGCTATTCGAGACGCCGTTGAGACCTTGAAGGATCGGATCGACCTGGTGTACTGGTGGGAGGATATGGCGGATAAGCATGGGCCCTGCATCTCGCCGAAGCTATATCGCGAGTTTCTGCTCCCCCGCTACAAGAACGTGACAGCGTTCCTCAGAAAGAACAAGATAGACCGAATACTGGTGGATAGCGACGGCAACATAAACCCGATACTCGACCTAATGATTGAAGCTGGAATCACAGGACTTTGGCCGCTTGAAGTCAACTCTGGTATGGATGCGATAGCGATTCGCAAGAAGTACGATGAGAAACTCGTCTTGGTCGGAAACTTGGATAAGAGAGCTCTCGCGGCTGGAGGCGAAGCTATGCGAAAAGAGATCGACTCGAAGGTCCCCGTGCTCAAGAAGATGGGTGGCTACATACCAACGGTTGACCATCTGGTTCACGTGGAGTTCACTTTCCAAAGATTTCAAGAATACGCAGACTATCTGAAGAAGCAACTGCCCTACCAGTAAACTCCGATTCGAAGTGCCACTGGAAAGCATAGAGGATTTCAAAGATGACATTGGCAGAAAGGTATTTGAACGAAATCTGCGGCGAACTCCGGCAGGTTATGGAATCTCAGAAAGAGAAGATTCAGAAAGCGTCAGAGACAATCGCGGAGTCAGTAATGAACGATGGCATTCTACATATCTTCGGTACTGGTCACACCATGATGTTGGCAGAAGAGATTTTCTACAGAGCCGGAAGTTTAGCGGCAGTAAATGCGATGCTAGACAACGGAGTGAGCGTTCGTTCCGGAGGAACTAAGAGCTCTCGGATGGAACGAATGGAAGGCTATGCCAAGATAATCATCGAAAACTATGAAGTTCACCCGGGGGAAGTGATCATAGTTCTCTCAAACTCAGGTAGGAATGCTGTTCCCATTGAAATGGCCATGGAAGCAAAGAGGAAAGGATTGAAAGTCATCGCGATAACATCTTCAGTTTTCTCGAAAAGCATTCCTTCAAGGCATTCAAGTGGCAAGTACCTTTCTGAAGTAGCAGACCTTGTTATAGATAACGGGGTCCCTCCAGGGGACGCTATCATGCAAATCGGCAATTTACCCCAAAAGATGGGCCCTGTCTCTACGATCATCAACGCTGCTATTCTGCACACAGTTATGATGCAAGCGTGTGAGATTATGCTGAAGAAAGGTATTACGCCTCCTATATGGATGAGCGCTAACCTTGAAGGAGGCGACGAATTCAATCGAAAACACATCTTAAGATACAGAAGCAGGTGCAAACATCTCTAGCAGTTGACGTGTGAAATACCAACTGGCGGTTGTATTTCATTACGAGCTAGAAAAGATTTCGACGCTCTGAACGTTCGGTTTATGATGACCGCGCTCAAGCATTTCCCAAGTAGTCCAATGCTGTAAGCGAGTAGATTTTGGTGGCGTCGATGACATCCTTTATCTTGACCGTTTCATTAGGCTTGTGAGCGCAGGTTAGAAGTCCCGGGCCGAAAGCAGGAATCGTGGGTATGCCTCCTCTTATGAAGAAGCTCGCATCATCAGTTGCAGGAAAACCCGCCGTTCTGGGCTTAAACTTCAAAACCTTCTCAGCAGCTTTCATTGTGGAGTTGACTATGGGATCTTCTGGCGATATTTCAACAGGTTCGTAGTACGCTTTAACCTGCATCTCAATTTCCAGCTCGGGATCTCTTTTCCTTAGCTTGTTCAGAAAACCATCAACTTCGCATTCGACTTCTTTAGGGTTCATGCCGGTTATCAACCGGATGTCATTTCCCGCTACGCAACTGCCTGGAACGACTCCATAGTGCACTCCACCACTAATGAAATCCGCCAAATTCAAGACGGGACCCTTTGGGTATAGCCTATTCCTATACCGTAACTTGAATTCCCTTGACATCGTCGAGAGCACATCTGACAGTTTTAAGCACGCATTTACGCATCCGCCTAGGTTGGACAAGCCGCTGTGCATCTGCGTGCCATGAACAATCAGGTCGAAGGCAAGCAACCCCATCGCCGCGATGTGCAAGTATTCGAAAGATTCGCTTAGCCCCGAGGGCTCCGCAACTAGCCCCGCATCCGCATCTATCTGGGCCCTTTCCATAAGCCATTTCGCGCCGTTTATTGACCCTTTTTCTTCATCAGCTACAAAAGTCAAAAGTAGGGTTCCTTTTGGACGAGCATTGGCTTCCATCATTGAAACCGCTGACATTACCATAGCGGCTAACCCACCCTTCATGTCGCTAGCTCCTAAACCGTATATTGCTCCGTCCACTATTCTCCCCGAATAAGGGTTGAAATTCCATTCTCCCAAGTTCCCTAGAGGCTTTGTATCCATGTGACCATTATAGAGAAGTACAGGTCGCCTCTTTTTGCCTCTTACAAAAGCCATCACGTTAGGCCTATCTTTACTTCTCTTCTTTATTTTGACATCTTCAATTCCGTATTCCGTCAATTTCTTGACTATTAATTCAGCTACTGCAGATTCGTTTCCAGGGGGATTTTCACTATGGGTTCTTATCAGAGATCTGGCGAAATCGATTATCTCATTCCTTTTCTCATCGATGATTCCGAGTATTCTTTCCACAATCCTTCACTTCAAAATATTCACTACTCGAATAAGCGGTTAAAGCTTCTCGACAACTTCATATTCAAGAAGGTTAGGAGATTTCTTATGCATAGGTACGTGGATTCTTCTTTCAAATGATTGAGAGAACCAAAGGAGAAAACGCTGGTTTTCATCGGTATTTAGCTGCAATTTTTCAATTGACTGCGGCCTATCGTATCTCAATCGCTTTTTCAGTTTTCGCTGACTCATATGCTGCTGCGACTATCTGTAGAATGGCTTTGCCGTCTTCTCCAGTCGCTAACGGCTCTCTATCCTGTAGAATACAATGAATAAAGTGTGAGAACTCCTCCATAAAGACATGCCTAGGATATGTCCAGCCGAGGGGTAGTTCGACGTTCTGAGCGATTTCTTGAGTGCTAACAAGGGAAATGGGATAGTCGTTAGCTCCATTGACAGACAAATCACCTTCGGTGCCCAAAATATCGGCTTTAGATTCATAGCCGCTCTTCTTGCACCAGCTGTGCGTAACACTACCGATAGCATCATTTTTGAATCTCAACAGAACAAGGCATGAGTCTTCTGCTGATTGTTCGCATGCAAAGGTTCCCATCTCGACATAGACTCGTTTGACCTCCCCCATGAGCCATCTGACGATGTAAAGGTCGTGACGTGACTCCATAACGGCTCCTCCTCCCTCTTTCTCCGGATCTCGAAGCCATGTCTTCCATGGCGGATAATTGTACATCGACATGCACCGGTATGTTCTCATCAAAATGGGTTTCCCAAGCGCGCCTTGGTCCAGGAGTTCTTTGCATCTTATCCAAATCGGATTGAACCTTTCCGTCTCACCGTACATCAACTTCACGCCCGCCTTCTTAGCGGATGAAATCATCCTATCTGCATCAGGAAGATTCGTTGCCAAAGGTTTGTCGCAAATTATGTGTTTGCCAGCTTCTGCAGCCGCTATGCTGTTCTCTGCGTGAAGATAAGGCGGCGTACATACGATCACAGCGTCCACATCATCCTGTTCAAGGAGATCGATGTAATTTGTGTACCAGTGTTTTATGCCGAAGCGCTGCGCAAACTCAATCGCGTGCTCCTCTGTGCGAGAAGCTACGGCGACTAACTTTGCGTTAGGGATGTGAACAAGTTGATCAGCATAAGTATTCGCGATACCGCCTGCACCAATAAATCCAATTCCAATTCTTCTTTCGCCAAAAGCAACTCTATGCGGTGTAAAGACCATTTTTTCGCCCTTCGACATGAAATCTAACTGCTACATATTCAAATTTCTTGCTACTCAAAGACAAAGGGGACATCGCTCTACTCCTAAGAGACGCAT
>CAZHMI010000022.1:0-21606 GCA_964533795.1 uncultured Candidatus Bathyarchaeia archaeon
CAGCTCTCCGATTCTAACAGACATTCCGCTACAAGTGAATATCATATTCATGGGCATTCCGGAAGGCTTGATAGATATCGACGCGATCGCAGGTGAGTTGCCGGAAACCTATGGCCAGATTCAGAGGGAAAAATACTATATGCTAGGCGAATTCGTGGTGTTCAATGAATTTGACATAGAATATGAATTCTCATTTTCACCGAGCAGCTTCGCTAATAGCTACGCCGCTTTCATTCAGAATAATTATAGAGAGGATATTGCGCCATGGTGGCTTCAAGAGAAAGGCGTTGCGAAATCTTGGTATGTTGACGTTACTGAGGCTCAGTCTTGGATGACAAGTAATGCGCCTTTCCAGTTTGATGTTGGGTATACGCTAATTATCGTCGATACTTTTCACACAGATCCGCAGATAAAGAACTACTACTTCTACAACGCCAGCCGACCGGACTTGGACATGGGCAGGGACCCAGCACCTGAGAACAACATGTTCAGCATCGCCTTCGGCGGCTCTAGCAGGTATCTTGTCCTTGACCTAACCGCTGGACCTTCAAACTACAGGGACACACCGAACATTAAGCTGATTGTCGATTATGCAGAGAACGAGTTAGACCAGTTGAATAGGGACATCGCCTTTTACATTCAATCAGCAGTTGAACTCCGGTTTATCCCATCTTACCTGTACACACCTGTTTATAGACCGTCGTACTTCGTGAATGTGACGATCTTTTCGAGGGATCCTTCTTTCAGCTACGCCAAGTATTTGAACAAGCAACGAATGCTCGATGAATTCCATGAATTACTTCCGTTCTCAACCTTCTCCGGAGAAGTTAGAGAAATCCCTGCGGAAGATGATGAGGCACTCTACCGCGTTATCAATCAAGCTACAGACGAGTATGGTCTGATGAATCACAGCATTGTCGTAGACTACTTACTGGCGAATAGAGAAGAATACGTTACTTCGCATGGAGATGACTATGTTATTCCGATTTTCGTCTTTGGAGGCTATCAGTCGGATATTTTGGGCATAGCCGCGGGCGATGAAAATGGTGACTTCGCCTTCGTTGCTGACGTGACCGACCATACAACTTTGGGAATAAGCCCGATGAACGTTCCATTATTCAGCGGCGAAGGCGGACTCGTGCCTGATGATTGGGCGTACGCAGCAGTTCTAATGAACTACAACATGAAGATGACTATCAGATTGAATGTGAAATCTGGCGAACTCCTCGTATTCGTTGCCGACGCCTACAACCTTTGGCTCTATGACCAGACCGAAGATCTTGATAAGATAAGCTTCACGATGGAGCCGGAGGTCTGGAAGAAGGGAAGTTACGAGAAGATCATAAGCCCATCAGCCCCTCAAGGGAAATACTATTTGGTCGTCTCAAATTTTGGGAAAGGAAACGCGATATTCTCAGGCGATATCTTCACCACTAGAATCCTAGCTTACGGTTTGACCCAGACAACCATCCACGAAGCTGGCCACTCATTCGGACTATCGCATCCGCACGACGGTTTCAGCTGGAAGCTATACGAAGCAGGTATACCTGAAGACTTTCCAGGAGAGTATGGATTCTGGCTATGGGACTTCTCGGACACGCCGATGACATATGCGATAGGCAACCCCAAGTTCGACGAACTTGATAGAGACAATATGTACCGTGGGATCACGTCAACACTTCTAAATGAAACATTCACAATCCTGAAGAATGCTAAAGAAAACCTTGAGGAGCGGGGATTCGAAGATGTGCCTTCTGAAGCAGTCGAAGATCTGAACTCTGCAGCTCAAAGCATCGAGAGGTCTATCGCGCTCTTCAAACAACTCTCCCCAGACTACTTAGGCGCGCTTGAAGAAGCCTTGAACGCATTCAACTCAGCTCAGAAAGCTTTCGGCGCAATACAGTCGGCTCAGTTGCCTACGCAATTCAGCGAATTCTACTGGTTGGTAGCGATAGTTGTGATCGCCGTGGCTGTGATAGTTATCTTTGCCTTGCTGAGGAAACGTCGCGGAAGGGCTCTGGCGAAAGTGCCGATCCAACCTCAAGTGACTATTTACCCGAAGAAGTACTGCACGAATTGTGGAGCAGAGTTACCTCTTGACGTTAACTTCTGCTTGAAATGCGGGGCAAGACAGGAGTAACTATTCGTATCGCTTGAACATAACGCGGCCATATGTAGCTTACAATTGATGTATTCCATCGCTTCGTCGAATCCTTTTGTTTGGAGTAGCATGTTTGTATAGTAATTACTGTACGGCAAGTGTGCCTAAAATGGAAGGACACAAGATTCAACGGGTAGGCAGAGCTACGCTAGCTGTTTCACTGCCTAGAGCTTGGGTGAAAGAGACTGGGATTAAGCAAGGCGATCTGGTCTTCTGTGTTCCACAAAAGGACGGTTCTCTGAATATAATGTTGAGCACCTTAGCAGAGCGTAAAGCCGAAGCTAAAGAGTACGTTGTGGACTCAGACCTATGTAATGAACCTATGTAATGAACCGATCTCAGCCAAACGTATAAAGCCGGCTCACGTAGCGGAGGTTCAGAAGATCGTCCGTAAGCTTATGGGTATGGGAATAATCGAGTAGACGCCGACCCAGATCATCCTTCAATGCTCAATAGATCCAGCGAAGTTTCCGATAATTTCCTTCCCCCACTCTTTACCTACAACGTAGCCCAAGAAAGCCATTATTGGAATAGTTGTTGTTATGGCTAAGTACCGATAGGCTCTTGCCATCTCACTGCGAGTGCTCAAATTTTCTCCAAGCAAGTTATTTAATTTTGAAACCTATTAATCTTCATCAAAATCTAGAGGATTTGGAATGGCTGAGTCATCAAAAGAAGTGATCCAATCCGCAAAGCACAAAGTTGCAATGGCTTTGCTAATCGGCTTGATAGTACCTGCCTTAACCGTCTCCTTTATGTATTTTGGGTTCGAGCTCGGTCGGTTGATAGGAAAACCTTTTTACATGCTCCTCGCGTTGGCTGGAGCATTTTTTGGTTTTGGGCTGGGGTGCGTGATCGCTTGGAAGATGATCGTGCGCCTGTAGAATGAACCGACTGGGGCTGTTGGTGCTGAGAGCCGACTAACACGCCTTTATAGCAACCTACGTAAAGGCGCTTAGACCGAAGCTCTTTCCCGACTTCCATTGGAAAACCTGCTAAAAGACAGGGACAAGTAAGACGCGCTAACAGTCATAAGCGATAAGTACTATGCACGCTATATTGCCTAATTCATTAGAAACCTAGCTTGCTCATCGATTACTTAGAATTTACGGAACGCAGAATGTCAGAGGCATTTCACTCGGCAAAAAGGATAGCATGAGTTCGGAAAGGATGAGTGCTTTTCTCCCAAGCATTACGTCATCTTGACCAAAATCGTTTTAAGCCTATAGTAACGTCTGTCTAAGGTAATATCGGGGATGAGCAAATGAGGAAAATCTTAACTCTCGGATTCTTTGCGTCCGCACTGGGAGTTCTCGTAAGTCTTGTCCAAGCGGCTCTAGCTCAAGCTGGACAAGCAGGAGCCCCGGCTGGCGATCCCATGGTTGGAGCTGGTTTAGCCATTGGCTTGGCAGGCTGTGGCGCCGGGATAGGTATGGGCACAGCCAGCGCTGCGGCTATTGGTGCGATCGCTGAGAAACCGGAGATGTTCAGCAAGACCTTGATATTCATCGTCTTCATAGAGGCTATAGCTATCTACGGACTGGTTATCTCCTTCATGATCTTGATGGGGGCCTAACTCTCCTCGCGACCCATTAATCTGGATTCGTAATTTAAGAAATTCGCTGTTTTCAGCTCGATGGTTTTCAGGAGCGTCTTGAATAGAAAAAGAATCGGCTAGACGGCTGTGAATCTTCTATGGATGGTGAATGGTTTATACTCAAATCCACTTCCAGAATAGAACTTCAGGAACCATTCTACCCAATGAAGCCTAAGCGTATGAATGAAGGACAATAAGGTTTCAAAGCATAGGATCAGCAGAAATGTGAAAACGGCCCACATAACCCATCCAAGGACTAGCATCAAGGTCCCATTCAACTCGGTGAAGCCTAATAGAAGGCTGCTGAAAGCTGAATGAGCCAATGCCAACGCGAGTATTCGTCCGTAAGATATTGTATTGCTTAAAGAGGCTATAAGCGACTCTAATGCATGGCCAAAGCCATCCATACCATGGAAGGCGCTTCTGGCAATAATCATCACTATGGCTGGGAATACTATATACAAGCCTACAATGTCTAACCGTTGGAAAATTACGGCAAGTACTTGTGATTTGTACCTTAGAAAGAGATAGGCGAAGCCGAAGTAGAACCAGATCCAGAGTCCAGGCCCTAATATGGCCTCCCTATATCGTCTACCTTTAATTTCATTAATTAACCCAAGAACTAGCCCAAAAGATATGTGAAGAATTGCAACATATATCGAGACGAGTAGCATAGACCTAGTATCTTCAATTGGACTGAATGGGAAAGGAATCCTGATTCTGAATCCAGCTATAGTGGATAGGAATCCTTCAAGGGAAAGCGAAGCCCCCTTTACAACCTCATGAATCTTAACGCCAATAACGCCGTATATCGCTTCTTCCACAATCTCATAATAGTGGTGGGATCCAAAGACCTCGCCGTAGAGAAAGCCTACGATGATAGCAGCGATGGAGCACATCAATAGTAGAGGTGATCCTTGAATCAGGTAGTTGAACAGTTCATTTGTCTTCAACTTCTTCATCTTCACTACATAAAGCATCAAAGAGAATGCGAGCAGGATCAATCCGTGTCCTATATCCCCGAACATGAGTCCGAATATTGCTGGAAATGAAAACAACATGAATGTGGATGGGTCGACTTCTTGATAGTTTGGAATGCCGAATGCAGTTGCGATCTTCTCATATACGTATGCGATTCCAGGATTCTTCAATAATGTCGGCGGTGAAGCTTTACCTTCAACTTCATGTCCCCTTCGGACATCTTCCTCCAACGTTGCGAATGAAAAGTATCCAAATGAAGCCTCCTCAACAATCTTCGCCAGACTCTTGGTCTTATCCTTTGGGGCCCATCCCTCCAATACGTACGTCCTTTTGGTCTTTCCAGTCTTAGTCTTCGCTTCCTCTATAGCTCTTGCAATCTCAATCCTTTCCCTATCGACCAGTAGCTTTATGCCAACCTCATCTGTAAGTTTGCTAATCCTCTTCTTCTGCTCCTCGATCTCTTTCAACTCTGAGGACTTTTCTTCCTTCTTCAGTTCGGCTAGACGCGTAGCCGTCTCCGCATACTCCTCCTCAACTCGGCTAAGATTCTTTTCAATTCCATCGATATCTTCATCCGCGAGGGTGGGCTTGACCTTAACCTTCTCTACCGCCCCTCCCTCTTCAACCTTAAGCGTCGCGATAAGCATCTGAATGCGAGATAGCACTGAAGATAGTCTAAAGAGGCTCTCTGAAGACTCTACCGGGTGGACATACCCCTCGAAATCCTTGAAGCTTTCCCTAATGTCTGTTTGGTGCAAAAATCCAGCTTGTCCTATTCTAAACAGAACCTCATCTATATAGTTCTCGTGAACGTAGAACCTTAACTTAGCCATGCGCTCAGCAAGAAGCATTCAGCCGCATTTCCCCATTGACGGAACGATTTCGACAACAATTAATGGAAGACCGTATTTAAAGCTAAGTCTAGAATGCGTGGCTCTGTTACTTTCAGATGGAGTTGTCCAACGTTCTTTCGGATTTATGATGTTTTGTCTATTTGAGCGTGAGAGTGCTCCTCCATGGTTATGCTTTACGCGGACTGGACGCGGTCGAATATATAACAGGTCTTATTTTACTAGATAGCTTACTCGCATGGAATATGCCTGCGTTGGTTAGCGGAATTGAACATCTAGTAATGCCCGTCACCGTCCTGGCTTGGACGTGTATGCCGATGGTTACTAGAATAACAAGAGGGAGCATCGTATGGACCTACTGGTTGCGATTACAGTCTTCCCATTTCTACTGCTGGCGCTGTACTTCATCATGGGCTAGCAGACTATCTGACGCAGAAGAAACGTCATGCGCTATCCAGCAAGTTCATCCATAGATCTAGTTAGAATATTTCTTCGCCAATCTTGGAAGGATTGATAACGAATTCTCTAAGCCTCTTCGAGAAACTGTGAATATCCAGCCTGTAGCCCCGAGCTTTCAGTGCTGGAGCAACTTTTGAAAGCGATTCCCAAACCTCTCTTCTACTTATCCAGCAAACCCTATCATTCTGCATAAACCAGACTTCATCGTCTATAGCCCTTAACTCAACGTCATCGATCTTGGCTCTATAGTTCATTCTTGAGTACCATCTTTCCGGAATCAGAGATTCATATGCGCATAATAATCTAGCCATGCGCTTCGAAGATAATATAGTTTTGTAGTTCACATATCAGTAGCTTGAGTATTCAAGCATCCCTGCTAGTACGAGCGAAGACCTTGCGATATGTGAAGTTCTGTCAGCTAAAAGTTGTACAACAGCCTTGGTCGCGTCGGAGTTTTTGTTTCCCTTAACTCAAGCATCGGAGCATACAGTCGCAGTCTCTCTGAAAGCAAGCTCATCGTCCTCTCCGGCTCAATCGTCAAAGCGGCTTCCAGAAGCACTTGAAGACCATATTCCGTAGACAGTGCACCTCTCTGCCAATTGAAGAGTATACGTTTCATGGCTTCGTCTGATACTCGTTTAGCACTAGGTGAATTTGCCAGTATATCAACGAGTTTTTCTGCTGTGACCGACCTGAAATCCACCGGGATCTCTAGGACCAGTCTCTCTAACCTCTTATCAAATTCGGCTTCAAGCTTTCGCGTAAGAGCTTGAGTTGCAACAAAGAGCGGGTCCCATACAGGTGCAACTGGAGGAGCATAGCAGGTTTCCATTTTAGCGAACTCGTTAACATCTTGCCTCATATGTATGGCATGTGCTACGAGGTTTGCTCTTTCTGAGACCCCGTCTTCACCTATTATCTGCGCTCCAATTAACCGTTCATCTCGCCGATTAGATAGTAATTTCACTACACAACTCTCATGAGATGGAAAATAGGCTGGCCTCATGGGAGCCGAGATTCTCGCGGAAATCGGAGATAGTCCAACATCACTCGCGAACCTAGTTGTCATCCCGGCAGAAGCGACTTCGACCCCGAAAAGTTCAGTGGTGCACACACCCGTAGACCCTAAGTATTTTTCATGTCCGCCTAAAGCATTCGATCCAGCGACTAATCCTTGCCTAACGGCTGTAGTTGCTAGTTGAAATAAGGTCTTTCTTCCCGAGACAACGTCACGCGTCTCAACACAGTCTCCAGCGGCGTAAATGTCCTCTACCGATGTTCTCAGATGCTCGTCCACTTCAATCCCACCCATATTTCCAACCCTGATCCCGCTTCTCTCGGCCAACTCCGCGTTCGGCTTCACTTTCGCGGCTATAACAACGGTGTCAGCTTCAATCTCACCAGTAGAAGAAACCTTAACCGCTCTTACTCTCTCATCGCCCAATATCTCTTCTACAACTGTATCGGTCAGAACCTTGACCCCTGCCAGCTCAGCCCTTTCACGTACGATAGCAGCCATATCCGGATCGAGGAGAGCTTGAAGAATTTCAGGCAGGATCTCAACAACCGTTACTCTTAGCCCCTTCTTGAGTAGAGCTTCAGCCATCTCCATCCCCACCAGCCCCGCGCCAATTATCACAGTCGACTTGGCTTTGACGACATTCAGATGATTAAGCAGGGACCTGACATCATCGATTGTTCGAACCGTGAAGACGCCTTCCTTATCAACGCCTCTTATAGGCAGCAAGACCGGCGTTCCTCCGCATGCTAAGATAAGCGAGTTGAAATGGAGAGACTCTTCATGACCAGTCTTTAGGTTTCTAGCTGAAACGATTTTCCCCTTGGCATCTACCTCGTTGGCCTTCGTGTTCAGCATGAGCTTGATTCTGCTTGTGCGTTCATAGAATTCAGGGGGATGAGAGATAAGTGATTCTAAACTTGGTACCGTCCCAGAAACCACGTAGGGCAATCCGCACCGAGAGTATTCCGGATAGGATTCTTCGGTTAAAAGCGTGATTCTAGCTCTTTTGTCGACCTTCCGAGATTGAAGAGCAGCGGTTGTGCCAGCGGGACCAGCACCTATAACCAGTATCTCCTCTATCATAGCGTGATCTCCTGAACCCTACAGTAAATAGTGTTAATAACATATAAAAGCCAACCCCGCAGTTTTATGTTTTACATGCCTTTGCTCAGTCAACTAGTGACTGATGATAGGTGATGGCTTTGAAAGCGTATGTTTTGGTGAAGGTTGACGTCGGAAAGGATAGAGAGGTTTTTGCTGAGATTCAGAATCTTCAAAGCATCTATAAGATCAGGGAGGTTGCGAGCGTCTTCGGAGTCTATGACTTGGTCGTGAAGGTTGAAGCTGAAACCCATAAAGATCTCGAGGCCGTGGTATTCGATGCGCTCCGCCAGATACCCGGCGTAAAAGAAACCGTAACCCTAGTTATCGTAAAAACAACTGAAGAATGAGAGAAACATTGTAGTCGCGCATCCTCGTCCTTCATAGGCTTGTCTTAGTCACTGATCTTCAGCCTCTAGTCTATTTTGGATGTCTAATAATTTAGACATGGGTGTTTAGGATAATATAGTTTTTTAGTCAGGCTGACGGGATTACAACCTAGACGATCGATCGGTGTTGAATCTTGGAAATAGAGGTGGGAAAACTCTTCACAGGGAAATGTAATGCTCGAAGGACAGTTGGAGACGTTACTGAGCTTGCGAGATCTATTGAGGAGAAAGGGCTCTTGCAGCCGCTCATAGTCAGGCCTGTCGGTGGCAGATACGAAGTGGTTGTAGGCTCGCGTAGGTTGGCTGCCGCGAAAGTTGCCCAATTGAAGAAGATCCCTGCGATCGTTAGAGAGATGGACGATGGAGAAGCGATCTCACTCTCCTTGATGGAGAATATTCAAAGGAGCGATCTCGAACCTGAAGAGGAGGCTGAGGCTATCCTCAAGCTCATGAAGTTGGATGCAAAGAGATTCGGAAGCATCAAAGGAGTAGCCAAGGCTATCGGAAAGTCTGAAAGCGCTATCAGAGAGTTGTTGGAAGCTTATGAGTTGACTTTCAAGCTTAGAGAGACGGGAATGAAGGTTCATGTGGCTAGAGCACCATCGGAAGAGGAGCGTAAGACTGTTGAGGCTCTGCCTCTGAGGCATACCCGTATGGTCGCCGAGGCGATGAAGACCGAGGAAGTAAAGAGACTTCCTGAAAGGGAGATAGAGAGGAAGATCCCTGAAATCGTGAGGACGATCGCGCCTCTACCTGAGCGGGAAGCGAGAAAAGTGATCGACAGATTCAAGATGTTTCCCGAGAAACCCGTGGAGAAGATAAAGGAAGAAGCTCTCGCACGAGAGAGAGGCGTGGCTATCCAAGTCTACTTTGCACCTCACATCGCTAGAGCCTTGGATAAGGCTTCAGAAGATCGAGGATTATTCATGGAAGAATTAGTCTCGATCGCTGTGGAAGAATGGCTGGTTCAGAAGGGCTATCTCAAGTAGATTTCCAGTCAATGATTAATGTTCAGTTCGTCTGACAGACCCGTCCATCCATGTCGCTAGCTAGGTGTTGCGCTGAACCTCTTCGATTGTTCGACTGTTGGATTCTTCTTCTCATCAGGTCCAATACTTGATCAAGATTCTCTCCAGTCTTTGCGCTTAAATCCACTATATCGACGCCGAGCAGATGCCGTCTAATTATTTCGTTAGCCCGTTCGGCATGTTCACCATCAACCAGGTCCAACTTGTTTGCGCAAACGATCATTTCGCCCTTCACGTCTATCTCTCTAAGAATCTTGCTGGTTGAGGCTACTCTTCGATTCAAAACGCTCAGGTCATCAGACAGGTCCACGAAAAGTAAGATCAAGTCAGCGTTTGTTATTTCGCTCAATGTTGCGTTGAAAGCCTTCAAGATTATAGGATGCATATCTTCTATGAAACCTATCGAATCGACAAGTATGAAATCAATATTGCTCGATTCATCTGCTAAGCTCATTCGCCTTGCATAAGTTGACAGTGTTGTGAAAGGACCGAAACCTACGTTCTTAGATTCTGAAACAACTCTATTAAAGAACGTTGTCTTCCCACTTTGAGTGTACCCAGCTAGCGCGACTATCGGGTAGCCTAGCTCTCTTCTTCTCTGCCGTAGAACAGCCTTTTTTTCATGAACCTCTTCCAATTCTTCCTCGAGGCGACTTATTCTCTTCCTAGCTTCTCTCTCATACTCCTTGAACGGATAGTCTCCTGGACCGCTCCATCCAACTTGCTCCCCAAGTATACCTTGCAGCTTGATGAATTCACGACCCCAAGAGAACGTGTACCTCAGCTTAGCCAGCTTGATCTGAAGCTTCGCTTCTTTCGTCATAGCCCTCTTATCGAATACCTCTAGGATGAGCATGTTCCTATCGAGGACTTTGATGTTGCCGCCAAGTCCCTTCTGGATCTTGAATATCTGACTGCTTGGCAAGGTGTTCGTGAAGACGGCTAGGTCTACCTTCTTCTCCTGGCATAGTCTGTTAAGTTCATCGAGTTTCCCAGGTCCTATGCAGAATGAGTGGTGAACACTGTTCCTCCTTTGAATTACAGAATCCACAACTTTGTATCCTATGTTCTCAGCCATCGCTTTCGCTTCATCAACTCGCGAAGGAACGTTGGGCAGCTTACATTCAACAATGACTATTCTCATTATCTCGATTTTCCGCTTGTTGTAGGATATATTATTCACAGTAACTGATCTATTTATTGAGCGTTGTAAACCGTCTAGATAAGTATGTTTCCGCATCCTACAGTATATCTGAAAACGAAGTCCGAGATAGAGTAGGTATTTTCAGAGGAAACTCCATTTACGGCGCACTAGGAACGGAATGAACATAGGGACTTGCTTATAGGCTGTATATTCTTTTCTAAATCCTTGCTGCATTTCTTTTCCCTCTTGCCTGGCCGATCCGTAGTATGCAAACGCAAGAATCGGCCGCACTGTCAATACTGGAATAGTGGCCGACTGGATCAATAAATGATCTGCTCAAGAAGCGTCTGTTGGCCTTTCGTAGCGGAATCTTTAGGAACGATGGAAATCCTGTCAAGTTTCTAAGTTTGATCTCTCTAAATCCCAGTTCTCGAAGCTCCTCTATTAATTGTTCTCCAACCATTACATCCACGTCTACAAGCCTGATGACGCGAAAAATACGGCCATGAACAACGCTCGAAGGTACTCTGTGAAGATACCTAGTATGAGGGATAGAGAAGCGGTTATACCAAGAGGAGTACAGGCTTTTAAAGAACCATATGTCCCATAGTTTGCTTTAGCCATCCTTTCACCTATCTGACTTACTTTGCCCATAGCCTCGAGAAAACGCGACAACCCCAGATCGCCGTACATGACGTGGGTCAAGTCGATTCATCGCTTTTTCCCGCTTTTCATTGTCTGAATGATCATGTCGCTTGATGTTATCGACAACCCTTCGATGCTCGATAGTTTCCCCGTAAGAAGCTCGTGAAATGACTTCACAGTCTGCACAGTGACTTCAATTGTCAGATTACTTCTTCCGGTGGTTAAGTAGATCTTCCTGATCTCATTGAACTGAAGTAGCGCCCCAGCGACTGAGTCGAGTTTTCGAGAATCTACGTTCGCGACGACCATCGCTTTCACCTCGTTATCCTTTACAGTACGATTTCCCGCCATTATCGTCACTCTCTACCTGAGTAGCCCAAGCAACGCGAGAATAAGTAGGATAACCGGCGCCCAGCAGCAAGGCATCGCTAGTATACTCTTAACCCGTTCTCTCCATCCTCGCTTCTCTTTGGTGTGGCTCGGGTGGCACGACATCACACTTCAACCTCCATGCAGAAGTTGCGAGAACGAGATGGACGGGTCTTCCGTGTTTCAGCAGAACGACCTTTCAAACGTCTTCACTGTAGCCTAAAATAGGCTAGTGCGTACTTTACGGTAGTTCTTTAAGAATGTTAAGAAAAGTTTGTGGAAGTTTTCGTACTGTAAAGCAAGTCTCGGAGGCATGAATGTGATGACCCGTTGGGAGGCTTCAGCGGTACCATTCAAGACTTTGGCTTCAATAAGGCCTGAAGCCGAGAACCGTACTTCTCCTTATACGACTGCAGACACGTTTTGCAACAGAAGTTTCTAGTTTGCTCCCCGATCCTAAGCGTTTCTGGCTCGCCTTCGATCTCGCGGCCGCAGAGATCGCAGTCCAAGCGGATACCCAGTCCCGGACGAATGATCACTCCTTGCTCCTCTTTGACAATCTTCGTGACGACGTTGGTTGAA
The DNA here is from genome assembly GCA_964533795.1 of uncultured Candidatus Bathyarchaeia archaeon. Classification (GTDB taxonomy): domain Archaea; phylum Thermoproteota; class Bathyarchaeia; order 40CM-2-53-6; family CAYOZM01; genus CAYOZM01. The sequence goes on from CAZHMI010000022.1 coordinate 12,329, forward strand.
ACTATTTTCACAGGTGCTTTCGCTAACTCCTTGGTCAAGAAGTCTTGAAGTGCCTTCATGTCATTTACGAGTACTCTTATCGTTAGGTTGCTTTCACCGGTGACAACGCATATGTTCCTAACTTCTTCCATCTCCGCAAGTTTCTTCGAGAAATTCTCCAGTTCTGGAGTTTCCACCTTGAGGTTGATTATTGCGGCCACGCCTTCCGAGATCTTCTCCGGGTCCAGCAAAGGAACTATCTTTCTTATTACGCCCATGTTGAACATTCTCTTGACTCGGCTATCTACGGTGGGAGTACTAACTGAGGCGACTCTCGCTATCTCTCTAAACGATCTGCGTCCATCTTCCATCAGCGCTTTGATAATAGCCACATCAGTTTCATCAAGTCTAGCGGGCAAGGTTCTCAGCGCTCTGCTAATTCACCATATCAATGCTTTACGAATGAAAACCCTTCGGTCTCTCTCCTTTCTACCTGTAAATAGGCATACTAATGCTGTCTTTTGTCCATTGATTCTCGGTAGAATAGATAAGTCAGGAGGTGAAATCCTTATGTCGGAAGTGAAGAAAGAGGGTAGAGCCGGTTCAACAGAGAGACTGTTGGCAGGAGTATTTCTTACCATCGTTGGCCTAATCGGATTCGCGGGAGGATTCGGTATGATGGGTTTCGGAGGCTTTGGAATGATGGGTCCCGGTATGATGGGCGGCTACAGATGCGGATATCCCCCATTCTTCGGCGGTTTCAACGTGTTCTTTGGTCTAGTTAGCGTAGTATTCCTCGGTGTCGCGTTGTTCGGAATCTACTTGATCTATGATGCGGTGAGGAGATGAGGGGAAGCTCTTGGCTAAAGATCCGGTCTGCGGAATGGTAGTCGATGAGAATAGGGCGATAAAGAGGGTCGTAGGTGGCCGGACATTCTACTTTTGTAGCGAGAGCTGTGCTAACACCTTCGAAGCACCTGAGATTGAACTCCGGAACCTAAAACGGCGGATGTACATCGCTATATCAGGAGTACTAGCGCTTGCTGTATTACGTGCCGGCGCTTACCTTGCCTTGGCTTTCGGCGCGGTCTTAGTGACTTGGGCTCCGATACCGTCAATCCCCACTCTAACGTGGGGTCTAATCCTATTCTTCATAACGACACCCGTTCAGTTTATTGGCGGCTGGAGTTTCTACAAGGGATCATACTACGCAATCAAGAATCGAGTTCCAAACATGGACCTGCTAATAGCTATTGGAACATTGACAGCTTATCTTTACAGTACATTTGTACTCTTCTTCCCGGGAGCTTTGCCGGCAAAAGAACGCGACGTATACTTTGAGGTTTCAGCTGTCATTATCGCCTTCGTTCTGTTAGGCAAGTTCATGGAGGAGGCGATAAAGAAACGGAGCTCAGCCGCTGTTCGAAAGCTTCTCGATCTTAGGCCTAGCATGGCAACGGTTATTAGAGGTGGAGGCGAGGTTCAGATCCCTGCTCGAGATGTTCAAGCGGGTGATGTCGTTGTTGTCAGACCCGGTGACAGGTTGCCTGTTGATGGGATCGTTGTAGAAGGCCTCTCGTCAGTGGACGAGTCGATGATCACAGGTGAAAGCGTTCCTGTCGAAAAGAAAGTAGGTGACGAGGTTATCGGAGCCACTATCAACAAGGTTGGAATGCTCAAGTTCAAGGCTACCAAGGTTGGAGCTGAAACTACCCTTGAGCAGATAATAAGGATGGTTGAAGAAGCTCAAGCCTCAAGCGCACCGATCCAGAGGATCGTTGATAAGGTGGCATCTTACTTCGTGCCAGCAGTCATAATCGTTGCTCTAGCGTCCGCGACCGGATGGATAATAGTCGGCAACTACGCGTTGGCCCTCCTCTCGTTTATAGCCGTCCTGATAATCGCATGTCCATGCGCTCTGGGTATAGCTACACCGGCGGCTTTAATGGTAGGCGTTGGCAAGGGGGCGGAGATGGGAATCTTGATTCGCGGTGCTGAGTACTTGGAGAGAGCTGAGAAACTGAAGACGGTAGTCTTCGACAAAACAGGCACTTTAACGAAAGGGGAACCATCCGTAACGGATGTGATAGCGACTTCAAAATGGAAGACTGATGAAGTCCTTCAGATTGCAGCAATAGCAGAGAAAGGATCTGAACATCCTCTTGGCGAGGCGATAGTGAGAGAGACGGAGATGAAAGGCTTATCGATTCCTAAGATGGATTCCTTCGAAGCAATCCCTGGAAAAGGTGTTAAAGCAACCCTGCATGGCGATGAGATACTCCTTGGCAATAGAGCATTCATGAATGAGAGGGGAATAGATCCTAGTCCGGTAGAGGACAGGATGACCGCCCTTGAAGAACAAGGGAAGACCGTGATGTTGATAGCTCTAAATGGTAGTATAATCGGCCTAGTAGCCGTGGCGGACACTCTGAAACAATACTCGATCGAGGCTGTGAAGAAGTTGAAAGCCCTCGGAGTCGAGACCGTGATGTTAACCGGAGATAACGAGAGAACAGCTAAAGCTATCGCGAAGCAGGTGGGAATCGATACGGTCATCGCGAACGTTCCTCCTTGGGAGAAGGCGAACGTCATAGGAAGGCTTCAAAGGGATGGGAAGGTTGTCGCGATGGTGGGCGACGGTATCAATGATGCCCCTGCCTTGGCTAAGGCAGACATAGGGATCGCCATCGGAAGCGGATCGGACATAGCGAAAGAGACTGGTGGAATAATATTAGTTAAAGATGATGTCAGGGATGTTGTGGGCGGGATAAGGCTTAGCAAGAGTACTATGCGAAAGATCAAACAGAACCTTTTCTGGGCCATCGTCTATAACACTTTAGGGATACCTGTAGCAGCAATCGGTCTCTTGAACCCCATAATAGCAGCGGCCGCTATGGCCTTGAGCTCTTTGTCCGTAGTATCAAACTCAGCATTACTCAAAAGATTCAAAGTGGAAATCTGAACACCAAACTCAACACCGGTCTAGCTTGAGCATGCTACTAGATTTTCATAAAGAAAAATAAAAGCGCTCATGACTTGTTTAGAAGCAAAACTTAATTTTGCTGGATTTAATAAGAAGCAAGTTTGGTTTCTCAATTCTTTGTGTTTTAGAGCCATCAGAAATACTAAGCTGCAACCGTCTGAATATGAACTCATGAGAGGTAGATCAATGAGACATAGAGGAGGTGAACGATACGGGTCTGTTCAGTAAATACTGTCCGATTTGTGGCATGAAAGTTCAGAAAAATGAATCGCTTAATAGGTTTGGACAATACTTCTGCTCGGAGGAGCACATGAACAAATACGTGGAGCAGTATAGCCGTGGCGGATGCTGCTAATCCTGAGGTTTGATCCTTCATCTTCACGAACCAATTTCTGCCCTGACTTTTATAATGTACATCAAGTCGCTATGGCTGATAATACCTAGTAGCTTTCCCTCCTCTACTATCAGCACTCGGCCTACCCCGTATCTCGCCATCTTGTACATAACATCTGAAGCCGGGGTTTCTGACCTAACCATTACAAGTCTCTCCGTAGGGATCATTATCTCCTTCACTCTTGCTTGGCTCCACCTTTCTTTAGGGACTTTCTTCAAAGCCTCCATGGTCACCATCCCCAATATCTCACCTTCTCGCTGAACAGGGTAGGCTGCATACCTATGTACTAGGAAGTTGTTCTTTACCAATTCGTCGATAGTTGAATCAGGGTCTACTGTGACCACGTTCTTCGACATCATTTCGCCCACACGTATCTTTGACAGAGCTTCTCCAATAATTGTGTGGCTCATGCTTGACTCAGCTCCAGACTTCAGGAACCAACCGATCATAATGATCCATATTCCACTGAAGATATCTCCAAATAGTATTATCGCAAATCCGCCGAACATCATTAGGTAGGCTAGACCTACTCCGACCCTTGTAGCCGATGCTGTCGCTTTCAATAGATCTTTAGACCGCTTCCAAACGATAGCCCTAAAGACCCTGCCGCCATCAAGTGGGAATGCAGGAAGAAGATTGAATCCTCCGAGTGCAGCATTGATTGTGGCTCCATATCGCATTATAGCGGTCGGTCCAATAGGTGCGTTCCAGCTCTCGAACGAGTACCATAACGTTCCAAGCACAATCGCTATCAGAAAGCTTGATGCAGGACCTACGGCCGCCATCTTTAACTCTGTGCCCGGACTCTTCGGTTCCTCTGCGATTTCGGAGACCCCGCCGAAGAAGAATAGTGTGATGCGCCCTACTGGAATCCCACTTCTAATTGCTATGTAAGAGTGGGCGAGTTCGTGAAAAAGGACAGATGCGAAAAGTATGATGGCTGAAACAAGTCCGATAATCCAATACATGTATGCCGGGAGACCTGGGTAATGATGAGGCATATACCCAGTTGCTAATGAAAAGGCTATTAAAAGAAAGACGAGCCACAACGTATAGTGAACCCTAATGGTTATGCCCATTATTTTTCCTAAATTCAAAGACAAGCTCTTACACCTTTCTGAAAGAAATGGGATTGAAGATTTTCTCTACCCCAGATACTTCTCGGGATTTTTGTCAAAGTCTTCTTTACAGCTTGGGGAGCAGAAGTAGTATGTCTTTCCCTTGTACTCGGATTTGTACTTAGCGTTTTTCTCGTCTACTTTCATCCCACAAATTGGATCTTTGGCCATAGTAGATCACGAGTTCAGTTCTAGATGTCGCTCTCTTAAGACTTTTGTACGCGCAAAAGAGTCTACAGCATTATGCCAGCGAACTTCTGTTGTGTTCAGGGATGGCCGCGGCGATTTCTTGAAGAACCTATATGAAAGATAGTAAGCCGTCACCGAAGCTCCAATTCCACCTATGAGCCAGAGATAACGAGCGATGACGGACGTGGCGCATATGGTAGCGATCAATATGGGTAGCAGCAGGCAAAATTGTGTTACAAGTCCGGAAATAAACAGGGTAACTGGAACGCTCACGATTATACCAGAAGCCAAGAAGAACGATTTTTTACTAAAGCTTGTCTCAGAAGGCCGCAAAATGCGAGAAGTACCTCCAGCAGCTTATGAATCACCGTTAGGTCATATTAGATATATAATTTGATGCGATGGTATATTGAAAAGCCGTAACTCGACCGTCAGAGAGAATATCAAAAAGTGTGAGGAATGCAGGTGGACGAGAAAACAACGAAGTATAAGACCCTCAACGGGGGAAAGACCTATTATTTCTACGCTTCTATGTGCAAAGCAGAGTTTGAGACAAACCCGAGGAGATACGTCAAGTAGAAGCTACTGGAAAGAGAGCATTTCAGAGGTCGTGAGCACGCCTTTATAAAGGGACACAATCTGGCGAATGGCAAACTCTTGATCGACATCGTTAAGCGCGGCTATGCAATCCGTAGGAATGACGGATTCGTATCCTCTCAACGTAGCTCCCGCAACAGCATGAAGCACGCAGATATTTGAAACGGTTCCTGTAACAACTATGGTCTTTGTCTTCAACCGTTTCAACAAGCCTTCAAGCTCTGTCTCGAACCAAGGGTCATAGCTCTTCTTTCTAACGATAGGATCTCCGCTGGCCGGCTTGAGAGACTGGGCGATCTCAGCGCCGATTGTTCCCGCAACACAATGAGCAGACCACACCTTGAACTCCGGATCATCCTCTCTATGCCAATCTTGGGTATACACTACCGGAACGTTTCCTTCCCTAGCTTTCGCTAACGTCCTCCGAATATTCGGGACTATCTCCCTAACGGAGTCTCCAACATACATTTTCCCGTCCTCCTTGACGAAATCGTTTTGCATGTCAACAATCATAAGTACTGTTCCCTCTCTCTGTAAGACGAGCGTCTTCGGTTCAAATCTGACAGATTTTGAGGTTGACATTTGCGACCCTTAGGTTCCTAAACTCTCGATAATATTAAGCTCTTTCTTTGAAAATGCTTATTACAGAAAGATCGGTCATCACCGAAATAGTAACTTTCCTTGGAGAAGCTTGCGAAATGATTGTTAGAGCGCACGTATGGGTAAGCGGTTTCGTGCAAGGCGTCTTCTTCCGGTACGAGACGAGAGCGGAAGCTACGAGACTCAAAGTGAATGGTTGGATCAAGAACCTTAGAGATGGAAGGGTTGAGGCCGTGTTTGAAGGAGAAGAAGAAGCCGTTAAGAAGATCATAGAATTTTGTAAAAAGGGACCCCCAGGCGCTGAGGTTTCTAGCGTCGAGGTTAAATGGGAAGAATGGAAAGGAGAGTATAGGGACTTCAGAATCGTCTACAACTGATTTCTTCAGCGTAATGTTCGCAAAATCCTTCGCATGAAGGCTTCACTCGCCTAATCTTCTCAAGTTTTGCTCTCATTTCTGTATTTATTACATTTTCAACGAGTATTTAGCCCTATTGTTCGGAAAATTTACGATGGTTTCGCATAAAAATTAACATACTCTCTATTGGACTGAATGATGCTCCCCGCCTGGAAGTCAGATGTATGAGAGGTAAACGCGCAGCCCTTCAGGAACCTTTGTCTGTTATTGGAGAAAAGCCGATTGAGATACCGAAGCCTTTGGAGCAGCTCTCCGAAAGTGGAATTGAGAGAAAGCGATGTATCAGCAGAGTGATGACTCATGCGCTGAAGTATCTTACTTGCAGATTTTTGAGTGAAGGCTTTGAATGGTTGCTCCCAGTCGTATTCTCCAAGTCAACCGACCCGTTATGGCCGGACCCAGGAGCCTCTATCGAGAAGCGCATCGAAGAGGAAATCTATGGGAAGACCGTTAGGACCACGTTAAGCATGATAGTTCACAAAATGGTTGCTTGCTCCTTAGCTTACCCTAAGTTGTTCCTACTGTCGCCAAACGTGAGAATTGAGAGGATTGAGAGGGCAAACAGCGGGATGCACATCTACGAATTTACACAACTGGATTTTGAAGTTAGAAACGCCACTTTCAGAGGAATTAGAAGCCTCGTTGAAGAGACGATCTGCGGGTTAATAGGAAGCTTGAAGAAGCGCATGAGGAATGAGCTGACCTTCCTCGGGAATAGCGGTCTAAAGGTTCCAGAGGCTCCTTTCAGAGTTTACGATAGAGAGGAACTTGAAGGTGAATATGGAGAAGACTGGGAAACTCAACTAATGCTCGAGGCTCGCGAACCGATATGGGTTAGGAACATCCCTAGAGAATTCTATGATTTCGAAGACTTTGGAACTGGTAAGTGGGACAACTATGATCTGCTCCTGCCTAAATATGGAGAAGTATTGTCCGGTGGCAGAAGGGAGTGCGAGTACAGCAAGATCACTAGAAAAATGGATAGAGACGGCGTAAGAAGAGAAAACTATGAATTGTTGTTGAAGTTAGCGAAGGACGAAAGGCTGAAGCCTTCAGCTGGCGCTGGAATCGGTGTCGAGCGGTTGGTCGCTTGGATAGTGGGAGCCAAGCACGTGGGAGAAACACAGCCGTTTCCCAAAATACCTGGAATAGTCTACGACTTGTGAGCAGCATAATTTTAACCCACTCTGCAATTTGCTGGTTTATTCGGATCTCACCGCGAGAAGCTGGAAAGTGTTAGCACTAGCCTCTTTCTTCCTCCCAAGAAACTAGAAAATCAAGTCCTTTTCTCACCTGTCGCTTTAGCATCTTTTGCTAACTTCTCTGCAACATCGATCGCGTTGACAAGTTTCGCGCCAGCCTCTTCCCTCCACTTTTAATGCTTACGCCTTTCAACGGGACTTTTGAATAGAGCAGTTTTCAGATCGCTTTAATGTCTCTCGCAAGCTGATTTAGACCCCCCTACCCCTAGGGGGGTCAGAATTGCCTCTCCAGAGCCCTTCAAAATTCTGTCGCGGATGATCTTGACGCCTCGTGGCTTCGTGAAATGTTTTCTAATGTATTCTTCACGATCGCGCTTCGGAGATAATGAAATTGTTCTTAAGCAAGCCAATCTTGAGAGTTCGCCTCTTCAATTTTTGTTTCGCGAAAAAGCTTAAAGTCTAGAGGACTTGCTTTTCTACGGTGCTCCGGTGGTGTAGCCCGGTTAGTCGAGCGAGCCGATAGCATAGCGGCCTTATTCGCTCTCAGTGCGAAGGCCAATCGAGCCGTTGATCGCGGGAGACGCGAAGGAAACGCCGTGTCCGCGAATTCAAATGTGGAAGGTTGAAGAAGCTTTCTGCTGAGAGTCCCGCCCGGAGCACCAACGGATATCAAAAATAAGGAAGCGGTTCCACTGGCAGCAGAAGACGAAAAGAGATTTCCGGTAAGACTCGAAATGTCAACGAGAACTTGCTGTTTCCTCAAGTGAGAAACAAAAATGTTGCGGGATTATTCTAGAAAGATTTGAACCTTTCTTTTCGAGCCCCGCAGATTGGACATCTTTCTGGCGCATCGCCTTCAACAGTGTATCCGCAAACTTCACAGATTTGAACCGGCTTTAAGTCAATGTCTACTCCTCGGTCCACCGATTGCTTAGCCTTCTGGTATAGGCTGACGTGGATCTTCTCCGCTTCTAGGGCCCAAGTAAAGCTATCCTCCGCTCCTTTCTCACCTTGAGCCTGAGCTACGGTCTTGTACGCTGGGTACATCTCATTGATCTCAAAGGTCTCTCCGTCTATGCCTGCTTGAAGGTCTTCTAAGGTACTTCTAGACCCGAAGACCGCTGCGGAAACAGTTGCCGATCCTCCTTTGCTCATTATGTTCTTGTAGTGATTGGACGCGTGAACTTCTTCAGCAAAGGCAACTGCCGTAAATAGTCTGGCAACATTTGGAAATCCTTCCTCCGCCGCTCTTTTCGCGTAGATTGTGTATCTCATGTGGGCTTGGCTTTCCCCTGCATAAGCGCTCTTAAGGTTGGTCTCAGTCATCTCACGAACCGTTTTCCTCACCTCCTTCCAGCTACTTCTCTTTGAGAAATGGCATTTTATTTCCTCAAAAGCCCTTTATGAACTTCGCGATGTACATCCTCATCTAGCCATTGATTGTACGAATCAAGATGAGTCCCATTTTGATCAGCCGATATAGAAAAGCGTTAATCGACATTTAGTTACAGTTCCCAGTGATTTGTGTCGCCTCAAGAAACCTTAAAGCAACGAGAACCTCAACAGATTGTACGAGCCCTTATGCGGGGGTTGCCAAGTCAGGTCAAAGATGACCGTTAAAGCAGGTCATTGGAAGCGCAGGGCTTAGGACCCTGTCCCGTAGGGGTTCGTGGGTTCAAATCCCACCCCCCGCACTTTAGCATGAACCCCCCTCCTTTTTAGGGGATTCATTTGCGTTTCTTGAAGACCAGTAGGGACTCAGGGGTTGTACAGACATACTCGAACCCTGCTTCCGCAAGC
>CAZHMI010000023.1:0-21480 GCA_964533795.1 uncultured Candidatus Bathyarchaeia archaeon
GACCCCATGACAGCACCGGCTCCCCCCCTCCCAGCTGCATGATATACCGAATTCATAACCGATGCGAATCTGACGAGGTTTTCTCCAGCAGGACCTATGCATGCAACTTTGGCTTCCGGTTCATCGTTATCACGTTTTATAGCTTCATCCGTCTCCCTAACATTCAAGCCCCAAAGCTGCTGGGCATCTCGTAATTCTACATTGCCGTCGTTAATCCAGAGATAGACGGGTTTCTTGGATTTCTGGTACACGATGATTTGATCGTATCCTGCGAACTTCACCTCGGCGCCCCAATGGCCTCCCATGTTCGTTTTTAGGTACAGGTTTGTGAGTGCTCCCTTGCAGGTGATTGTTGTCCTCCCGGAAGAGGGTGCGGTTGTACCTGTCAGTGCGCCTGTCCCAAAGATCAAAACGTTTTCTGGGCTGAAGCAGTCTATTCCTGGTCTCCGAATGAGATCCCAGAGCAATTTCGCATTTATGCCTCTGCCACCTAGGAAGCGAACCGCGAGTTTCTGGTCCAGATCTTCTTTCCATATCTTCCTCTTTGCCAAGTCAACGTGAAGAATCTTACCAGCCCACGCGTACATCTTCAGCTTCCTCCTGAGAACAGGGCTGAGAGAGCTTCAACTCGCCTCTCTAGAGATTTCCATTTCTTCTGCATATACGGCCGCTCCAACTCCAGATATTTTATCGCCCCGGGCATGCAGACTTCTGCGCATGCGGGTTTGCCTTCACAAAGGTCGCATTTCACCGCGACCCCTCTCTGAACGTTGATCGCTCCGAATGGACACGCCCAAACGCACTCCTTACAGGCTATACACTTTTCACGATCAACTACTGGAGCCCCTGTTTTCGAGTGCCGGGAAATAGCTTTCATCGGGCAGACGACCATGCAGGGAGCCGGGTCGCATTGCTCACATATGATCGGAACACCTAAACCGATGCTCTCTCTCTTCGGAACCCATATGCGAACCTTGTTCAGGCTGAAAACTTTCTCTTTCGCTACTGAACATGCAACCATGCACGCTCTGCATGCGGTGCATGCTTCCAGGTCAAGAAACAAAACTTTTTGAGTCAAATGCGTCACCCCATCCCCCTAATAGAGCACTTGCTAAAGCTACTCTTCATATAAAGCTTGTTGGCGTATCGGAACTTTCGACGAAAATTTTCGTCTCATAACATCTAAAGCACATGATATTTCCGGTAAACGTCGCGTAGATAGGCACCTTTCTTTAACTCTTCTCTTGTCTTGTTCTCGCCGCCAACTTTCTCAAGGGCCTTCTCGACGACTTGAGATTCTACTGCACGTGGAATCGCAACAACCCCATCTATATCTCCGAAGACTATCTCTCCTGGGTTAATTAGAACGCCTCCACATTCCACCGGCACATTGTAGTTTATCACTAGGCTCCTTCCGAAAGAGTTGACGGGCTTCACGCCCTTGGCGAAGACTGGAAACTTCATCTCAATGATCCTCTTGACGTCTCGCGTATATCCGTCGATAACAGCTCCACTCGCACCTCTCGCCTTAGCGGCGGTAGACAACAGTTCCCCCCAGAAGCATGTCCTTCTGGACTTGCTCGTAGAAGCAACTAGGACATCATTCGGCTTCAAGCTGTCGACAGACTCGATCTCTAGAAGGTAAGGATCCCTTGGTTCATGGTACACGTCAACTGATAGCACGGTGAGAGCTCTTCCCACCAAGACAGCGTCTGGGAACAAAGGCCTTATCTCAGCTTCCATAGCTTGATTCTTGAAACTCATTCTATCAAGAACGTCTGAGATCACGGATGAGTAGAGCTTCTCTCTCATCACCTTGAACATCTCAGAATCAGTTGATAACCTCATTTCACGTCCTCATCCTTACATAATAACAAGATCACTTGCCAACTGATATCGTTGACCAGCACTCGTGCAACACCGGTATTTCACCAATTAATTCAAACCAAACCCGTCTGCATCAAGAACTTGCGTAGCGTCCGCCGGTTTCGACCGCGAGTCTAAAGTTCGGCGGTATCGGGAACAGTATCGGAAGATTCACTCCGTAGTTAACGTATTCTTCTATTTTCTCTATGATTCCTTCGGGTTTCCCATGTGCAGCGAACGTTTTGACTAATTCATCTGAGACGTGTCTTGAGGCCTCAGCCATACCTTCCTTCTCGAGTACTCCACGTATTCTCGAGGCTTCGGAAGGCTCCACATTGCTCATTTTGAGGACCTCTTCACTTGCGTAGGAAGCCATGAACGCGACGAAGCCTCGGGCAACCTTCCCGGGTGGCCTGTCTTTCTCTGAAGGGGCGCACGCGATATAGCATGCTACGTCAATTTCAGACAGACTCCTATTCGCTCTCCTTGCTCCGATCGTCAAGTTCTCAACGGCATATTTCACATAAGGTGTGGGACTTCCTGCAGAGAATAGGACCCCGTCGCCTATTTCTCCGGCTAGCTGTAACATTTTGGGGCCCATGGCAGCTAGGTAGATCGGGATGCGCCTTCTCAAGGGTCTGAATCGACCGACTAGGTCGAAGTACGGGTTGGCACCGAACTTCACTTTATCAACCTCTATTACCGAACCTCGATATGTTGTCTCTTTCTCAGCCAGCAGTCGTCGAATCAACTCAACACTTTCTCTCATCATTTGGAGCGGTTTTTGAACTTTAATCCCCATCTGCTGGATAAGAGGTATCACACCGGTCCCGAGGGCTAGAATACTTCTACCTTTTGACATTTCGTCAATCGTTGCAATAGTCTCTGCGATCAATACTGGATGCCTAGTGTATGGATTGATCACTCCGACTCCGAGCTTGACTTTCTTCGTTGTGAAGGCGAAAGATGCTAGTGGAGAAACAGCGTCCCTAAGGAAGTAGTCTTCCGCGATCCAGACTGAATCAAACCCTCTTTTTTCGGCCAGCCTTACGTATTCAACCATATCCATGATTGAGAGGGGAACTCCGGAAAAACCGAGCCCAATTCGTCTCATACATGCGCACCTACTTTCGTTATCTTGTAAGTCACTACTCAACTTAAGCCTTGTCAGAGCAGAAGATGACTTGCTTAGAGCTTCTGTCAGATTGGACGGAAGTTCAATCTCGCCTCTAATGGTGAAAACCCTTAAGAAACGAGAGCTCTAGATTGGCTTGAATATCTCGAAACGCAAAATGTGCCATACATCGGAAGCTCTGGTGCTCTTCATGAAGTTGCTTGAGTATGAAACTAAGAAGATCTTTTCGGAGCAAGGGATTCCCGTACCGGAAGGCGAGTTAATTGAAAGCCTCGAACAGCTACGAAGCCTGTCTGGCAGGTTCTCATTTCCACTCGTACTTAAAGGACAGGTTCCTATTGGTGGCCGAATGAAAGCTGGAGGGATTACGATCGCGCACGATCAGAATAGTGCTGAAGCCAGCTTTAGAAGGTTGCTTGGGATGAAAATCCACGGCTATGTTGTCCGCAAGATCTTGCTGGAAGAGTGTTTGAACATAGCTAGAGAGGCGTACGTCAGCTTCACGATATATGCGTCCAAGGGTATGCCGCTGATCATAGTCAGTAGCGAAGGCGGTATCGATATAGAAGAGACTGCGAGAATTCATCCTGAGGTCGTTGTTGCGAAAGCAGTTGATATAGCCTCCGGCGTAAGCAAGGATATCGCAACCGAGTTGGCGCGGCGAACTGAGCTGGAAGGCATTCCTCTCGACAAGATCGAAGATATTGTGAACAGACTTTATCAAGTATTTGTGAAGTACGACGCTTTACTTGTGGAAGCGAATCCGCTCGTCGCGACGACCGGAGGAGAATTATGCGCGGTCGGCGCTGTTATGACGATCGATGATGATGCGTTATTCAGGCATCCAGATATCGCCTTCCGCGACGAGGTACGAATTGAAGACGAGATCGAAAGGGATTCTCGGAAACAGGATATCGCCTATGTTAGACTCGATGGAGATATTGGAGTTATTGCGAGTGGCGCCGGTCTAGCTCTTTCTACGCTTGACTTAGTGAAGGAGTACGGTGGCCACCCTGCGAACTTCTTGGATACCGGAGGCCAGATCACTGAGCAACGTATCAAAGCTTGCATGGAAATCGTTCTTAGAAACGAAAGGGTTCGCGGCCTCGTTATCAATATGTACGGCGGGATAAATCCGATGATTGAAGCAGCAAGGGGGGTGGCTTCATATGTGAGAGAGAAACGGTTGAGAATTCCTTTGGTCGTAAAAGTACGCGGCAATCAAGAGGAGGAAGCGTGGAGAATCTTGGAGGAAGCTGGAGTAACCGTGGTCAAATCCATAAGAACCGAGATCGCTGTCCAGAGGCTAATGGAGCTCGTGAGGGAGTAAGCCTGATATGACGATTCTAGCTGAAGAGACCACCAGGGTCGTCGTGCAAGGGATAACTGGGAACATCGGTTCCGCTCAGACCAAGCTAATGTTGGAATATGGCACAAGAATTGTAGCAGGAGTTACACCGGGAAAGGGCGGTCAATCGGTTCATAACATTCCAGTGTACGATACCGTCAAGCAGGCGGTTCTGGAGCAGGGAGTAGAAGCATCTATCCTCTTCGTGCCAGCTGGAAGGGTCCTTGACGCTGCGGAAGAGGCTATAGAAGCAGGGATAGGAATTCTAGTCATTGTCACTGAGCATGTCCCCGTTCACGACACCATGAGGGTGAAAGCCTTGGCTCAAAAAGAAAAGGTTACAGTTCTAGGCCCTAACACTCCCGGCTTAATCTGTCCGGGAAAGACGAAGATAGGAATAATGCCCGGTAACCTGTACCGTTCCGGCAAAGTTGGAATCGTTTCTAGAAGCGCAACGCTCGCATATGAGATCGCTGGAAATCTGACTGAGGCTGGGATAGGCCAAAGCACATGTGCCGGGATAGGAGGTGACCCGGTGACAGGGGTTACTTTTGTCGACATACTTGAACTGTTCGAGGAAGATGATGAAACTTCTCTAGTCGTCATAATCGGAGAGGTTGGCCGAACAGTGGAGGAAGAGGCTGCCGACTATATCGAGAAGAAGTTCTCGAAGCCTGCGGTCGCATACGTGGTTGGCCGAACTGCTCCGCCGGAGAAGAAGATGGGGCACGCAGGAGCAATAATCGAGAGGGGAAGAGGAACTGCTGAAAGCAAGATTGAAGCATTCAGGCGTGCAGGAGTAAGTGTTATCGATCGTCCTTCGGAAATCGTCTTATATGTAGAAGAGGCTATGAAAGAACTTCGGTAGTTCGCCTCAACGATGTGAAGCCACTAGACGCTTCAGCAACTCACCCGAAATGTTTCCTCCACTTATGATTAAAGCGATCTTTTCCTTAGTTTCTGGTTTATACTTGAAAAGAAGAGAAGCGAGAGAAGCGGCGGCTGAAGGCTCCGCGATAATGTGAAGCTTCCTCGCTAGGAAGAGTATTGCTTGACATATCTGTGAATCTGTCACCAAGAACATTTCGTCAACATATTTGCGAATCATCTGGAAAGTCAAATCGCCAGGTTGCCTCGAAGCCAAGCCATCAGCGATCGTTTTGACCGACTTCTTTTTCACTATTCTCCGTCTTCTCCAAGATTCGTATATAGCGGGCGCCCCTCTACTTTGAACGCCTACAACCTTTATCTCCGGCTTCATCGCCTTGACAGCAACGGAGATCCCTGAGATAAGACCTCCTCCACCAACCGGAACTATTACCGTGTCAAGTTCAGGGAGATCTTGAAGAACTTCCAGCCCAATCGTTCCCTGTCCGGCAATAATGGCCGGATCATCAAAAGCATGAATAAAAACCGCGCCGGTTCTGTGCTGAGTTTCAAGGGCTTTGGCGTAGGCTTCTTCATAATCATTTCCCGCCTGAATAACTTTAGCTCCAAGAGCTTTGATAGCAGCAAGCTTTTCGAGATTAGGGTTCCTTGGCACGTAAACCGTGGCTTCCAAGTCGAAGACCTTGGCTCCGTAGGAAACTGCAAGCCCATGGTTGCCTGAAGACGCGGTTATGACTCCTCTTTTCCTTTCGGAGCTTGTCAGTCCGTTCATCTTGTTGAGTGCTCCTCTTATTTTGAACGCACCGGTCAATTGGAGATTCTCAAGCTTTAAGAAGACCTGCGCATTCGTTCGTTCCGAGAGGACGGGTGAGAATACCGTTGGCGTTCTGACTATGAGACCTTCAAGAACCTTTGCTGCTGCATTAACCTTCTGGATATCTGTCATTGCCTTGCCTCCTTTGCTCGAGATAACAAGCTTCTACCTGAATAGGTCCAGTTCAGCTGGCCTGATGAGTTCTATGCCTTTACCTTCCTCTTTTACGTAGGGGTAGCCTTTGATTATTGCGACTGGTACTCCGTCGGACTTGTTCATTACGAGTTCTGCCGCGGACGCGATCTCATCAGCAACAGCCATAACTGTCACGTTGAGCACATAGTTGAACATGTCCCTACGACCTCTGTAATCTATTATCGGTTTCATCCCAGAAACCCCTATAGCGATATTCACGTGTCCTATTCTCCAAGGTCTTCCGAAAGTATCTGAGATTATCACAGCTACATCAACGCCAGATAAGTGCTTGATCGTGGCTCTTATTCTTCTGGCAGACTCGTCAGGATCGACGGGGAGAATCGAAACACACTCTTCTCCCTCTATATTCGACTTGTCTACGCCGCCGTTTGCGCATACAAATCCATGGCGAGTTTCAACGATTAAGTGTTGATCTTGCATCTTGACTATCCGTTTGGACTCTCTTAAGATGACTTCGACATGCCGCGGATCTCTCCCAGTTTGTTTCGCTATATGTAGCGCAAATGGGGATGCAACAACTTGATTCAAGTCTAGAATTCTTCCCTCCGATTTGGAGACGATCTTCTGGGTGACAACCACTATATCACCTTCCTTGAGCTCTACGCTCTGTCTCTTTGCTGCGTCTAAGATCAACGCGCCTATGTCGTCTCCTTTCTTGATCAAAGGTATGCTTTCCAGACCTATTATCTGTATCAAGTTCACACGCCCTTGTCCGAAACGCCCCTCATTTCAATTACAGAGGGGATAGAAAAAGACTTGCTAAGAGCTTGTTTGCTGTAGATCTCCTGTCCTGGGGCTATTCGTCAACAAGGTTTCCGGATTTATTTCTATGTTAGGATTGTTTATTCTTCCGCCGCTTCGCGGAGAAATATGGTATGTAAGAAATGGAATCGTTTTTACTCTTGCTGTAAGATATTCAAGGATTCGAGACGTATCCTGAGATAAGTTCGTTACTATGCTTTCTCTTCGCCGGCAGCGAGAATCCTAACGTAGTCAGCCGTATCGGTGGAGATGTCAGCCACTTGCTCCATCGCGTCTACCAAGTCCTTCAGGATAAGCAGAGTCGCTGGATCTAGCTTGGTCGAGTATTTAATGAATAGCGAGCGAGCTTTTACATACTCTTCATCGATCCTATGTTCCGCCAAGTCGACTTTCCTAGAGAATTGTCTCGCCATCTCTGGATTGTCGCCAAGCCTCTCGATGCTTCCGCGCAGGTTGACGGAGCAGTCTACCAGACCCCGCGCGATGCTCACGCAAATCTCTCTGATTTCGCTCGGAATATCTGAATTCATTAAGATCTTTACGTCTCTGGCAGAGTCCTTAACGCAATCAGCCATCACATCAAGTCTCTTGACCAGATGCATGACATCTTCTCTTGCCCCGGGCTCCATCGTTCCTCGAGCTAACTCCTCGAAAACAGCCCTTCGAAGGCCATCGATCTCCTCTTCCATCAGGAAGAGTCTCTCGATACTCTTCTCAGCCTCCTCTTTTCTACCTTCAGCTGAAGCTGTAACAGCCTTCTCAAGCTCGCTAACTATATCTATAGCCTTGCCTATCTGAGCGCTGGCAAGACCGAATACCTTATTCTTGCGTCGCTTCACAAGCCACCCTAACAATGCTTCACTCAAGACCGCTTCACCAAGTTTAAGGAATGCTACTTTTGAAACGGATAACCATTAGGTAATATGAATCATATACTTAAACTCGCCGAAGTAATACATTTCGTTCGGCTTGAATGAAGACGGTATTATTCCATATCTGAGCTATGCGCCGGCCATCAGTTCTAGCGATAGAGACGTTTTGATGCGACAAGCTGTTTATTACCGACTAGCAATTAGTCTAAAATGCGTTTGCTCGATTGGGTGCTCGGCTTGAGCAAGTCGGATACTCTAGTGAGAGGTCGAGCGGGGGAGAGACATCTTCTTCTCGGAAACGAGGCTGTGGCTAGAGGAGCTCTTGAAGGAGGCGTTTCAGTAGCAACCACATACCCTGGAACCCCTTCTTCTGAAATAGCGGATACTATTGCTTTGATAGCTCGTGAAGAGAGCATCTACATGGAATACTCAACCAACGAGAAGGTTGCCCTCGAGGTTGCAGCGGGTGCGTCGATATCAGGCGTTAGAGCCATATGCTCGATGAAAATGGTGGGACTTAACGTCGCCTCAGATGTATTGATAACTTTGGCATACACTGGCGTTCGAGGAGGACTCGTCATTGTTTCTGCTGATGATCCCGGCTGCTACAGCTCTCAGAATGAGCAGGACAATAGGTACTACGCTTTGCTAGCTAACATTCCCTGCGTTGAGCCTTCGAACCCTCAAGAAGCAAAAGACATGCTTCTTTCCGCCCTACGGTTATCTGAGGAATTTGAGTTGCCAACAATGCTTCGTTTGGTAACGAGAGTCAGCCACGCACGGAAACCTGTCGTCTTCGGACCAGTAGAGCCTAGACGTCAAGAAGCAAAATTCTCTAGGGATATTGAGAGGTTCGTTATGGTCCCTGCGAACGCTCGATCTAGACATCCAGTTCTTTTGGAGAAGATGGATCGCGTCAGGAAGATTGCAGATGACTTCCCGCTGAATACTGTTCTCGGTGAAGGAACGCCCGGCATTGTTACATCAGGCGTCTCATTCAACTATTGTATGGAAGCTTTGAATACTCTTGACTTGAGAATTCCCGTTCTTAGACTTGGCCTCGTCAATCCTCCTCCAGCGCGGCTAATCGCATCTTTCGTGGAGGATCACGATCCCATCATCGTTGTGGAGGAGCTTGAACCTTTCCTTGAGTTGCATGTCAGGTCGATAGCGCAAGGAGCAGCTGTTGGCCGCAGAATCCTTGGCAAGATGAGCGACCCGCCTTATCTGCCTAGAAACGGTGAACTCTCCACGAGGCTTGTTCTTTCTGCGATATGTAAAGCACTCGGCAGACCGATTCAAGTAGACTTCCAGAATATCGAGAATCGTTCACGAATCGCTGAAGCGCTGTCTCCACCTAGACCTCCAGTGCTATGCCAAGGCTGTCCACATATGGCATCTTTCCACGCGATTAAGGTAGCCACAGGCGGCAGAGCGGTCTGCGCTACAGATATCGGATGTTACGCTTTAAGCGCTCAGCCTCCTCTTTCGGTTGGTGACGTGATGCTTTGCATGGGCGCTAGCGTGGGAGTCTCTTCCGGCATAAGCAACGTCGTTGACGAGCCCGTTGTAGGAGTTGTGGGAGACTCGACGTTCTTTCATGCTTCAATCCCAGGATTGATCAACGCCGTCTACAACAAACATAAGTTTGTCTACGTCGTTCTTGATAATTGCACGACCGCTATGACGAACTTCCAGCCTCACCCTGGCACTGGTGTCACCGGGCTTGGCGAGTCGTCGAAGCGGATTCTGATCGAAGATGTTGCGAAAGGTTGTGGAGTAGATTTCGTGGAGGTCGTCGATCCTTACGACCTGAAGCACACGATATCGACGATCAAGAGAGCGGTTGAGCAAAATGGTCCTGCAGTCGTTATCTCTAGGCACAAGTGCGCTATCTTGGAGTCCCGAGAGAAGTCCGCGAAGGGCGAAGAGACAGCGCCGTTAGAGATCGATGAAGAGAAGTGCACGAAGTGCATGGCTTGCATCAAGTTGCTGGGCTGTCCTGCTCTCGTGGCGAGCCGAGGAGATGTCTCGATAGATTCTATTCTATGCATCGGATGCGGCGTCTGCGCTCAGGTCTGTCCTTACGCCGCTATCCTAAAGGCTTGAGGTATCCAAGGTTTGAACGCTAGAAATCTAATAGCTGCCGGTGTTGGAGGTCAAGGAGTAATTCTCGCGACGGAGATCCTAGGGAACGCGGCTATGAAAGAGAACTACGACGTCGTTGTCAGCGAGATTCACGGTATGGCTCAAAGGGGAGGAGCCGTGGTTTCTCATGTTAGAATCGGTCACAAACTCTACTCGCCAACAATCATCGAAGGCTCAGCAGATGCTATCCTAGGATTTGAACCGGTTGAAGTCTTGCGATGGCTTTGTTACGCGAATGATCGGACGAGGATTGTTGCGAACAGAAGATGCGTGATCCCGCCGTCGGTCTCCATGGGCGTAGCGAAGTATCCTCCTCTCGATAGCATATTTGAGATGTATCGCAGTTTTACTCAAAACATCACTATCATCGACGCCTTCAGATTGGCTGAGGAGGCGGGCAGCAGAATGACCCAGAATATCGTCCTGCTCGGTGCGCTAGCGGCGACAGGGATTCTTCCTCTCAATAATGATACTTTGAAGGAATGTATTCAGGAGAGGGTTCCAAAGAAGTATATAGAAGCCAATTTGAAAGCATTCGATCTCGGCTACGCGGAGGCTTCTCGTTGATCGGGTCCTGCGGATGCTTCGAAGCTGCTGGCGTTCAGCCGAATCCTTTCGAGAGTGTTTTAGCTCTCGCCGCATCATCAGTCTTCGGTATTGGATAGGTTTGGGCCATAGCGAATTCATTTGGCTTCATCGCCGCTAACTATTCTCTCAGGCATTGACTGGATATCTTCAGAATACGAGTCCTGCGGGTTTCAATAGTCCAAACCGGATTTCAGGCTTCCCGCAATTGTTATACGCTTAACGGCTTGTGTATAGATTGAATGTGAGGTATAAGCAATGTCTGAAACGGTATATGAAGAGAGATGGAGCATCTGGCTGCTTTTCCATTGTGCGAATCACAGCGGCCACGCATTAGATGCGGATGTTGGAGTCGCGATAGTCACCAACTCCCAAAACAAGCCTTACGTTATTGAAACGATGGGTAGAAAGGTATGTAGTGTCTGCGGTGGCAACTTTGAGTTGACGCTGCAGGAAACCGCGCTGACTCCGCACCTTCAATATGACATCGACAGATTTCGCTTGTCAAGGTACCACGTAATGAAAGATGAGGAACTTTTGCTTCAAGAATAAGTGAGCTCCCCGCACGGCGTTGCCCAGATTCTCCTCGATCGCTTATTCTTTCGCTATCGCCTCTTCGAGCTTCGACTTCAGTAGTTCTCCGACTAGCTTCGCGTCAGCCCTTCCTCGCACTTCACCCATAACCATGTTCATCAGTTTGCTGAACGCCATGCGACGTTGCTGCTTTATCAACGATATCTGATCACGCACATATCTTTCTATAAGCGAAGTGAGCTCTTCATTGGAAAGCATTTTCAATCCGAGCTTCTCTATGGCTTGTTGGACCGAGGCCTGTCGGTTCTTAGAGATCCATGTGAGAATGTCCGCGATCGCTTCCTTAGCTACCGTTCCTGAATCTGCAGCCAGAAACGCCTCTTCTATTCGGATTTCAGGAAGAGCCTCAATAATTACGCCCTGACGCTCGAGGCTCTTTATCACTTCAGTCAGGATCGTTGCGACGAATGACGCAGGTATCTTTGTCTTTGAGAGGATGGTTTCGAATAAGGGGAGATAATCCGAGTCCATTAGCTGCTCAGCTAGCTTCCGGTTCAACTTGTACGAATCCATTAATTCCTTGACGAGTAGATCAGGCATCGGCGGCAAGTGAGACTTGATTCTAGTTATCCTTTCCTGACTGATCGGTACCGGCGGAACATCGGTCTCCGGGTACATCCTAGCGGCTCCTGGCCTCGGCCTCATATATCTCGTCGTCCCATCTGGATTCGGCCCCCGTGTCTCTTCAGGCACGCCTTTTAGAGCCTCTCTAGCCCTCCCCACCACAGCCCTTAACGCATCCTGCGCGTTAACCGGATCGTCGGCAACAAGGACTACTGCGTCTTCATTCTTCGCGCCTAGCTTATGAAGCAGAGCTTCAACCTCTATTTGAGTGATCCCGTAGTTTGGTAATTCATCTGTGTGGAAGATCCCTCCAACTCTTCCCCAGAACATGGCTCGATGCGCCATCTCGGTTCCAAGCCTAAGGTCCGGTTCGAGTTCCGTTGCCAGTAACCCACGGAATTTCGGGAGGACTGCTGCTAGGACCGCCCCGCCTTTCAAGAGCGAACTTTTGATAACCTTGCATGATGTTTCTTGAAAGATGCTCGAGACGTTAACGAATTCTTCTTTAATCTCGTCCTCGCGTAGGCCTCTCGACTTCAATTCATCTCGGACTTTCAGTAACGTATGTTGTCGCGATATTTCGTGTTCAACTACTCTAGCTAAGATATCGAGTTTCTGAACCCCTTTGATCTCGATGAGAGCTCCTCTTTCCATCGAGATATTGAGGTCCTGCCTTATGGTTCCTAGACCTCTCTTGACTTTTTTCGTAGCTTTCAATATTCTTCCGATAGCGAATGCGACTTTTTCTGTTTCCGATGGAGACCTTATGACCGGCGCTGTAGCGATTTCGACCAATGGAATCCCGAGTCGATCGATCCGATAGTTCACGGTCATCCCGGATTCTCCGGTTTTTCTCGCCGCGTCTTCTTCGAGACTTACATGTTGTATTGGGATATCTCGGCCTTCTACTCTCACGGAGCCTCCGAGCGCTACCACGCAAGTCCGCTGAAAGCCCGTCGTATTAGACCCATCTATGACTATCTTTCTCATTGCGTGAATCTCGTCGACCGGCTTGGAATTTAGCATCGCAGCGATGGTGAGTCCTACGTCCACCGCTTCCGAGTTCAAATCGTGAGGAGGTTCTTCATCCATCTCGACCAAGCACGATGTCTCTCCATCTGTCTCATAGACTATTGCTCGACCCTTCTGAAACTCGAACATAGCCGCTGGATCTACTTGACCTAACTCACTTTGGGTAGGCCTCAGCTTCCGAATATAGGTTAAAGTGGGCGGTTTGTCTGAAAGTTTGGTCGGGCAGTCACAGAAAAGTTTGCTGGCCGTATCAAGCTGGCAGTGAATCTCTAGACCTACTTTGAGTGCGATCTCTTCATTTACCTTGCTCAGGATAATTCCCTTCATCAAATCTTCTCAGCGAGATTTCGTACGCAATGTTCTTGACCATTATCTTCTTGACTTCAGATGGGTCCTTCGTCTGACCGAAAGCCCACATCATTTTGATTAGAGCTGTTTCAGGCAACATGTCTTCAAGAGGGATTACTCCGAATGAGAGTAGGTCTCTTCCGGTGTAGTAAACCGCCATATCTACCCTTCCCCAGATGCATTGAGACGTCATACCTACAACTATACCGTTCTCGATAGCCCTCTTTATCGCGTCATAGCAGTATCTGCTAACATGGCCGAGCCCCGTCCCTTCGAGGATAAGACCGTGGTATTTCTTCTCCGTAAACCAGTCGATAATCTCCGGATTCATCCCTGGATAGAACTTGATCAGACCCACTTTCTCTTCGAAATCCGGTCTTACTAGTGGGCCATCTCTAGCTTTCCGTTTCGAATAGTCTTGGATCAGAATTTCGAATCGCTGGGTCGAGAAGTTGAAGCGGGCTAGAGGAAGGGAGTTTACGGACTTGAACGTGTCTCTTCTGCTCGTGTGCAGTTTTCTAACCTTGGTCCCTCTATGTATCACCATGAAATCATCCGAACTCTTCTCATGCATAGCTAACACCACTTCAGAGAAGGGGGCTTTCGCAGCCGTCATTGTAGCCCCCATCAGGTTTGTAGCCGCATCCGAGCTGGGTCTATCTGAAGACCTTTGAGATCCTACCAATACAACGGGCACAGGCAACTCTTGTAAAGCGAAGCTCAATGCAGCCGCTGTATATGCCATAGTATCCGTTCCGTGACATACCACGACCCCTTCTGCGCCCGATTTGATATGATTTGCAGCAGTGAGCGCCACTTCTTTCCAATGTCGAGGAGTCAGGTTCTCGCTGAACTCGCCGAAGAGTACATGTGCGTCTATCCTCGCGATTTCTGAGAGTTCAGGGATGATGCTGTAGAGGTCTTCAGCTGTGAGCGCTGGCTCAACTGCGCCCGTCCTATAGTCTACCTTGCTGGCTATCGTTCCACCAGTACTTACGATAGCGACCTTTGGGAGACCCTCCTTCTGTTCCGGTAGAGGTGGCCGTATGAATGAGGGTCTAGCCCCATGGCCGAGAACAGCAACAGCGATTCCGGGTGATACTCTCAGTCCTATGTTATAGCCGGTACGAAGTTTGATCAAGATATGCTTGTCGTCTCCGTACTCGGTCCGAGGAATTAAAGTTCCTTCATATGTCTCGCCGTCTTTGACGACTTTAAGTATGTCTCCGATACGTGCGCCAGCTCTCTTGAGAACTTCAAGAGCTTCGCCGCGATATCCAGTAAGTTCATTATTCATACGTTTATCCTCCACTGAACTGTCAGGATCGCTCATGTAAGATATCGGAGTTTCATTTTAAGACATTATCCTACGAGAGATAACCTTGGCGTGAGAAGCTTGTAGCTACTTGATGATCTTGGACATATAGGGTCCATCGCGTCTGTAGCCTAACCTCATGTAGTATTGTTTCGTTCCAAGTGCACTTGTGACAAGTATCTTCCCTTTGCCGTACTGTTCGCTAGATATTCTCTCTGCTTCGGTCACCAGAATCCCGCCGTAGCCTTTATGTTGCCAAGCCTCGGCGAGGCGTGTTCCAACGGGAACAACTGGCCCGTAGATGTGGAGTTCTCTAATTATTGATGCGTCTTCATCCTTGATCTCTGGTCTGTGCGCCTTCTCAGAAGGAATCCTAAGTCTGAGGTATCCGATTAGAATGCTGTTGATTGGATCTTCTATTGAGATAAATATCTCCTCACCTTCTGAAGCTTTGTATTCTAATGCTTGAATTTGGATATTCTTCTTGTTAGGTCGAATTTTCTCTTTGATCATTCGGTGTCCCACTTCTCTACATCGTATGCATCCGCATCGCCGCTCAAGTCTCTGTTCGACGAGTTGACGTAGATTGCTTTTCCGGACCCCTGCCTCAATCAGCGTCGAGGGGATATCCCTTTGCACTCTCATAACCCGTACCCAAGGAGGAATAGTCTCCTTGACTTTCGCTATGAGTTCAGCGGCTTCCTCTGCATTATAGGGGGTGTATCTCCCTTGGCGCCACCAATCGTACGTCTTTGTTCCTTTCAAGACGAGGCATGGGTAGATCTTGATCATATCAGGTTTGAAGTCTTCATCATTGAATATTCGACTGAATGATTCAGTATCTCTCTCAAAACTTGATCCAGGTAGACCCGGCATCATGTGATAAACGATCTTCAATCCAGAGTCCTTGAGAATTCTCGTAGCCTCGACCACATCTTGGATCGTGTGCCCTCTCTCCACTAGATCGTATATGTCATCGTATATGTTTTGGACGCCTAACTCTACTCTGGTGACTCCCATTGAGAGCATTCGATCCGTCTCCGCTTGCTTAGACCAGTCAGGTCGTGTCTCTACGGTTATGCCAACGTTTCTAATTCGTGAAGTCTCAGCGATCGTCTTTGCATGCTCTAAATCTCTGGAGGGCTGCATGGTTAGAGCATCTAGGCAGCCTTTGATGAATGACTCTTGATATTCCGCCGGTGTTGCTGGAAATGTGCCTCCCATTACGATTATCTCGACTTTATCGACTTCATGCCCTATCGCGGTCAACTGTTCAATTCGATCTCGAACTTGAATATACGGGTCGAATCCGGCTTGTATCCCTCTCATGGCCGCAGGTTCTCGACCAGTATAGCTTTGGGGAACGCCGGCTGAAGGGCCTCCTGGGCAGTAGGCGCATCTTCCATGAGGGCAAGGCCATGGCTTGCTCATCACCGCTATAACGGTTATTCCGCTTATTCCTCTCACAGCTTTTCTCTTCAGAAGGTCGTTTAGTCGGACTTTTTCTTGAGGTCTTAAGCATCGCAAGATCTCTGAGTTGCTCGGCAACCTAACAAGACTGTGAGCTTTGCACACCTCGATCTTCGCTAGATTAAGATCCTCTCTCGTAGGGTTTGATACCTTTAGCAGCCTTTCCGCGATTTCTCGGCAAGCTCCGTCGAGGTTTGGCGTCAATGTTTCTTCACGACTCCTTTATAGGGCTGTGGAAGAAATTGTTTGCTCTCAACCGATTTGTTAAAATTTCACGTCTCTGTGAGAGATTTTCCTGTTGAAACGTGGCTTTGAGAAGGACTGGAATCGCAGATTTGACGCTTCATGGAGGATATGCGCCGAGATGGTTATTCTCTAGAATGGTGAAGCTCGCTAAGGGAATCTTCGCCATAATGGTTGATGAGTTTGGAGTTGATAGGGTTTTAGCTAGACTTTCAAATCCTCTGTTCTTTCAAGCTTGTTCCAACGTTCTCGGATTTGACTGGGATAGTAGTGGCGCGACAACAGTCACTTGCGGAGTCTTGAAAGATGTATTTACTTCATTGGATGTAGGGATTCGAGTTGCGGGTGGGAAAGCGAAGAGATCGAGGAAAACGTTGGTGGAGCTCGAGAAGATCGGTCAAAGCTATGATTTTCCCGCGGAGCTAGTTGAAAGATTGAAGTATTCGAGTAGGATGACGGCGAAGGTGGATAGCGCAGCTATACAAGCAGGATACTCGATTTACCACCATGCAATCTTCGTCTCTGAAGATGGGAAATGGACGGTGATTCAACAAGGGATGAACCCTGAGTTTCAAACCGCTAGAAGGTATCACTGGCTCTCGCGCAATGTAAAGAGCTTCGTAGTCGAGCCGCATGAAGGTATAGTTGGCCATTTGGCTCATAAAGATGTTCTGGATATGACGGCTAAGGAGAGTGAAGAGACGCGGAAGGTTTGCACGGACATCGCGAAGGAAGACCCCGAGCGAATCGATAGGCTCTACTCGACGATAAGAAGAAGCGATCAGGAGTCTCTCTCAAAGTGGATAGAAACCGATATGGGAAGCGAGTACGTTACTCATTACAAGGTTATTCCTAGAAGGATGGATTGGAAAGCGCTTAAGAAAGCGTATGACATTCAACCGAGAGACTATGAGGAACTACTTGCCATTAAAGGAATAGGACCTGCAACTGTTAGAGGTCTGGCGCTTGTATCGGAACTGATATTCGGGAAACCTCCTAGCTGGAGAGATCCGGTGAAGTACTCATTTGCGTATGGAGGTAAGGATGGAGTACCTTTTCCAGTTGATAGAAGAGCTATGGATGAGAGCATCGAGATACTGAAAGCAGCCGTTGAGCGCTCGAAATTGGGTTCTAGAGAGAAGCTCGAAGCGATTCGGAGACTTCGAAAGTTCGCCCCGAATTAACCTCTCTCCAAAGATTCTACTGCAAAAACGCATCGATCGTTAGGAAGGCCGGTTCGATCACCATGGTACATTCTGACAACCGATCCGTCGGGCTTCAAGTTGTGATTTCGGAGAAGCTTGAGAGCCCTATGATTCGCGCTCGGAACCGTTATCTCAACAGACTTGCCTATCGATGTGCTCAAAACAGCTTCTAGGAGATTGCCAGCAGTCGATACGCCCTCTCGGCTGCAGATCCAAGGCCCTATCTCGCACGTATTATCATAATTCTTACCGATTATGTATCCTTGGACCTCATGATTCTTAATGGCTACGAATGAAGATTCTCTGAATCGTTTAAGTAGCTCCGTCAAGAGCCTGTCTCGATAGTGTCCATAACATTTCCTATCGAAGATTAGGATCCTCTTGAAGTCCTTCCCGTCGACGCTCCTTGGGCGCTCATGAGTCAGGGCTCTTCCTCTCCCCATGAATCTCAAGTAGCTTAAATCCCTCTTGAAACCGAGACGCTGATAGAAGTGCAAGTTGCGCTTATACGAGAATAGCCCTATAGTTTTAGCGCCTTTTCTCCGAAGGTGCAAGATTGCATGCTTGACCAGCCACGATCCTACACCTAGCCCTCTGTACCGCTTTGAGACGACCAGATTGCCTATCCAACCTAATCTCCCATACGAGATCGTGGTCACAACTCCTACTCTACGTTTCTTCTCTGTAGCCACAAATGAACCTCCAGGCTGGATTCGCAGAGTCCTTCTAAAGTCGTCGCTGGAGTTATCCCAATTCTCCACATTGCTCAATCTGGCTGCAAAGTCGAAGTCGCTAGGGCGCATAGATCTAAACCTCAATTCTTAAACCTCCGCAGGAGCCTGATTCAATGCTAAAGAGTACCGTCGCAAGCTCAATGTCTATCAATGCCAAGCAAGATATAGGGCTCGACGAATATAGGTACCGGCGGGGAGAATATAGAATACGAGATTACGCAGAAAATGCGGACTCGATAAGATTTGAAAAGAGGTTGCTTTTGAGCCGGTTTTGGTTTAGCGTCTAGATGTCTTGATCCAGTTTTGACCTGGGTTTCTCCCCAAGACCAAACGTTTCTCAGCGATGCGTCTGAACTTCAATCTAGGAATCGGCGATCGCCTAGCTAACGCTTGAACTTTAGGGGTTTGACTCTTAACCTTTCCAGCTTTCGTTAGTGAACCGTGTGTCGGCATTGTAGACCACTGGGGTATAGGAAACGGCGAATGGATTTAAATGTTCCTCAATATGACTTGCTCCCACCTTTGAATGGGTCTCGGCTTCTGAGGAGTTTCCATCCTAAGCTTTGGCAAATTCAACTTTGGCCTGTCGGGGCAGGGCTCTGTTAGGAAATAGCATCCGACGTTTTTGGCCGCGTTCAAATTGGGGTTGCACCAGAGCGCGCAGTTGATAGGCTTTGATCGATGCAATCTCATTCTCAGACCCCCCTACCCCTAGGGGGGTAGATTTGCATCTTCTCCTTGGGCTTTCTCCTTCCCTTTCTCCGAATGCTGCACCTCCTATCTCCGCTGAGGAGTAAGTGATGAACTGAGCGAACTGGGATCGAGCAACATCTATTCCTTTCAAAAGGGGGGTAGGGTAGGGGGTCCCTTTCAATTCTGCCATAGACCGATTGAAACCTTGGAGGTCCCCCCGGATATCCCAGGGGGGACCCCCTTTCAATTCTACCACAGATTGATTGAAGACTGAGACAAAGCATATATCCCCCTAGAGGGGTCTTGCATCTTTTAATTCTAGCAGAGACTGATTGAAACCGTTGATCTGACATTATAGCCACCCCCCCATTAACCCCCCCTCCTAGGGGGGTCTCATGGAGGACGTGAACAATGATGGCTACATGGATAGTTGCTCTTCTTCAAGACGCAAGACTTGTACCTAGTCGCGGGCTGCACGGAGGCCACTCTGACCGGTGCAACCCCAGAACTTCAAGGATGAACAGTTAGAAAAGAGGTATTTGCCTTTCAACTGGGAAGATAATATCCCAGTTCTTCCTTCAGATAATAGTTGACTTGTTTTGCAAGGCGCTTCATCGCTACCTTGCGAATCAAGACTGCATGGTGATCCGCGGGATTCTGAACAGGCGCAGAGTCAAGTGAGGCCTCTATTTTCTCACAACTTCCCTATCATTGATATTACTTCCACATCTCTCTCATCCATTTATTACCGGCACCAACCGAATAATTGATATGTGAAGAAGCCAAAACTGATGCGTGGGGATTATTAGAATGCCTTTCAAATCAGCTCTCGATGTAATAATCACGCTCCTGTTTTGCCCCGGCAATAGTGGCGAATATGGTGAACGAATCGAGGGCATCACGAGACTGGATAAGTTGCTGTATCTCTTGGTGAAGGAGACGAAAGTTGGTGAACCCTTGGAAAAAGAACTTGGGTTTGAGGCATATGACTACGGCCCTTACTCAAGTGAGATATACGATGCTATGGAAACCCTAAGGGACGTAGGCTTAGTCAATGTCCAGACTAGAGAGTACAGGAGTTATGAGGAAATTTCAGATGTGCAGATGATCTTTCGGGAAACCCTTGATGATGAAACTGCATTAACGGCAGCTACTAGGCAAGTCCAAATATTCGCGCTTTCTGAGGCGGGAATGAGAGCAGGAAAGAAACTGTTCGACTTGTTAAGCCCTGAAGAACAGACAGATGTCAGAAGGGTAAAGGAACGATTCAACTCAATTTCATTGAAGGAGCTTATCGAATATGTATACAGAAAATATCCATACAGTGCGGTGAAGTCCAAGGTAAAAGAATCTATTCTAAAAGGATCGAAATTTGGCTCAAGAACAGAAATGAAACCGTTCGTTAGAGAGGAGGAAGAATTCCGCCCATAGAGGACTGGGCATGGCAGGATATATTATTGACACTTATGCGTGGGTTGAATACTTTCGGGGGTCTATCACAAGCAGAGCTAGATGGTTGATTGAGTCAGGTGGCAATCAGACGCCAACGATAGTGCTGGCAGAACTGAAGCACAAGTACACAAAGGAAGATTTAGCAGATTTTGAGACAGATCTCGATTTTATCAAGTCGAAAAGTATAATCGTACCCCTAGATGAGGTTACAGCAATTATGGCCGGGAAGATTAGAGCGACCATCGACGTAAAAGGGATCGGTATAGTGGACTGTATTCTGCTCGCGCTAGCGAGAAATACTGAAAACAAACTATTGACAGGCGACATACACTTAAAGGGGATGCTCGAAACTGAATTCCTCTAGAGGATCCACGCGGATGGAATCTAACTAATGGTCAGAGAACACGAGATGACCGCGGCTGTCGACTCCTTCTTTAAGAATCGCGATTTCAGTGTATACCGCGAAGTTCATCTGAAGACAAAAAGGATTGATTATCTATGTGTTTCGAGAGACTCCAAGGAGATCGTTGCGGTTGAGCTCAAAGTGAGAGATTGGAAGAAAGCGTTTCATCAGGCAATTGGATGCACGTTATTCGCCGATAGAGTGTTTGTGGCTCTGTGGCACGAATACATTACTCGAGTGAATCAAGATCCTTTCGAGAGATATGGAATCGGACTGCTCAAGGTCAGCAACTCAGTAGAGGTCTTGAAGGAGGCTGAGAAGAGATCAGCTATTCAGCCTTCTTTGCGAAGGCTGATTGAGTCGTACATTTTTGATGGCAGAGGAGAGGATAAGATTTGAGTACGCGAGTAGAATCTACTGAGAGTCAGATCTTGCCGAACTTCTACAGACTAGGCATAGCAGCAGAGAAGATGTTCTTTACACGAAAACCTGATCTTTACGGCGGTTTAGTATTAGGAGCTCATGTGTTAGCTTATTACAAATCTTCCCTAGAGGCCTTTCTGGCACGCCTCGGTAAGCCGTTTTTCATCGATCCAGTGACGTACATATTTGCAAGACCAATAGATCTAATGCTTAGGGAGGAAGGAGACGTAAAGAGGTCCTTTACAAAACTGCTCTCCCTATACGGCAGTCAGCTTGCAGAAATTATCCTAGAACAAGTAAGGGCTCTTTCGCCCGAAGACTTCTTCACGAAGGGGTCGTGGAACGACTCGCTCATAGAAGATCTGTGTAG
>CAZHMI010000024.1:0-20843 GCA_964533795.1 uncultured Candidatus Bathyarchaeia archaeon
GTCCCAATAGCTTCCCGTGAACGCCGTAGCCATTCCCTGATCTAAAGCCATCTTGGTATAGTATGCCGCGTCATGACCGGTGATCGCCTTTAGGCCCGCTTCCATGATCGGTGGCGATGCGCTCATTAGAGCCCCATATAGGAGAAGAGTTATCGCAAGCGGGATCCAGAACATTACCTGGAGCAATCTACCCGCCATTGCTACACCAAACGATGCAATGATCGCGAAGATCGCAACGAAGAACACTCCGCCCCAGAAGAGGAATGTCGGCGTTGATATTGTGGCCATGATTTCGGGCGATACTCCGCCGATTCCTCCGTAGATCAGTATAGCTTCGAATACGGCTGTGCCGATGAGGCCGTATGACACGGCGATGCTGAAGTACTCAGCCCAGCTAGCCACGAAGCCGACGAACGGGTGGATAAGCCTTGAAATGTAGATGTAGCCTCCTCCTGACCTAGGCATGGCGGCTCCAAGTATAGCGAAGACGAATACGGTGAAGAGCACGACTATGCCGACAGTGATGAAAGACATGGTTATCGGAGCTAGTCCTAGGACGTATTGGGTTTCCGGAAACGGTGCAGGGCCTGTGAACTGGAATGCTCTCTTCTGCCATCCGAGACCGACAACGTTACATATAACGACGAGGACTGCAACTACGAAGCCGATTTCTCGAACGAGCCCGGTAGCTTTTCTTACGAAAACCTTTTTTTCTGCGGTCATATTTTCACCGACCGACAAAAAGAACTATGGTCTCGTCTGAAAATTTAAAGCTTTAGATGAACTCAAAATCTACCATCGGAAAATGCTTTGCTTCTGTCATCCATGCTTTTTGAAGGGCTTCTAGCAGCGCCTAGAAACCCGTCAAAGAAACTATGGGTATTACGCCGTAGGTCTAAGGAACATCAGAATCAGGAGCAGAACCGGAAAGAGAGCGAGTGTAGCCGCAAATGTGTATGTCCTCCTTCTCGACATCTTCTTGTACTCGTCTTCACACTTAGAGCCGCAATACTTCTCACTCATGCTCACCGGCGCCCCGCAGACCGTGCAGTGACGATGTTTGAATATGGAAGGCTTCTCTTCCTTTCGATACTTCGACAAGGATCCAACCCCGATATGTGCTTTCAACTGTTGCTATAACGAGCCATTCTATATAATATTCACCCCGGCTACAGAGAACGAACGGCTAGACCTTCCCCATCGCCTTTCTAACTAACGCTCCAACTCCTCGAGTGCTGAGATATTGTCTGAACGTCTTTCAGCGAGGACAGCGGTTAATAGAGAGATCGCATAAATTCAATAGCTTGGGGAGAAATGATCAAAAGCATTCTCGTACCTCTCGATGGATCAGAGCATTCGAGAAGAGCTCTAGAGCTTGCAGCCGATATCGCCCAGAGGTTCAATGCATCGGTGGTGCTAGTTCGCGTCGTATCCACGGCAGCTCTACCTCCTACTCCTCAAGTTGGGGTTCCTGTAACGCCTGAGGGCGTTCCTCCTCCAGTCTTCTCGACAAAGATGGCTGAGGATATGGTAAAACTCGCTTCGGAACTACTGGCAGGAGAGAGAAGTGAAGTTGAGAAAAGAGGTCTAACAGTCAAGACAGTTATGGAGACAGGAGAACCGGTAGAAAAGATAATTCAGACTGCGAAGAACGAGAGATGCGATCTGATAGTTATGGGTGCAAGGGGGGTAGGTAAGGTAAGAGCTCTACTCTTGGGAAGCGTTAGTGACGGTGTCGTTCATAAAGCTTCATGTCCAGTTCTAGTCGTAAAGTGACAGCCCAGTTCTAGTGAACCTTGAATCCTGCTTTACGAAGCTTCTTGCCGAGCTTCGAAATCTCATCTCCTTCCGCAGTCGTTGACATGTTCAAACTCAACGGTGTCACCGAGATAGCGTGCTCGCCATGAATTGCGTGGACATCTGTTCCAGACTCGAACTCCCTCTCCGGTTTAATCGTTCCCCACTGCCAATAATATGGTCTGCCTCGAAGATCAACGCGCCTAACCACGTAGTCGTCGTATTTCCTTAGAGCTAAACGAGTGACGCGGATAGGTGTTCTCAAATTGACCTCCGAGGGGAAATTCACATTCAAGAAATCGACGCCTTCCGGTAGCCCTACGTCCACAGCCCATCTGACCACTTCCTTAGCAACCTTCAACAGGTCCCGGTATTTGGTTGAGTACTCATCTCTTGTCGGAACTTTGTCCTCAGGCACCGTGAGTGAGAATGCTATTGCTGGAATTCCTAGAATGGCTGCTTGAATCGCTGCTGCGACGGTTCCGCTTGCAAACACCACCTGCACACTGACGTTGTCGCCTGGGTTTATACCGGCGACGACGACGCTCGGGCTCTTCTTGCGTAAGATTCTGTTCACACCGAGAGAGACGCAGTCAGCGGGGTTTCCAGAAACAACATAAGCTTGAACACCTTCAATAGCTACCCGACTTATTCGGAGCGGTTTATGAAAAGTCAAGCTCATACTCGTCGCGCTTCTTGGGCGTTCAGGCGCCACCACGATGATGTTACCAATTTCCGCTAGTACTTCATGAAGAGCCCACAAGCCCGGCGACATCGCCCCGTCGTCATTTGTAAGAAGGATCGTTTTCAGAGACGGCCACCAACAATTAGTCTTAAACGTCGAGAGATAACTCTTGGCCTCGTTATTGACCGTAAAGAATAAAAGCCATTACATCATCATTCTAGCCTGACGTGAACTTAGATCTCTGCTCGAGCGCCATGTAGTTTCTATCAAGGCGAAGTCTTGTTTTGGATGTGTTTTCGTATGTCCGAAAAACCAAGCCTTTGTTTCGCTGGCTGCGAATTCTTCCGTTGTGGTCAACGGCAGCTCTTCTACAAAGGAGGAGCATCACGGTGTCGATATGCGGATGACGAATGCGACCCTAAGACGTGCAAATATGCGCAATGCGCAAGGGATAGACTGTTGCTGGATGGAGTTTGCGGGCTGACCGTGAAACCGAAAACAGTTGAGATGAGACTGGAAGAAGTAGCTAAGCCTATAAAAGTCCCTTCAAAACTGGCTCAGAAGATTAAAGAGAAGGAGCTGTACTAGCCCGAAGAGTTGCGTGGCTGAAGATTTAGAGTGCCCAATTCCGTCAGAATGGAACTTCAATCACACTCGATCAGTTGACTAGGTATGTAAAAGCTCAAAACAAATCTAGTCTAATTATTAGTGAAACTTCAAGAACGTTAGATTAGCAAAGAAGGAAGAAAAGCATGGGTGAGAAGATTATCGCTTGGTTTGAGAAGAGAAGACAGACCAAGGCGATGCAGTTGATGCAGAACCACTTGGCTCTCGCCACGGGCGCGGTGGAGGAGCTAGCGAAGGCGATACAGTTCAAGATCGAGGGCGACGACAAGGCTGCCGATGAGGCGCTCAGTAGCCTCTCGAAAATGGAGGAGGAAGCCGACCGATTGAGGAGAGATATCTCCCAAGACCTCACGAAAGGCGAGGTCCCCCCAGCTGAGAGGGACGATCTTCTTCATCTCTCGAAGAGAGTGGATATGATAGCTGACTGGTCTAGGGAAAGTGGAAGGGTGCTTTCAGCGACCCCGCTTTCGAAGATGCCGTCTGAGCTAGCAGTTTTATGCCTCGATATGATCGAGACAGTGAAGGAGTGTGTTTGGGCTGCTAGGAAATGCGTCGACAGGCTAACCTCGGATTTGAAGGAGGCCCTAGAGTGGGCTGAGAAGGTGGAGAGGCTGGAGGAGAAGGTTGATGAGCAGTACATAGAGGCTAGACGGCACTATTCGAAGTTAGACTACTCGAAAGTAAATCTTGGAGAGGTAATTCTTCTAAGCCAACTCTTGGATGCTATTGAGAATGTGGCGGACTGGTGTGAGAACACTGTTGATCAAGTTAGAGTTGTAGCGGTTAGAATGCTCTAGAGTTTCTTTATTCGGCGACGGTGTAAATACCCATTTTTGAGTAGCTACGCAAATCTTATACGTCCAAAACCATATTGAATGGGAATGGAAGTGACATTGCGATGCGCGATTCCGGAGGACTTGATAAAGATTTCAAGAATGCCTTGGCTTGCGATCCGATGACGGAGGGTGCATAGCGCATGAAAATACCGGTTCTCCACAGGGAAGCGCCTTCTGAAGGAAGAGTTGACACTAGAAAGCTTGCTTGTACAGGTGTTTTCGCAGCACTATCAATCGTTATGTCTCCAATTGCGTTTATGCTCCCTAGAGTCGGCTGGGGACAAGCAATAATAGACCCAGTCAGTCTGCCCTGGATGTTCTGTTTCTTCTTGTTTGGATTGAGCTCAGGGATAGTCTGCGCAATCATAGGCGCGTTAGCCCTTTTCTTCTTTGATCCCACTGCGATACCTTTCCTAGGTCCTCTCTGGAAGTTCATTGCAACCTTACCGCTTATGATAATACCCTACTTACTTCAAAGGTATTTCAAAAGAGATCGAAAGGAATTTGCAACCTTTCGATCATACGCACTTATGAGTGTGCCGGCGATAGCGGTCAGAGCCGCTGTGATGCCTCCACTTGTATTGCTCTATTTCTCGCTCTTCTTCGGGTCTTGGTGGGAATTTCACGGTGGGTTATTAGTCGTCGCCGCAACCGTAGCCGCTTTGAATGCGCTACAGAGCGTCGTTGATGTAGGTGTCCCTTGGGCAGTCTTGTACGCAACCAAAAGATTTCTCTATTCACTGGGAGGTTCTTCTGGATCCGATTAGTTGAACGGTTAATTATCGGGTGCAGGGGATCGGTTGACCCTTCTCGTGGAATTCGCTAGAACTCGGAGAAGGCTATCGACTGATAGTCAAGAAGCTCGAGGAAGCTAACGAGTGTTACAAAGCTTCGTTATTTTGCCGCATCTTCGTCGTAATCTCTTCAACCGCAAACTCTGGCCTGCTCTCAAACCGATCTTTCAGTGGAAAACGCGAATCGCCGAAAGACTATGAGAGTGACAGATACATAAATAACCACGCCCATGATTAAGAAAGAGGTTCGGGGACCAGCGACGCCATGTATTTCAGCCTCGCCCCAGAACAAGAAGCTGTTCGCGGGATGGTCAGCGAGTTCTCTCGAAACGAGATCGCTCCCAGAGCATGTGATATCGACAGGACTGGAGAATTTCCTCTGGATAATATTGAGAAAATGGCGAAACGAGGCCTGCTGGGTGTGCCTTTTCCATCGGCCTACGGCGGGTACGGTGGAGACAATGTCAGTTACGCTTTAGCGGTGGAAGAGATAGGGAAGGTTTGTGCGAGTACTGGCTTCATACTTGGAGTCCATGTCATGTCCGCTTATTGCCTACATCTCTTTGGAAATGACCAGCAGAAGGAGGAATTCTTGAAACCGCTCTTAACAGGCGGTAAGCTCGGGGCTTTCGCACTCACGGAGCCGTTGACCGGGTCGGATGCTTCTGCAATGAAGACCACTGCCATCCTTGACGGCTCCGAATACGTTCTTAACGGGCAGAAGTGCTTTGTCACAAGCTCGGGTCAAGCGGAAGTCTATGTTGTTTTTGCGGTAACGGACACGAGCAAAGGTACTAGAGGAATCAGCGCATTTATCGTAAGCAAAGGGACCCCGGGATTCGAGTTTGGAAGGATCGAAGAGAAGATTGGTCTTCGCGCAACTTCAAATGGAGATATCATTCTCAAAGAGTGCAGGATACCCATAAGTAACCTTTTGGGAAGAGAAGGCGATGGCCTCAAAATCGCGTTATCAGCCATAGACAGAGGACGCATCGGAATCGCTGCACTGGGCGTCGGAATTGGACAAGCGTCGCTCGATTCGTCGAAGACGTATGCGAAGCAGCGAACTCAGTTCGGCCAGTCTATCTCAAATTTTCAGGCGATACAGTTTATGATAGCCGATATGGCTACAGAGATTGAAGCAGCTCGTCTCCTTGCCTACAAGGCTGCATGGCTTGCCGACGTTGGCGAACGCTTCACGAAGCAAGCATCAATGGCAAAGCTTTACGCTTCAGAGGTCGCGATGAGAACAACCATAAACGCCGTACAGATACACGGAGGTTATGGCCTTCTCAAAGACCTTCCCGTTGAACGCTATATGAGGGATGCGAAAGCTCTAGCAATAATTGAAGGGACATCAGAACTTCAAAGAGTCATAATATCGCGCGATGAGTTGAAGTGACGACCTCAAGGAACTCTTTTGATCTTCCTCCAGTATCTTATAAGACGTCTTCGCATCTCAATTTCCTCCAAGAACTTGCTGGTGTACGTGCTTGCAGGTTTCTGGAGAAGCTCCCATAGATCCCCCGGGGTGTCAACATCAAACGAAAGGCTCGGCGTCCAAAGCGTTCTGAATGAAATACCTCTTTCTTGAATATGTCTAAGGTGACTGACGAAACTCCTATGCCCGTATTCGGTCTTGATCACCTCAGGAGGAGTGCGCAGTAGGGCATTCGTTCCTTCCGCTCTAGAGGGAGAAAGTACAACAGCCGCGTCAAGCCCTAGCCGCACGACTTCCTTAATATCGATATCGTCTACAAGCGGTATGTCTGCGAGCACTACGAGTACTGAAGTGGTGCCGTGCTTGAGCGATAATCTAGTTGCGTACTCAATCGACGTGTTCAGACCGACAGAAGGCTCCTTCACGAACCTTGCTTGACACTTTTCGGCCAACCTCTTTACGGATGGATCAGCTCCAATGACGATGATGTTATCGAGCAGCTGAGAGTTTCTTAGAGCTTGGAGTACATCCTTCAGCATCATTTCAGTGATTAGTCTTCTTTCGTTTGGAAGTAGAACCTGAGAAAGTCTCATTTTGGCTTCTGATAAACGCTTCACCGGAACAATAGCTATTCTCTTCATCCAGTTGACTTCCCTAGCGCCTTAATAGCCGCCCTCGCCAAGTTAACGTTGTCTTCCAATGTCCTCATAATCGTATTCATACATACCACGTCGATGCCTAGGTTTTCTATCTCGTTCCTCAACTCCTTGTCCGATGAGTCCAGTATGAAAACGTCCAAGAAATCTTTGTAGAGCTCCGCCACTTGGACTGCTGAGACCTTCAAGCCCACGCCCCTCATCAACCTATCCGCTGGTCCCTTTATCGGTCTTCCTCCCACAATAGGGGTTATCGCGAGAACCTT
Organism: uncultured Candidatus Bathyarchaeia archaeon; assembly: GCA_964533795.1. Lineage (GTDB taxonomy): Archaea > Thermoproteota > Bathyarchaeia > 40CM-2-53-6 > CAYOZM01 > CAYOZM01. The sequence goes on from CAZHMI010000024.1 coordinate 7,103, forward strand.
TGAACCGGTCTTCGTAAGGGCCTCTCTAACGTCTTTGATGGAAAGTATTGTTCCTATACTGACAAGCGGATTGCTAGGACAGACAATAATCCCGCTAGATTCGAGTAAGGCTTCAACAACGCCCTGAGCTGGCTTTGCTAGCTCGGCTCCCTCGAAGACTATTCGCTGCACTTCGTCCTGAGCCATCCTCTTCACAAGGTACTCTTGGAAGCTGATCAACCCTGCCGGTGTCTCGATCATTGTTCGGACTCTCTCGTCGGTCATCGGAACAAGCGTCATCCCTAGCCCTAAACGCCGGCAGAGTTGCCTAGTTATTTCAGACAGCTTTAGGCCTTCTTTCATAAGTCGTGTGCGTTCAATGTGTGTAGCGAGATCTCTGTCACCAAGCCTGAACCAAGTCTCATGGCCGTACTTACCCAGCGCTTCTAGGCAGTTGAAGGTGTCCCCTTGTATCCCCCAGCCTTTCTCTTCGTCGACCAGACCGGCTAGAGTATACATCACTATATCAAGATCAGGAGAGATGTGCAAGCCGTAGAGTTCAATGTCGTCCCCTGTGTTAACGACTGTCGTTATGTCCTTTTCAGGTATCACATTCACAAGTCCACGTAGAAACCTCGCCGCGCCAACTCCTCCCGCAAGCGTGCAGATCATCTAGCTCCCCCTGTGAATATGAGTTGCAGATGGCGGACAATGACTAATTCAAGCTGCCCTATTAAAAACGAACATAAAGACGCTTAGCGTTGATGCTTGGTCTTCCTCAAAACCGATTGTGCACGCCTTAGCAGCGCGGTTGCTTTCCTTGCTCTATCATACGCCTCTTTAGGGGTTGCCCGCAGGATATGAACCACGTTCGCAAGCTCCTCTTGAGCCTGAGCAATTAGGGAATCTAAGGCTTCTTCATTCGAATCGATACGATCCAGATTCGGATAGTAGTCGGCGAGTCCGTGGTTAACTGAGATCAAGAAGGATGCGTACTCGAGCTCTGCGGCGATCTGCCAAAGTTTCAACTCTAGACGTTCAAGATTCTTCTCGATCAGCAGTTCGACTGCATCATCGATCATGTTAACTACTCCGTTAATAGTCGCAACGGCTTTCAGGTCGCCCTCTGAAGTTTGATCGGTCAATCGGTCGACGCTCCGTTCTCAGTACGCCATGCCGGACTATCCAATTCGAAACCGCCCTAGAAAAGATCGTATCTTCACTTTCAATCACGATTCTGCCGTGCCAGTTGAGATCCTTATGTCAGCGGATTCCCCACTCTAGATGGTGCCTCGAGCATCCTGTGGATTTTCGACCTGTTCTCTTCGACCCTCGCTGAGACCTGGCCGTGAAGGTTCTGACCGAGACTGTCTATCGCAACTGTTAACGGTCCAAAATTCTCAACTTCGAAGATCCAGACCGCCTCAGGAACACCGAGGTCGAGCCACCATACGCCTTTAACCTTCCTGATCGATTTGGCGGCTAGGACTGCAGCGCCTCCTGTGAAATCACAATATGCTGCGCCGAATCTTCTCATTGCGTCAGCTGTCTTGGCGCCCATGCCGCCTTTACCGACCACGATTCTGACCTCAAACCTTTCAATGAACTGGCCTTCGATCGAGTCCATACGAGTGCTGGTTGTAGGACCAGCAGCAACTACCTGCCAATCTTCATTCTTCTTCTGAACGATAGGACCGCAGTGGAAAACTGCCATGCCTTTCAAGCTGAAGGGGAGGGAATCGCCTCTCAGAGCGACCTCAAGAGCTCTTCTATGAGCTTGATCTCTGGCGGTGAATATCAAGCCTGAAATGAATAAGGTATCTCGGATCCTGAGTTTTCGAGCATCAGACTCAGAGATAGGAGTGCCCAGATGATAAATCGCCAATCTATTCACCTCAGAGATATTCAACCTTACCGTCGAAGCGGATCCTTGCAGCAGCCCGCCTACCAGCCCAGCACTGGATATTCACGCCAACCGGCAGACTGGCTGTATGGCAGTGAGCGTACTCTACATTGACGCCTAAGGCCGTGAACTTGCCGCCGAGGCCCATGGGACCTATACCGGTCATGTTCAAAGCTTCAAGAAGATCTGCCTCAAGCTTTGCGATGTTGGGGTCCGGATGCCTCTTATCTATCGGCCGGAGAAGAGCTTTCTTCCCTAGTTTCAAGGCGCCATCCGCAGTCCCGCCAATACCAACGCCGACAATTATAGGAGGACAAGGTCTTCCGCCGGCATTGATAACGGCGTCAACTACGAACTTTTTCAACCCAGATAGTCCTTCCGCGGGGTTCAACATGCCAACTAGACTCATGTTTTCGGAACCGGCTCCTTTCGGTAGAACGGCGATCTCAATAAAGTCTCCTGCGATGAAATCCCAATCTAGATATGGAATACCTATCCCTGTGTTATCACCGCTATTTTCCCTAGTTATCGGATGGACCGCGTTCGGCCGAAGAGGGATCTCTGATGTGGCCCTTCTGGCTGCCTGAACGAAGGCATTCGGAAGTCCGGACAAGGAGCCTAATCTGTCCCCGACCTTTATGAAGAAAACTAGCAAACCTGTGTCTTGGCACATGGGCGAAATGACTTCTCGCGCCAACCTGATGTTGTCCAAGATCGCTTTCAATTGCACCTTTCCCGCTTCACTCTCCTCCTCCGCATGAGCCTTCATCAAGGCATTTTCAACGTCAGTCGGCAACTGGATGACCGCTCTTCGTATCAGTTCAACCGCTGTGTCCTCAACGACGTTAACAAACTCCATGGTGAATTCTCCGAACATCAAATCTTCAGGAACGCTCTCATACTCCTCAAAATATCCTTTAAGCCTTTGTATAGAAGACAGTGCGAATGCGCCGTTAGCTTTGTCCTAGCTTTCTTCTCCACTTGTGAAATAGGACTCCAACTTGGTTATTCCAACTAGCTCCTCGAACTCAGTGCCAAGCGCATCTAGAACTTGTTCAAACGTGGAGCTTATGTACTCCATGTACTTCCTAGAGTCGATTTCATCGCGGGAAGCCAGCTGGACAGGCTTCACCCCAGGTTCACCAACAACCTTGACGAAAGCGATCAAGTCGCCCGGTTTAACCTCAATGCCCTTCTGAGAGAGGAGAAGCGCCGCTTTGACGTGTTGAGGCGTTGTCTTCACGTATCCTCCTGGAGATCTACTTATCATGACGTTGAACGCAAGTTCCTCCAAGGGGTATTGACGTTGCTTCAGTTTCAAATAACAGTCCTTGACGATAGCCTTGATCTTCTCTTTAGCGATCTCAAACTCGCTTTCAGACTTGACTTGGCTTAGTATGTCAATCATGACGTAGAAAGCTTTCTTTAGGAATTGAGGGACATGCCTCTTCTTTCCGGTCAAACCTTTAATGTCCACGCTTCCATCGGGGTACACGCCCAAGTAGTTCTTCTTTCTCGAACTTAAAGCCAGATATCTATAGTTCTTGTCAACCTCGAGTTCAAAGCCCAAAGAGCTACGTGACCAGTCTACGAGTTGTTCAAGCTGACTTGGATTTGGGCTCCCGAGAAATATAGAGTCAGTGTCGCCGTAGAAAACGTCGACACCGAGGGATTTGGCCTTCTCGATTGTATTCGTTATCGCGTATCGCCCAACCGCGGCTGTGGCTTCGGCCACAGGTGGACAGTATAATGCGAATTTGTCTGCACCGAAGACCCCGTACGACGCATTTAGAATCACTTTCAAACCGTTTTGAACAACATTGTACCAACTCTTTAACGGCTGCGAAAGTCTCTTGTCTTTAGATTTTGGCTTATACCAATTGACTCGAAGATCTCTCAACGATCCGATCAACAAACTCTCCAGAGCTGTGCGTCTCTTGCATACCCAATGGGGCGTGCCTGGAACCGTGTTGTCTCTACATATTTCGTCTTCATGAGGACACCTTATGGTCTCATATCCAAGGTTCCAGTTCTTGATTATGGAAGGATACAGCGAAGCGAAATCAAGAACCGCGACATTGAAGTGGACACCGGGAACCGGTTCGACCACTATAGCTCCCTTATACTTTTTACCTTTGATCACCGCTTCAGTCGTCGTCATACCCTTCAAGTCTAGGATATCGTCAGGCCTTGGAATCAAGTAGTTTCTTTTCCTATGCTCGTTATAGAGCATACTTCGAATCCAGCCTGAAACGCCTTGTCGAGTAACATCTTCTATAGTCATATAGCTGATTCTGGATAGGACTGTTATGAGCTTCATAACTAAGTCGTCGTCGAAGCTGGTTAGCTTGAGAGCGATTTCAGCGTCTCTGAAACAGTAAGCAGCCAGTTCATTGTAGTCAAGATCTGAGACGGGCACCTCGATCTCTTTCTTGCCTATGCCGATCAGTGATTCGCCGATCTCGTCAAGTGTAATTTCCCTGTACCTCTGGCTGAACGCGTAGACTTGGATCGATCTGTTAAAGAAGAATTTGTAGAGATCGATATGTATACCGTACTTGAGCGAAGCAGCCTCCCGTCCTAACTCGATAGGAATTTGGTCAACGCCAAACCCTAAGCGTTGAGCTCTATGCCAGAGATACCTTAAGTCGAAATCGTCCCCATTGAATGTAACTACTATCGGATATTCGAGCAACACCTTGAATAACTCGATTAACAGCTTCTCTTCACTCTCATAGTATTCTGGCTTGATATCGATCTCCGGCAGTTGTTCTACAGGCTTCATCTCAGCACGTTTGAGCAGCAGTAGGCGCCTCTTCCCATCGGAGCCGAGTAGACTAGCGCATATGACAGGTTGCTCCGCCTCCCTAGGGTCAGGAAGTCGCGTTGCGATCGGGGAGTACACCTCTATGTCGAGTGCAACTCTTCTTAATTCGGGGACAGGGCATTCAAGAAGGCGAATCCATTCATGAGCCAAGGCTCTGTACTCCTTACTTTCGTTCTTTAGGAAACCTTCGAGAGCTTGCAGCGTCTGCGAGGGAGGTTCATACCTTACCGCGACCAATTTGCCATTGGAAACACGGTAAGGCATTCCCGGCTCCAGCTTTCGGTCATAAATGAAGTTCTCAACGTATTTTATGTCGGCTTCCCAAGCCCTCACAATATCGCGGATGCACCCGACCGGTCTGCCTCCGATTGAAAGTGGATCTTTTGCCACAATCATTGTTACTTCGATTTCTTGGTCTCTCAAGGCATCGTGCTTTTTGACGACTTCAAGGTGATCCAGTCCGGTGTGAGACATCAGAGGCTGATTTTCATTCAGCTTCTGAACTGGCAAGTCGCTAAAGCAGTAGGGCTTATGGCTAGTGTTATCATACCAGTAGTAGATTTTCTGGTGTTTAGGTTCATACAACTTGATGAAGGCTGAATGCCTTTCTCCATCGTATCCGATTCCTACAAAGAATGACTCAGACAGGTTCTCAGGGACCTCCCGTACATACACGAGCCTCTTCTTCTCATCATACGGCTCTTTTTTCGGTTGATCCTCAAGATCTTGCTGAAAGTACTGGTCAAGTTTCCCGGTTGACACGCGGGTTCTCCGCTTTAGTTTTTATTCGCCTCTGATAAAATAGTTATGATGCAGTTGAATTCATGATTGCACGGTATAGGTTGGAATCCTTTGCTTCAGGACGCTGTCGCCCTCGCAATCGAGTCGTTGAGCTGGATGGAGATTGAGGATCTCAGCGAGCGCTCAAGTCTGGCAAGGACGTCGAAGCAGCTTGCGATACGAGATAAAGATTCTTTGAAGGTGGCTCAAGCGATGATTATTGAGACGACACGAAAACTCAATGTGATAGATGAAGTGGCGAACACCATTTTGTCTCCACGCGCCTTAGAAGACTACACCATGGGAGTCAAGAACTTCGTTAGACTGTATACATATTGGACCAAGTTTCGGAAATCGAACATGGATCAAGCTTCGGTATTTCTGAACGCTGGAAGAGCTGTCTTAGGCTGGAAGGAGCTGTCCTCAGTTGAGTTCGCCTTCGGGAGAATCCTGTCAATAAACATTGATAGCGTTATCCGAGGCACTAAGGGCTTGCAACGCCAAGCGTTGAAGACCTTTCATCCTTCGTGGTACGTGGAGTACTGTATCAGGCTTCTTGGCAGAGTTCAGGCATTAAGGCTTCTAAAAGGAAACAACGAGATTCCGCCTGTGTACGTTAGGATCAATACTCTTGCCGGAAGAGAAAGCGATTCGCTTAGTGAACTCGCCCGGGCAGGCGTTGAGCTTAAACCTCTTAAAGGTGTAAGCTGTATCTACCGTGTTTTCAAGAAGAATTCTTTGACAAACTTACCGGCTTACAAAAAAGGGATATTTCATGTTCAAGATCTTTCGAGCTGTCTAGTCGCGATCGCTGCTGACCCGATTCGAGGCGATGTGGTTATCGATGTGTGCTCGGCCCCTGGATCAAAAACTAGCCACTTGGCTCAACTGATGAAAAACGAAGGGAGGATTCTGGCGATAGATAGATCCTATCGCCGACTCAGACTTTGGAAGAGCGAAATGAAGAGATTGAGGGTGCGCATAGCTGAACCGATTATAGCGGACGCCGAGCAATCGCTGCCTCTTCGCGACCCTGCTGACATTGTGGTTTTGGATCCGCCTTGCAGCAATACCGGAGTTTTCGGAAAATCTCCAGCAATGAAATGGAGCATCAACAAGGACACAATTGGTCGAATGGCTACGATTCAAAGTAGAATGATTGAAAATTGTGCCGAACATGTTAAGCTGGGAGGCAGGCTTCTGTACGCGACCTGCAGTATCACCGCTCAGGAAAACGAGTTTGTGATCGAACGCTTTCTGAAAAGGCATCCTGAGTTCAAATCAGTCGATACCGGGCTCAACCTCGGCCTGCCGGGTCTACGAGGTTTAACATCATGCCGCCGTCTGTATCCCCATCTTCACAACTGTAACGGCTTTTTTATCGCAAGGCTTGAGAGAGAGTCCTGATACCTTAACGGTCAACGGCTATCTACGATAGGAAAGGGTCATCGCAGTGTAATGATCATCTTCCCCTCGAACTTTGAACCGAGCACAAGGCTTCGAAGATTATTCTTGAGGCTTGCGTCGCAGTGGTCCCGGTATCGTACTGAGGAGCGACCTCAACTAAATCTATGCCTGCAATACTTTTGTCGCATACTGAGTTGAGTATTGTTATCAGCATGTTTGGGCATATGCCGTCTCCTTCTGGGCTTCCCACGGCAGGGGCAAAGGCTGGGTCTAAGACATCTATATCGATTGTGATATATTTCCTTTCGAACTCCTTCGTCTTGGCTTTGACGAGTTCCGCTGCTCTTTCAGGACCCAGCTCTCGAAGTATCTGCGTTGTGATCATCGTCATATTTGTTTCATTGATGTACTGAAATTCTTCTTTACATAAAGCTCTTACTCCGACTTCCAAGATTCTCTTCTGTCCTATAGATTCGGCTATCCTCCGCATGAAAGTTGCATGCGATACGCGCAAGCCCATGTATTCGTTTCTGAGGTCCCCGTGAGCATCAAAGCTTATCAAGCCAACGTTCGACCCCATTGCTTGGATCGCTGCGTAGGTTAATGTGTGCTCTCCTCCGATCAGTATCGGAATCTTTCCGGAACACGTTACATCTTCAACCGACAGCTTTATGCGCTTTAGAGTCTCCTCCATGCTGTCTACGACGTTCAAGTCGCCTGCATCATGGATCTTGAGGTCCTCAACATCGATGTTCGTTCTTAAGCTGTAGGTCTCGATGTTCAAGGATGCTTCCCTTATAGCAGATGGACCGAATTTCGATCCGGACCTGTATGTGCTGGTTCTATCATATGGAATTCCCACTATTACGTAGTCAGCTTCTTCGAATGCTGTTGATCGACCTGAGAAAGGTGAAGAGCTGGACGTGTAGAATCTCAGGTTCTTCTGTCGGGAACCCATCTTTGATAATGCTCCGTCACTTATGTCTAACGCTCATGGTAACTAGATAGATAAGCTCTTTCCCGAGGCTTCATCTTCGCGAGACCGCATTCTGGACAACAGCTTTATCTAATCAGAGGCGAAGTAAGTTAAGCTCTTGATTGGCTGTGGCGTCTATGACCGCAAAAGAAAAGAAACGTTTGGATAGATCTTTCGGGGTTTGGTTCTCGTCGGCGTTCTACATTCTTGCGGGGATTTACATCGTGATCTTTCCTGTCCTTTACGAACGTTCTCTCTTCCCACTCTACTTCATAGCGGGAGCGTGCGTAATAGCTGGAGCAGGTATTTTTCTAATGTGGCGCTGGGCCTTCTGGTTGGCGGTAGTCGCTATTCCCTTTGTGGTAACGGCTTTCGGTTCTGCGCTTTTCTACTCCATCAGCAACTTCGGTTTCAACCCTGACTGGAGCACTGGCCTGTTTAACGTGGTGAATACGCTTTTCCTCGCGTTTACCGCGATCGCGTTGTTGTTTCTTCTGGACAAGAGAAAAGATTTCAGATAGGTCGACTGGCTCAGTCGAGTCTTCCGAACCTGATCCTTAATGCGGTCAAGAAGAAACCCAGCCACTGCTTCTTTGAGAGCTTTGACCTGCCTTGGCGTCTGTCGTGGAAAACTATGGGAACTGCTCCCACTTTGAAGCCTTTTCTGATAGATCGAGCTAGAATCTCCAACTGAAAACTGTAGCCTGTAGACTTAATCTCGTCAAGTCCGATTCTTTCAAGAACGTTCTTTTTGTACAATCTATAGCCTGAAGTCAAGTCTGAGATATTAACCCCAGCGATCTTCCTGCCAACGAAGTTGCCTCCGAACGAGATAAGTTTCCTACGCCAATTCCACCCAACAATGCCTCCGCCTGGCATTCTCCTCGAACCGATGATGACATCAAAAGTCTCCTTTGCCTTCTCGATAAAAGATGGAATATGCGTCGGATCATGACTCAGATCCGCATCCATCGTAATGACCACATCGCCTTGAACCGCTTTCAGACCTTCACGAAGTGCTCCGCCGAGACCCTCGCTTTTCTGCTGTACAACAGTTACATTCATCTGTTTGAGACGCTCAAACGTGCCATCATCAGATTTGTCTATTGCCACAATCTCGTAAGGCTCTGATAACTCTTTCATTACCTTTCTTATGCCTTCTACCAAGATGTGAACTAGCGGTTCATTCCTAGTAGGCAAAAGTATTGAGATCAATCCCGAACACCATGAAGCGTTAGAACTCTAATCTACTGTCTTATTCTGATGGGATAAGGTTGAGGAATAGATTTAATCGTTTGGAAGAAGAGAATAGGCCAGTTCTTAGTCTACTAGGCCGAACTTGGGTGTTCTATCGAAAGGCGATTTTCTTCCGATTAATGCTCCGATGACGGCTGCCGCGTTGCTGAAGAGAATCCCGAATCCGACGATCATCAAGTAGAGCAGATGGAATAGCCTAGTGAATCTGTCGTTATTCTCTCTTCGCAACTCTGAAACTGCCGTACCGTACACCAAAAGAGGCGCTGAGTATATTGCCACTGAGAACACCGATGTCAACGGTGCGAAGATTGTCTTCCAGTAGTCACCCATCAGAAAAGTCACCGGCAAAAGGAGATAGTAAGGCAGCATAAGGATTAGACCGGCGGCTGATATAACGAAGATGAGGTATGTAGAGAGCTGTAGAAGCGCTTCAATTTTCTGGAAGCTGCTCCAGTGTTTGTGGAGGATTATGGCTTTCCAATACTTCTTTAGGCACTCTGTAAAGCCCTTCGCCCACCTGAACTGCTGTTTTCTTAAAGCGTTGAAGACAGGAGGGATCTCTCCTGAGCAGTAGACATTCGGGGCGTATAGGTACTTCCAGCCTGCTAATTGGAGACGAACTGAGAGGTCAAGATCTTCTACCAACGTGTCCGAATGCCATCCGCCTACCTGCTCTATCGCCCCTCTTCTGAAGATACCGTTGGTTCCGCTGAAGTGAGCGAGTAAATTTTTCGCGAATCTTGCTCTTTGATCGATCAAGAAATATCCGTCTATGGCTAGAGAATATGCCTTTGTAATCCACGATGATTCTCGGTTCAGGTAGCCGCATCTAGCTTGGACGAAAGCCACCCTTTCATCGACATACAGGTAAGGGATCATCTCTTTTAGAAGGTTCGGCTTAGGGACGTAGTCAGCGTCGAAGATCGCTATGAACTCTCCGGTAGAGGCTTTCAAAGCCTGTTGTAGTGCTCCAGCCTTGAACCCATCTCTCTTCTCTCTGTGTAAGACTTTTGCCAGATCCTTGTGTTTCGCCTCATACGATCTTGCGATTTCCGTCGTTCCATCATTTGAGTCGTCGATCACTATTATCTCAAGCTTCTCTCTCGGATAGTCGAGGTTTACACAGGCTTCGAGTAGTCTTGAGGCGACGTTTCTCTCGTTATAGAAAGGAATGTGAATTGAGATCTTCGGCCAATCTTTGATCCTCGGAGGATGAGGACTCTTCTTTCTACCCTTGATAGAATAATAGGTAAGCAGGCACCAATTGGATGCATAGATCCCTACCAGAACTGTGAAGAGTGTACCCAAAAAGAGGACAAGCTGTTGTAATATTGAGATTTCTCCCAAAGGGGTACATCTCTCGGTTTAAAATTGCGAACTCTAAATCCTACTCGAGAAATATAAGACTTGCTACTAGATAGCTGTAACTATTGATGTTTTTCCGTCCTTAACGAGACAATCCTTTGCTTTTAGAATGCGAATTATCCGCTTTGGGAGCTGACTGTTGACTTACGCTTCGCTTGGAAGCATTTGGGGCATGATATCATCGTTCTCTTTCCTTTCGTCTTGACTTGAATCAGCTGGAAGCCACACACTCCGCAATCCTTTTCGAGAAGTGTTAGAACACCGAATTGAGGCAGGGGCAATCCGAACCGACACTTGTTCTTCCACATGCCCGAGCAACCTATGAACCTCTTTCCGCTTCTTCTGCTTCGCGTAACATAGAGCTTAGATCCGCAGTCTGGGCAGGGAGTTCTCAACGTTATCTCAGCTATCTTCATTTCGTTTATAGTCTTTGTAAGTTCTTTACCGATCTCAGTCTCGTTCGCTTTCAGGTCTGCGGCTATTGGTCTAAGGTTTTCCACTGTCTGCAAAATTACGTGTTCTCTAACCTCTTCGCCTGATTCAATCTTCTCCATCATTTCTTCGAGCTCTCTAGTGAACGCTATGTCTATTACTCTCGGACAATACTTTAGCAGGAGTTCCGTGACCTTGAAGGCAACTGAGGTAGCGACGATCCTTTCTCCTTTGATATACCCTCTTCTGTATAATGTTTCCAATATTTCCGCTCGAGTCGCCTTCGTGCCTACGTTCTCTTGCTCCATCAAACGTAGCAGACTGCTCGGGTTGTATCGTGGCGGAGGCTGAGTGAACCTCTTTACAGCAGAGACCTTTTTGAATATAGCTTCTTGCCCAATTGAGATCGGGGGTAGGATTATCTCCTCTAATTTTGAATATGGCTCATAGAAATCTATCCATCCTTTCTCTAGGATTGTTGACCCACTAACGAAGAATGTTTGATCGTCTACTCTAACTACTGCTTTCTCACTTTGCTTTGTCGCAACTGAACCGAATGTAGCCATAAAACGTTTCACTATAAGGTCGAAGACTTTCTGCTCGCGTGGCTCGAGACGTCTCTTCGGAGACATTCCTGTAGGATAAATTGCGGGATGTGCGGGGTCGGTCTTCTTCCCTTCGTTTGGACGTAGCGAAGCTGCGGAGAGCAGCGCCTTGGAGTGCTCCTCGTATTGCGGTATTTTGCTCAAGTCGCTTAGTATCTCTCGATACCCGATCGTTGGAGGAAGCTTCTGGCTCGAAGTTCTTGGATATGATACAAGAGCGTCAAGGTAGAGTCTTTCGGTTATTCCGAGACTTTGGCTTGGGGAAAATCCGAAGTGGCGATAGGCTTCAGCTTGAAGGCTTGAAAGATCGAAGGGTGTGGGAGCGCTTAGACGGTGTCTTTTCGACTCTAGATCTTCGACCGTGCCTGATCTCCCATATGATTTCTCAACCACATCTTTAGCCTCGCGGTTAGTCTCAATTCTCCCAACCTCGTACTCCGCTACCATCTCTTTCCCGTCTATCTCCACGATAGCTTCTATGGTCCAGTACGGTAAGGGAACGAATGTCCGAATCTCCTTCTCTCTTTCAACGATGAATCTAAGCGTGGGTCCTTGAACTCTCCCTGTGCTCAGTGTTGTGTATCTTCGGCTGATTTTGTAGGCGGATTCAGTCAATGCGCGGGATAGGTTTACGCCGTATAGCCAGTCAACCTCATGTCTGCACATTCCTGCATTAACGAGCGGGAAATCCAGTGTCGGCATTAGATTGGCGTAGGCTTCACGTAGTTCTTTCTCAGTCAGTGTACTGAACTTCATCCTTTTAGCGATCTTATCCGCTCCATTGCAAGCGTACTTGAGTATCATGTACCCTATTAGAGAGCCTTCGATATCGTAATCAGCCGCATTGATATAGACGTCAACATCTTTGGAGAGTTCAGTGATAGCTTGCAGCCACAGCTCCTGTTTTCGTTGTCCCTTTTCCACCTGATGTTTAGGTTTCCAAGCGAAATCCCAAACAGGGTAGTGGTGCCTTTCTTGGCTTCCTTTCACATCCACTTGGTAAAGGTGGCCAAGCGCGGAGCATACTATTATCTTCTCGTCTTTCTTTTCGATCTCATAGTACGGTGCGCCATACTTCTCTCGCTTAGACGCTTTTCCAGATTCACTCAGCGCCTCGGCGAGGTGTAACGCAACGTCTGGTTTCTCACAGATTATTAATGTTGCCGCCATAGTTACCACTCCGCCTCCTAAGTTGGTGAGCAGCCACCTCTTTCGCAGCTTGACCTGTTTCTTGAAGCCTCAAAACATCTTGAAGGTAGCTCTGCATCGTCAACTCTCCATCGTATGCTTTGAGCCAGATCTTATAGCATTCGTCCAAGCTCAGCCTAGCTTTATGATGTAGTTCACAGAACTCCGAACCGTCAAGCTTAGGAGAGTTGCACAATATACAGTTTTCTCGCATCCTACGGTCCTCCTAACTCTCGTGAACTATGAACAGTTATATAGATTCCTTTTGACAGATCAAATGCTAGCGTTTCGGCGGAGAAACGCTCCCAGCCATCCATCCTTGACAGCGTTGTTAAGCGCATTTTGAGCTACGGAGCTCGTCCCTAAGGCTATGTGGCAGGGACGCACACCCCAGCTCCCAATTTCCTCAGGCGGCAAGGGGGAAGAGCGGTCTGTAAAGGGATGAAAAGGCATTTTCGAGATAGAAGCTTACATCAAAACTCAGGTATTTCCCTAAGCAGCATCCCTTCAATCGTTATCGGGTTTATCTTTAGCGCAAGCGATCGAGCTTCCTCGAGCTTCGACTCTCTTTCAGCGTATATCTCTAAAACCTTTTCTCCTTTCGTTACTTTGTGTCCTTCCTTCCCATAGAAGACGAGACCCGCACCCCTTTCCATAGGCGCACCAGCCGCTCTGGCTATTTGGGTTATCGCTCGGTTAGAGACTCGCGTGATATACCCGTCAGCAGGCGCACATATTTCAGCGATATGCTGCCCGACAGAGATGTCCTCAGGTCTTATCCTCGCGTTCCCGCCTTGAGCTTCGATTATCTCCTTCATCTTTTCCAAGGCTTTTCCATTGTTCAAGATCTCTTTAGCGAAATCTTGGCCCTTTCCGCGCATAACCTTGCCCGCTATCTCGAACAGGAGGCCTGCAAGTGCTGTGGACTTCTCAACGAGGCTACTCGGTCCTTTTCCGTCCAGTGCTTGTAACGCTTCTTTCGCCTCTAATGCTGGTCCAACTGCGTATCCTACGGGTTGCCC
>CAZHMI010000025.1:0-13395 GCA_964533795.1 uncultured Candidatus Bathyarchaeia archaeon
CTGACTCTCACATGGATATTGGTTGGACCCTCCGAGGAGATCTTCTTCAGGGGTTTCGTGCAAAGGGCGTTCACGAGATGGAGAGGACCAACGGTTGGGACAGTAGTAGGAGCTTTAATCTTCGGTCTGGCCCATTACAGCCCAGAACTATGGTATAGAACAGCTGGCGCAGTACTTCTGGGATTGATCTATGGAGCGGTCTACTTGAAGAGGAGAAGTCTCGTACCTGTCATGGTAGCGCACTCCTTAAATGACACCATAGCATTTGCGCTGGCCTTCTTGCTTCTAGGATAGTTTTCAGTATCAATTCTGTTTGAGCGATTAGGTTGAAAGACAGCGGAAGTGCAGGCTCTTAAGGAGGACGATTGATTTGCCGAAGAAGATGAAGGTTGCTTTTCTTCAGGGTAAAGGGGATTTACGCACAAGATTCTTGAGTGTCCTAGAGATAGGCAATAACGGAGTTTTCATCCGAGTCAAATGAAATTCAGTTGGTCTTCTTATGAAAGATGTAGCTCTACTGAAGAAGGAGATACGTAGTGAGATCTGGAGAATTATGGAGGAACGGGACGTGGCTAGATTCCCCAGGCCTGTCTTCAATAGGATTCCGAACTTCGAAGGAGCGGATGAAGCATCCCGTAGGCTTCAAGGGCTTCGGATCTTTCAAGATGCTGGAACTGTCAAAGTGAATCCAGATTCTCCTCAAAAGCCTGTTCGAGAATCAGTCCTTTCCAGCGGAAAGACACTGGTTACTCCAGCTCCACGGCTCAAATCAGGTTTTCTGCTTCTGAATGCAAACTCCGTTCCGAGGTCAGCTTTCAGCTATGCTTCTACAATTAAAGGAGCTTTCCAGTATGGAAAGCAGATCGATCTAATCGATCTTCCAAGAGTCGATTTGATCATAGTTGGGTCAGTTGCGGTATCACTTGACGGAGCAAGGATAGGCAAAGGCGGAGGATACAGCGAGATCGAATGCGGCATACTACGAGAATTGAATCTCATAGACGATAAGACGCTGATAGCAACAACCGTCCACGAAATTCAAATCACGGAGAAGATTCCGACGGAGGAACATGACATACCTATCGACATCATAGCCACGCCCAGAAGGATTATTGAGACGAAGACGAGATACCCAAGGCCGAAGGGAATATTTTGGGAGAAGGTCACTGAGAAGATGCTTCAAGAAATTCCCGTTTTGAAGAAACTGAAAGAAATGAAGCATGCTATTTAGATTTGAAATAGAGGTCAAGATTAAGTCTAGGTATCATAGCCATCAAAACAGCTTGCTCAGTCAAACTCACTCTATCTAGAAGCCCTTTCGATAAGATTCCTATCGCGCCGACACTTTCTCCTAGATCCTTGACGCCAGTCAACTCATCCATAACTTCACCGACTTCACGATTCTCACCTAAGACTCTAGAGACAACCTTGGGAGGATACTCGAAGCCAGAATTGCAGCCGACAGTCAACTTGCCTTCACGATCGACGATAGCACACCACTGAATGTCCACGTACCCAGTTATTGTTCGAGGAAATTTGAATAAGCCAGCTTCAATCCCGACACCAAGATCAGCACTTCCTTTAACGATAGCCTCCTTCGCTCGGTTTACGGCTCCATCAATTGTTTCATCGCCCATAGGTTGAATAGATATTCCTGAATCAACCTCAATGCCGAGAACTTCTACTTTATCTTGGTCGTAGATTTGCGAGAAGATTCGCCTAACACCTTCGATCTTCACTGGATTCTTAGAGCCAACAGCAACTCGCATGGCATTTAACCTTAAAAATAATCTATGAACTATTAATTATATGTCGCAATTCTTGAGATAGTCTTCTTCGTTACATTGAGTTACGATTCTTCAAGAGCCGCCAAGAGACATAAGTAACCCATTTAATAGATAGACGCCGTCATTAAATCAGAATTCAAATTACAGATACAAGCGAAATGTACAGCCGGGAAACAGTGGCATGCCTGTGAAATGCGCAAAATGCGGGTACGGGAACCCGAACTGGGAAGACTTCTGCTCGAATTGCAGAGCGAATCTCAATCCCGTGTTGCCATATGCTCTGAAGGCAGAAGAGTTCGTTTATCCTGAAGATAGAGAGGCCTTGGACAATTTGAAGGAGACAGAGCCCTTCTCGTCAATAATAAACCTAGTTGTAGATTTTATTCAGCAACCGATAACGAGAGCAAGACTTCTTGCTGGTGGAGTATGGGTAAACCAGCGAAACGATCCGAGGGTTCACGGCCTAGCTAAGGCTTGCGCTAAAGTCCTAGCCTTGGACTACCTGCCTGAAATATGTAGGCTAGAATCACCGAAGATGAACGCATTCACAATTGGAAGAAGAGATAAACCGATAATAGTTCTCTTCTCCGCGCTTACGGAACACTCCAATGACGGAGAGCTTGCAGCAGTAATCGGCCATGAGATGGGCCATGTGAAGAATGAACATCAACCGTACCATACATTGGCCTACTTGATCTCGAGAGGGATAACGATGCTAGGCTCTCTCTCAATACTTTCACTTCCGATAGACCTGATGCTACGTTCATGGTATAGATACTCAGAGGTAACAGCTGATAGAGCTAGTCTTATCGTCACGGGCAATCTTGATCTTGTGGAAAGAGTTCAAGTCAAACTTGCTCTAGGCATTCGCGATCTGCCGGAAGATGTTTCGGTCAGATGGATCTTGGAGGAACAGAAGAAGCTGGAAGCTACAGCTGTCTCCCGGTTCGCTCAACTCTGGACTTTACACCCATTCACCTCGAAGAGGATAAAGCAGCTTGAAGAATTCGCGAAGACGAAAGAATACGCGAAGATCGCTGAGAAGATACAGAAAGCAAAGATTCATCACTGCAAGTTCTGTGCAGCAAGAATTCATAAAGACACACTTTTCTGTCCAGAATGCTCGAGATGCCAGAGGTAGATGGTGAAAGATGCCATCAACAAGGAAAGCTTTGGTTCTTCACAACCGAGACAACGTCGCCACGGCTTTAACGGATATCAAAGGCGGGACATTGGTGAGAGTGAAAGCGGGCGATCATACTATAGAGCTAACTGTGAAGCAAGCAATTCCATTCGGCCATAAGTTCGCGATAATGAACATAGAGAAGGGTCAGCCGGTCTACAAGTACGGAGAGAAGATTGGGAAAGCTATCAAGCCAATAAGATTAGGCCAGCATGTTCACACGCACAACGTGGAGGGCGTACGATGCAGAGCCGGCACCAGCCATAGGAGTTGAAGTCATGAACTTTCAAGGATATAGAAGACCAAACGGATCTATCGGGATCAGGAACCACACGCTTATACTTCCGACTGTAATCTGCGCGTCCGAAACCGCTTCAAGAATAGCGGCCCGTGTTAAGGGAACGGTTACGTTCATCCACCAGCACGGGTGCGCGCAGATAGGACGAGATATGGAGCAGACCTTCAAGACTCTGGCGGGAGTAGGATGCAATCCGAATGTCGCGGCTGTGCTCATAGTTGGGCTTGGATGCGAAACGATGGGCGCTGAGAAGATCTTCAAACTGATAGAGCGCGAAAGAAAACCAACTGAGATGTTGAACATACAAGACGAACATGGTACTCGGAAGACGGTAGAGAAAGGAGTAGCTATCGCAAGGAGAATGGTGAAGACCGCGACTAGAATGAAGAGAAAGCCATGTGATACTAGTGGACTCGTAGTGGGCTTGGAATGCGGAGGATCAGATGTAACATCAGGGATCGCAGCGAATCCAGCCCTCGGAGTGGCTTCAGACATGATAATCAGGGAAGGTGGAACAACGATCCTTTCAGAGACAACTGAACTGATCGGAGCAGAACATATAGTTGCGAAGAGAGCGGTGAGTCCCCGTGTCGAAGAGAGGATCTATGAGATCGTTAAGAGAATGGAGGAGAGGATAAAAGCGATCGGCGTGGATTTCATGGGCGCGCAACCATCGCCAGGCAACATAAGAGGAGGGTTAACAACGATCGAGGAGAAGTCGCTTGGGTGTATCTATAAGGCAGGAACAGCTCAAATCAGCGAGGTTCTGGAATACGGAGAGAAACCACGCGAGAAAGGTCTAGTGATTATGGATACTCCCGGGCAAGACATAGAATCAATGACAGGAATGATTGCTGGAGGAGCTCAATTGATCGCGTTCACAACTGGGCAAGGAACGCCTGTAGGATCAGCTATCGCTCCAGTGATCAAGATAACTGGTAACCCACGAACCTATAGAAACATGAAAGAGAACATCGACATAAACGCTGGGACCATAATCGAAGGCAAAGAGACGATAGATCAAGTCGGAAAAAGGATTTTCAATGAAGTTTTTGAGGTCGCTTCAGGCAAGCGGACTAAAGCTGAGAGGCTTGGATACTTTGAATTCGCTATAAACAGGATCGGGCCTACTTTATGAACCGATTATGCTAACTGGTCAGCTTACGGCGATACGCTTCACGTTGAGAGTATACTTCTTCAAGCAGCTTCTCAACTCGCGCCTTGCACTTTGCCAAGTCCTGCATATCCTTATCGATCTCTTCAAGCGACAGAGCCATGATGAACACTAGGAAGATTGTAGTTACTGTTGGTTATTTAACGAGGAGAGCCAAGTGAAAGTGTTGGTTGGAATGTTATTCCCTCCTTGAAAGATAACTGAAGGCTGAAAGAGCAGCCTTAGCCCCTTCGCCTGCTGCGATAATTATCTGTTTCTCAGGAACGTCAGTTACATCCCCAGCTGCGAATATACCTGGAACATTCGTTTCACATCGAGCATTGACCTTGATCTCATTGAGTTCATTCTTCTCAACGATGTCAATGAAGTCTGAGTTGGGCGTATAGCCTATCTCGATGAAGACGCCTTGCACATTTAGCGTCACCTCTTCCAATCTCGCGACACGTATGGCTGTGACCATGTTGTCCCCGAGAATCTCAAGAGTCTTTGTTTTCATCCACACCTCAACATTTTCGGCTTGCAGAACCTTCTCCTTCATTATCTCGTCTCCCTCAAGTTCTAGGTTAATCGTAATCAAATAGATCTTACGCGCTATTTTGAGCAGTTGGAGTGTAGCATCCATAGCTGAGTCTGCTCCACCGATCACAGCAACGTCTTTTCCAGAGAATAGCGGAGCATCGCAAGTGGCGCAGTAGGTAACCCCTCTATTCTTGAACTCTTTCTCACCCGGTATCTTAAGCTCCTTCGGCTTCGCGCCAGAAGCAATGATGACCGTTTTACCGTCATACGATCCTTGATCTGTTGAAACTCTGAAGATGCCACCGGTCCTCTGTATTCCAGTTACCTCCTCTCTTTCATGAAACTCTAAATCAAATTCTTTCACGTGTTCCTCAAACTTACGCGCTAACTCAAAACCGGTAATATACTGGTAGCCCGTGTAGTTCTCGACGGCGCCGCTTAACGCGGCTTGACCGCCAACATCCTTCGAGAGTACGAGCGTCTTCAACTTTTTGCGTGCAGCGTAGATTCCAGCAGTGATCCCGGCGGGTCCAGCGCCGACAATAGTCAAGTCGTATGTGCTCGCCATCGCGTATCCCGAAGAACTTTTATTGAGTGGTACTAGATTAAGCGTTTCCGAATCAGTAGTAGTTTGGAAGAGGCGGACCTTTAACGGCCTATATGTGAGGGTTGAACAGTCAGCTAGCCGACCGAGACTCCGCGTTAGTGCTGAGGAAGACCTTGACGGAGATCTGAAGAAGGGAAGATCGATTGCAACAAGAGTTGAAGAAACAGCTACTTTACCTTAACCTCTCAATCTTCACAGCCGCTTTGAGCATTAGCTTATGGACCCCTTTGCTCCCGGTTTACGCACAGAAACTGGGCGCGACATACCTAGACATAGGCATAATCGGAGCGGCGGGCGGAGCCCCGTACATGATCCTTCCATTCGTAGCGGGAAGCCTTTCGGATAGGTATGGGAGAAAAAGGTTCTACTACACAGGGCTTGCGCTAACCGCTGTGACATCAGCCCTCTTCGTAGTCACGGGGAACGTACTACAAGTAACATTGGTGAGAGCTTTCAGCGGTGTAGCCTACTCATTCATATGGCCTTCTGCAGAAGCACTAATTTCAGACATAACGACTTCAGCGGAGAGAACTAGAAATCTCGGGTACTTCACTTTTTCATGGGCATTAGGGATGTTAGTCGCTCCTCCTATAGGCGGAAGAATAGTGCAAACAGCGAACTTCCCAATTCTATTCCTAATCTCGCTGGCGGTAGGCATAGCGGCCACTGTATTCGGGGTCTACGGGTTGAAAACCATGAAAGAGGCAACAGTGAAGAAGGAAATGTCGAGAAGCAAAGCCGACGAAATGACACTACTTCTACCCTTGTTTCTGGTAGCTTTAGCTTTAAGCATGGCGCTAGGCGTAGTCTTCAATATTCTTCCGGCTAACCTGAACAGCTTAGGAATAGACCCATTCCAAATAGGAGTAATATTCGCGGCACTAGGCTTGACAAGAGCGATTACTTTCTCGCAAACATCTCATGCAATTAAGATCGGGGAGAACCTGTCGATGATGATAGGACTCGCAATATTAGCTGTGACGTTAGTTGTGGTATCAACAGCAGCGCGATTCACTGAAATCCTTGTGTTGGTCATGCTAATGGGCGTAGGCATGGGAATATTGGGGCCGCTCTCAATCTCAGTGACGAGCAAAGTAGCATCGAAAGAGAAGACAGGCGCGGCTGTAGGAGCGGCAGAGTGCTTCTTCGGCTTAGGATGGGCGCTAGGTCCTCTAATGGGAGGAGTAGTAGCTGAAACCCTTAGTCCAGCTGCGCCGTACACAATAACTGCTATTGTGACTGTAGCATGCATGATACCGCTTGCGAGAATGATGGTGCGCAGAATTTCAATCTAGACGACGAAACTTTTAATTTCAAACCATATTCTTAATCTAGAGCTCTCTCAACGGAAATCGCGAACGAATCATTCGGCAATGGTGAAAGCTAATTATGTATAAGCAAGGGGCGGTTGAAAGGATAGCGGGACCTGTGGTCGTAGCCAAGAATATGCAGGGCGCACAGATGTATGAACTTGTGAAAGTTGGTGAAACAGGTCTTATTGGAGAGATAATACGGGTCGAAGAGGATAAAGCCACAATCCAAGTCTACGAAGAAACTATAGGAATGAAGCCCGGGGAGAAGGTCGAGAGGACGGGAAAACCGCTCTCTGTCGAGCTGGGTCCAGGAGTTATCAGTCAAATATACGATGGGATACAGAGACCGCTACCTGTCTTGAGAGAGACCGTGGGAGCATTTGTTAGAAGAGGAGTTACTGCACCGGCAGTAGACCGGAAGAAGAAATGGCACTTCACTCCGAAAGTCAAACAGGGCGAGAAGGTCACGGGAGGAGATGTGCTAGGCACCGTACCAGAAACCGTATTGGTAACTCATAGAGTACTGGTTCCTCCCGAACTCACTGGGAAGATCAAATCAATAGTCAGTGAAGGTGAGTACACAGTCACTGATGACATAGCGGAACTCGAGAGAGGAGGAGAAACAGTCAAACTCCAATTAATGCACACATGGCCTGTAAGAAGAGCTAGACCATTCAAAAGGAAGGTTCCAGCAGATACACCGCTCATCACAGGCCAGAGGATAATGGACTTCTTCTTCCCACTCGCAAAAGGAGGAACAGCAGCAATCCCAGGGGGCTTCGGAACAGGTAAATGCGTTGCTCCAGACACCCCAGTGCTGCTGGCCGATGGAAGGATAGTCGCTATTGAGGAATTATTCGATGAATGTCAACTTAACGGCAAGGTCTTCATGAACGACGGCGGACTAGAACACATCGCCGTTTCAGAATCGATGCCGAAAATCGTCACACTACCAAACCAAGCTTTCACCTACGCCACACCGTCCCTACTGTACACGTCCGTCGCCCCGAGAACGGTCGAAATCGAGACGAGAACGGGGCGAAAGATCAAGACTACACTTGAACACAAGTTTAGGGTCCTTCAACCAGACCTTACAATACGCTTGAAGGCAGCTGGCGAGGTGGCCAAGGGAGATAGAATTCTTGCGCCTAGGCGTGTCTATATCAAGGGAAGACGTGCCGCAGTCGATATCTTAGGGCTCGTCTCGGAAGACGATTTGAAGGCTCTATTTCTAGCTGATAGAAAGGCTCGGCATACGGTTGCATCATTGTTAGTGAAGCATAGAGGTAGGTACCCTGAATTAGCAGCTAAGCTGGGCACAAACTCCCAGAAACTGGCTCGATATGCTAAAGAAAAGGATTCTCCATCGCTGTACTTCGTGAAGCGCCTGCTCGAATTCAACGGTATTAACACGAAAAGGTTTCGCATTCGAAAGATTAAGGGCAAAACCACGTCGTGTGCAGTTAATGTTCCCGAGCGAATGAATCCGCAGTTCGCGGAGCTCCTGGGGTTGTTCATAACCGACGGGACTCTGCGTCCGACCTATGTTGGCTTCAGAAATCACGACAGCGTCGTTTTAGCGCGCTTCAAGGAACTAGCTGAGACTATCTTTAAGACTCGAGGCTTCGTCTGCCACGACGGTCTTGAGTACAGAATTTCCAACACCGCCCTTGTAAGATTCGTTGGAGCTCTTACGAAGCATCGGATCGGCGAGCCGAAGTTCAAGACGATCGGAGTTCCACTTCTTGTTCAAGCGGGCGACAACGGCATAGTGTCAGCTTTTCTGAGGGGTGTTTTTCACGGGGACGGAGCGGCGGTTCAGAAGCAAGAGCTCTACATAGTCACTGATAGCGAGAGCTTCGCCACTCAATTAACATATCTTCTGCTTCGCCTCGGTATCTTCTTCATCCTAGAGAGGAGGAGGCGCGGCTCAAAGATAGGCTATCGCGTTGTTGTCAGAGGAAAGAGAAATCTCGCTACCTTTTTCAACACGATTCGACCGCTCTCTCGCGCCCATCGAACGATTGTTTCGAAACGCAATTTCAAGAAGATAAGTTACGCTAAAGACAACTACGTGGACCTAATTCCCATCAAGCCGAGTTTACTGACCCAACTCTCAAGTGCCAGCAAGTGTCTTCCGTCGAGATTGGACAAGGATGGAGTGCATCTCTACGACTATTCTCAGGTTTCAAGAATCCCCCTCACTAAGCTTGCTAGGCTAGTGAAGACGCTTCGAACGAAGTCTTCGCATGAAATTGTTCGCCGAGCGA
The DNA here is from genome assembly GCA_964533795.1 of uncultured Candidatus Bathyarchaeia archaeon. Classification (GTDB taxonomy): domain Archaea; phylum Thermoproteota; class Bathyarchaeia; order 40CM-2-53-6; family CAYOZM01; genus CAYOZM01. Next base: position 9,152 of record CAZHMI010000025.1, read on the forward strand.
AGAGTCTGTGCAAGATGGGGGAGAACCTAATCTTCGACGAGATTAAGAGTACGACCCTACATGAGCGGCCCTCACCTGTTTACGACTTTACTGTGCCTGTAACTCACAATTTCGTGGCCGGTCAAGGAGGCCTTGTGGCGTCGAATACTGTTATGCAGCACCAGCTAGCCAAGTGGGCGGATGCTGAGGTTATTGTTTACGTCGGTTGTGGCGAGAGGGGGAATGAGATGGCTGAGGTTCTTGAGGCATTTCCAAAGCTTCAAGATCCTAGAACTGGGCAACCATTGATGTCTCGCACTACACTTGTTGCGAATACTTCGAATATGCCTATTGCAGCTCGTGAGGCCAGCGTCTACACGGGCATAACGATAGCTGAGTATTTTAGGGATATGGGCTACGATGTAGCCTTGATGGCTGACTCCACGTCAAGGTGGGCAGAAGCTCTACGTGAAATATCCGGTAGGCTTGAGGAGATGCCTGGGGAGGAGGGATATCCAGCCTACTTGGCGTCGAAACTAGCTGAATTCTATGAGAGAGCGGGGAGAATCGAAGTCTTAGGAAGCGAATCTAAACTTGGGTCGATATCGGTCTGCGGAGCGGTCTCACCGCCAGGCGCTGACTTCTCTGAGCCTGTTACGCAGAACACGCTTCGAATCGTGAAGGTCTTCTGGGCTCTCGACACAGCTTTAGCCCAAAGGAGGCATTTCCCTGCGATAAGCTGGTTGACGAGTTACTCTCTCTACCTCGATTCTCTTGAAGATTGGTTCAAGAAGGAGGGTGGAAGCGAGTGGATCGACTTGAGGCGTGAAGCTATGTACCTTCTTCAAAGGGATGAGGAGTTGAGAGAGATAGTTATGCTCGTTGGACCTGATGCCCTCTCAGAAAGCCAAAGGGTCATCCTTGAGGCTGCTCGAATGATTAAGGAAGACTTCTTGATGCAGAGCGCGGTCCATCCGGTCGACAGCTACTGTTCGACTATGAAGACGTTCAATATGATCAAACTCATAATCAAGTTTCATGATCGAATGAAGACCGCGGTTGAACGCGGGGTTCCGCTTCCGCGGATATTGGAGCTGCCTGTGAAAGAAGATATAGCTAGGATGAAGATTCATCCGCCCAAGGAGTTCGATAAGACCGCTGAAGACACATCTGCGAAGATCGATTCTCAATTCAATCAGCTTGTTACAGAGTTTCTTGGAGCTGGGGGCGAATGAAATGTCAACTGTAGGAAGAGAGTACTCAACTATCCGAGAGATATCCGGTCCTTTACTCTTCGTTGAGTCTGTGAGAGGGGTCGGATACGGGGAACTGGTGAGGGTTTCGACGCCTAGTGGAGAAGAGAGGCGTGGGCAAGTCTTGGAGGTAAGTGAGAATGTAGCGGTTGTACAAGTCTTCGAAGGGACCTCTGGACTCGATGTCTCCAGGACGACGGTGAAATTCAGCGGTGAAACGATCAAACTACCAGTTTCCTCAGATATGCTTGGTAGGATACTGGACGGTAGCGGGAGAACTATCGATGGTGGACCTAGGATAATAGCTGAAGACTATTGGGATGTTCATGGGGCTCCGTTGAACCCTTACGCTAGAGCATATCCTCGAGAGTTCATTCAAACGGGTATATCTGCTATAGACGGGATGAATACTCTGGTTAGAGGGCAGAAGCTTCCTCTCTTCTCAGGGTCGGGTCTACCTCATAATATTACGGCGGCTCAGATCGCTAGGCAAGCCAAGGTCAGAGGGACAGAAGAACCTTTCACGACGGTTTTCGCGGCGATGGGTATAACAGCGGATGAAGCGCGTTTCTTCAGAGAGGACTTCGAGAAGCAGGGAGCGTTCGAGCATGTTACAATGTTCGTTAATCTAGCTGACGACCCAGCTATAGAACGCATTCTAACTCCACGGCTCGCATTAACCGCTGCGGAATTCTTCGCGATCAAACTGGATATGCATGTCCTAGTAATCTTGACGGATATGACCAACTACGCGGAAGCGCTTAGAGAAATCTCTGCGGCACGAGAAGAGGTTCCCGGGAGGAGAGGGTACCCCGGCTACATGTATACCGATTTGGCTACGATCTACGAGAGGGCTGGCCGTACTCATGGCGGAAAGGGATCTATAACACAGATGCCTATTCTCACCATGCCGCATGATGATATAACTCACCCTATCGCAGACTTGAGTGGCTATATTACTGAAGGCCAGATAATCATCGATAGAGGGTTGCATAGAAAAGGCATATACCCGCCAATCGATGTTTCGCCATCGCTCTCAAGATTGATGAGGGAAGGTATTGGGAAGGGAAGAACAAGGGAGGACCATCGAGAGGTTTCAGACCAGCTCTATTACGCTTATGCTGAAGGCCGGAGCTTTAGAGATCTAGTAGCAGTAGTGGGTGAAGAAGCCCTTTCGTCTAGAGACAAACTCTATCTGAAGTTCGCAGATGTTTTCGAGAGGCGGTTCATCAATCAAGGAGTATACGAGAATAGGGATATCGACCAAACACTGGACCTGGGCTGGGAACTCTTATCGATGCTTCCTGAAACCGAGTTGAAACGTATAGATCCATCGACGATCAAGAAGTATCATCCTAAGTATAGGTTGAAGGCTACAGCGTGATGTCTCAGATTCTAACAGGGATCCATCCTACAAGGATGGAGCTGCTCGCTTTAAGGAAGAGGAAGCAGATAGCTGAAAGGGGTGGAGACCTGCTCAGAGAGAAACTTGACGCCTTGATGATCGAGTTCTTCCAATTCGTCCGCGAGATCTCCGCTCTACGAACGCGCTCTCAACAACTTCTCTCAGACGCGTACTCACGATTCTCTGAGTCCCAAGTCCAACTGGGATTCACAAAGTTGGAAGAAACATCCTTGGGAGTAGACGATCGCTTCATACTGGACACAAGCTCTAGAAACGTGATCGGCGTCGCGATCCCGTTCCTCCAGATCAATGTGGAAGCGATAGAAGGAGCTCCGTACAATATGTTTGAGACCTCAGCAAGACTTGATGAAGCAACCGCGAAGATGGTTGAAGCTGTGAAAGCTGTAGCTGAACTGTCAAGCTCACAAGCGGCTATAATCAAACTGGCTGAAGCGATAGCCGCTACGAAGAGGAGAGTAAACTGTTTGGAATTCCTAATAATACCTAGAATGCTCAACACCATTCGGTACATTGAGATGCATCTTCAAGAGAGAGAAAGAGAAGAGTTCTTCAGATTGAAGAGAATCAAGAGACGTTTGGAACAAGAGAAAAAGACAGCTGTAGCATCTTAAGATTGCTAGAGTATTCGACGAAGTTCAGATAGCGACTTAACCGTCCAATCAGCTTTCACATCGACTCCCCACTCTCTTCTACGGATATGAACCGCTTTCATCCCTGCTGTTTTTGCTCCTTTGATATCTGTAAACGGTTTATCACCAATGAAGACACATTCACTAGGGATTACTTCGAGCTTTCTAGCAATCAACTCGTATGGTTCTGGACTGGGCTTCGTTTTCACCGTATCTTCTCCCGCGACCACGATCGAATTGAAGAAGTGCGTGAACGGCAGTTTGCTGATTCTCCAGTTTTTCATGCCCTTCGAACCATCTGTATCTGAGAGCAGCCCTAGAAGGTAGCCCCTCTTCTTCAAATAGCGTAGCGTACTCAAAGTGTCTCTATACGGTTTCGTTGATCTCGCGTAAGTATGCCAGTATGAAATGGTCAATTTCCTTATGAAAGCTCTTGGGAGAGATACGTTGACGCCTAGATTATTTAGGAGCGGCTGCCACCATTCATCACGGTCATACTTGACTTCAAGATTCATCTTGTCATCGAAGACGCGGATTTTTTCAAGTATCTCACGTCTCTTCAAATTCAGTTTCTTGCGTTTGAGGTGCTCGTTGATCATTTGAGCCACTTTCTCGTGGGCTCTCGGAAAACCTTTCTTGGAGTCGATCAATGTTTCATCGAGATCGAAGATTACAGCCTTGAATTCTCTAGAAGGCACAGCTACGATAGGCTCCTAGGTAGAAACCCCATCTTTTTCAGCTCTTCTCTGATGTTTATCTCCCATCTAGCCATGTCTTCCTTCTTGAATTTCCTACTCCAATGCTCCGCCCAACTATGCACGCCTTTTCTGAAATAGTTCATTTCGAGTAGAGTCTTATTCGCCTCTCGATAGTACTTTCGCATCATTCTTTCATCAGGCATGATGTTTCATCGAGATCGAAGATTACAGCCTTGAATTCTCTAGAAGGCACAGCTAC
>CAZHMI010000025.1:13495-20739 GCA_964533795.1 uncultured Candidatus Bathyarchaeia archaeon
GTCTTATTCGCCTCTCGATAGTACTTTCGCATCATTCTTTCATCAGGCATGATGTACGCATTCTTATGCGTAATAGCCTTGAGAGGCCATCGCGGCCTCTTTGGAGGGCTTTCAGATGGGTATCCGATGCAGAGCAACAGAATTGGCAACACATCAGCTGGAAGCTGAAGAATTCGAGCTATCCTTCTTGGCGACTTCCAGACAGCCCCGACGAATACGGAGCCCAAGCCCATTACTTCAGCGGCGGTCACAATGTTCTCTGCGACTAGTGTTGCGTCGATGATTCCAAGAACCAATCTATAGATTTGACCGAGCTCCGTATCTACTTTCAACATTTCGAATAGCTTTAGTGGGCGTGCCCAGTCGCAGCAGACTATGATCCAAACAGGCGCCTCTTCCATGAATCCTTGTCGACCTATCGCTTGGAAGATGCGCTCACGCTTTTCATCATCGTCTACAATTACTAGGCTGTAGGGTTGAACTCCGCAGTTCGAAGGGGCTCTCTGTCCTGCTTCAACCAGCTTTCTAAGAATATTCTTCGAGACGGGTTTTCGCTCAAACTTTCGTATGCTCTTCCTATCAACTAGAGGCTTCAAGGCGGCTTGTATTCTTCTCAATGAGAACCCTTTCCTTTATCGCTATAAGTGGAATCGAAGTTAATACTCCAACAGCTGTGACCAAAAGGAATACTGAGTGCGGGTTGATTCTGATCCAGATTAGACTTCCGACGTATGGGGCGATCGCGCCTACCAATCCTGAAACGGTGGTTATCAAGCCAATCGTGGAAGCTCTGCTCCTTATCGATGTTAAATCGGATGTTAGTGTTTGGTTTGCTATAGTGAAGAGCTGCGTGAAGACCCCTGTGAGGGTGTAGACGCAGACTGCAAAGAAGACGTTGGGCGAATATATCCATGGTATTATCAAGGCTGATGAACAGACGGTTGCCAACGTCATCAACGTTCTAGTTCCGAGTTTTCTAATGATCTTTCCAGCTGGTAGGCTTATCAGGAACTGCGCGAATGAACTTGCAGAGAACATCACTCCCAACTCAAACTTTGAGATCTTCAAGATCTCTGATGCGAATACTGGAACATAAGGGAACATCACCCCATAAACGAATCCGACCATCGACGCCGCAACCGCCAATAGTTTCAGGTCGCGCCCTAGGTGCGGCAAAGGACTCGAAGATCTTTCGATTCTAACCGCCTCAACACTTTTTCCTCGCTTGCCAGCAAAAGTTTCCCGAATCCAAACAAGCCTGATCAAGGAACCGCTTAAGCCTAGGAACCCCGCGCCGTAAAGGATTGTGGGAAATCCGCCGAAGCTGTAGAGGTAACCGCCCACCATTGGGCCCATAAAGTAGCCGATTGATACGAGGAAGAAGAATGTTCCGAAAGCGTTACCCCTCTCCTCTTCTGGAACGGACTCCGCCATGATAGCTGTATAGGCAGGCTGATAGAAAGTGGACATCAAAGACTGGATGAAAAGTATTATGACTGCCCACTGCCATGAACCTATCAGTACCAGCAGGATGTAGCAGAGGAACCCTGTGAAATTGCCGACGACTATCAGCATCTTTCTCCCGAATTGATCGGCTATCATTCCGCCTGGGAGGGTGACTATTGCTATGGCGAAGGATAGGAATGCGAAAGCTATTCCAACTTGACTTATGTCTGCGCCGAGTGACATCAAATAGAGGGATGTGAACGGCTGGAAGGTTTGAGCTGCGAAGTTCAGTAGAAGCCCTGTGAGACTGAGCACTAGAACATTGGTTTCCAAGGAGATGAATTCAAGGGTCTTTCGCTTCAAATAAGCTGTATTCATAATTCATACTTCATCAGGTGCGAATGCCAGTCTCACGTTGATGTAGCACTACTTGAGCTTCATAGAGAATAGTATTCTACGGGTATATTTGGACTCCTTGCTTCGGGTCCCGTGTCATCAGCTTAAACTCCTCGATGATCCTCCGGGTGACAGCTCCGACTTTTCCATCCCCTATGATTCTCTCAGCTATCTTCGTTACCGGCACGATCTCAGCATGCGTTCCAGTCAGAAAGACTTCATCTGCACTTATCAATTCTGAGGGCGTGATATCTCTCTCTATCAAACGGATACCGAGTTTCGACGCGATCTCTATGACTGTACTTCTAGTTATGCCGCAGAGGATTCCAGCTGTCGGCGGAGGCGTCGCCACCTCGTTACCCTTCACGATGAACAGATTGGCCGTTGGCGCTTCAGAAACGAACCCCCTCGTATCCAAGAGTATGGCGTCGTCCGCGCCTGCGTCAAACGCCTCTAGTTTCGCGAGCATACTGTTCAAGTAGTTCAGTGACTTGACCTCGTGGGATGTAGCATCCACGCGATCTCTTCTTATCCAAGTGATGATAGCGCTTATCCCCTTCTCTTGTGCTTCAGCTCCGAAAGCCGGTGGCAATGGTTCCGTGATTATGATTATGCTTGCTCTCGGGCATTTTCGAGGATCCACTCCAAGATCGCCGAACCCTCTGGTTACGAGCAATCGGATATACGCGTCGCGTAGATTGTTTTTACGAAGCGTCTCTAGAACAGCGTCTATCATCCCTTGCTTCGTCAAAGGTATAGTCAACTTGATTGCGTGAGCAGACCTGAAGAGTCGATCTATATGCTCCTTAAGCTTGAAGACGGACCCGCTGTATGATCTTATCCCTTCAAAGATGCCGTCGCCATAAAGTAAGCCATGATCGTAAACAGAGATTTTCGCTTCCGATTTAGGGTAGAAGGCGCCATCGATATACACCAGTAGCTCCTTCACCGCCATAATCATTCACCATAAGCGTGGCAGTCTAATAGAAACTTCTGAAGATATAAAAAAGTTAGGAGAATACTTCACCGAAAGAGTCAACAGTAGAGCAAAGCTTTCTCCAATCATCCAACCTATTCGAAGTTGCGCTTGGACATTCGTGGAAGCTGCATAGGTGAAAGCAGCCTCCTACTTTTGCATTCTTTGAGCAGCCTCTTGAGGCCCAAGTATCTCAATATGCTTCCTAAGCGCGTTCCTAGTCTCACTCCTCAAGAGGTGCCTCTCATCAACTGTAACGAAACTCGAACATCCCTCGTCTATCGAGGTGGCTAGATGATGGAAATCAGCCGCCCCGATCCCTAATTTCCTCTTCAAATCTCTAAATTCGAAGATAAGGTTGAGCGTTCTGTCGATATAGTCCTCGTAGGACATTATCTCTAAGTTGAAGCCTTGCTGCAAGGATAGCTCGGCTTCATATATCTTTTCTACAGGCATCTTCGTGGTCGCTAATGCACCCGGAAGCTCGATAAGCAGGAGAGAAGAAGCGACCCCGATATGGTCACCCTTCTTAACCGTCTCGCTCAGTTCAAGAGCAGAAGAATGATATTTCTCACCTCTCTTCTTGATCGAGGCGATTAAAACGCTCGTGTCCAAGCCCAATCTCAAAATCTTCTTCTCTCCCTCAAAACGATCTCAGCCGCGCCAAGTCCCTCCGGGAAGTAATCCTCCAACTCCTCTGAAAGTTCCTTCAACCGTCTAACCTTGACCCAAGCCGGAACCTTGAATGCGGGTCTTCCTCCTCCTCGCAGGTAGAACACGTTCACCCTGCCTTTCTTAGCCAAAGCGACCCTCCCTTCACCGACCAGCCTCAACAATTGCCCTTGAGCGGTGGACCAAGCTATCCCCAGTCTTCGTGAAATATCATCAGGTGTCGCTGGACCCTCAGACAGTACGTCGATGATTCGTTCTGTTAAATCTTCCATGATGCCTCACATCGGAGTTTCCATCTCACGATACATATAAACTTAACGCTCAAGCTTGGCGGAGCCTTGTATTTCAGCTTTTCAATTTGAGCAGAAAGACTCACCTTGCTCCTCCGCCATATGCGTATTCTCCTTTTCTTGATTTTGAAGCCAAGGAGGTTCCTCCCCACGGCTCCCATGGTAAACTAGGCTTAAGGCTTGCATCCCAAGCAGACCTAAACGATCCGTATCCAAGCGCATTGTTCTGCATCAAACATTGGATGCAAGTCTTGCTTACAGGCATATGCTCAGAATTCAATTTCTATCCGATGAATGTGCAGTGGCACATCTGCTAAACAAGAAACATCTATTGCAGTTTTATGATTACCACGAAAAAATATCAGGAAAAACGGCGATTATGACAGCTTGTTTTTTCGCCTTTTCTCCATTTCCGCAAGGACTTCGGCAGCTGCCTTCTCTATTTCTTCTGGAGGTGTATTCAGATGCTTCCTTCTAACTTTGTGCAGCTCGTCGACAACATCTATTCTCAACTTCTCCAAGTCGTTCTTTACTACCATACATACACCTCAGGGCTTCTCAATCTGGGAATGAAAACGTTTCTCTCTCTATTAATCATTTCCAATAACCGCTCGGTCCTCTCCCTGAGTATGTGCTCAAAGTTCTAAGTGACCAAGGCTTCAAACTTGCCTAAAGACGCAGACGCTATGTGATACGCGTCAAAAACATATTTCTCAGGAATCATAGCTCTCTTAACATACTCCAACGCCAACTCCTCAACCTCCACGCCACTTGGCGCATCCGAAATACAAACCGATGCAATGTCCAAAAGCTTATCCCTTTTCTCTCCATTAAACGTCTCACCCAACTCAAAAAGAACATAAGACGATATATGAGCCTCCAACTCCCCCGCTGTAACCCTATCCCAAAAAGCGGATGAAACAAGAGCTATCCTTGAGTCACGTGACAAAAGACCATTGATCACAGAGGTTTCAACGTAGACTTTACGAACAGCTATTGTTATACTAGGTTCTAGCCCCGTCTTTTTCACCTTCTCTGAGGAGCTGACCATTTCCTCGACAGCCATATTCACTATCTTTCTCCTTAAGAGCTTGACCTGAGGCTGTTTGCACTGGAACCAAATGTCTGGCCAAGTTGTCTTCTGGAGAAGGAACAAATAGGATACTTGCCGGTCGCGCGAGAGACGGGCCTATCTGCTCAATCGTAACATAGAGCAGGAGGCATTCAATGCTCTGATGAAATCCATTGACGCGCTTGCCGCGGATGTGAGAGGAAGGTACGGGTTCCCAATTTCTGCAGTCACCATGACCATGAAGGATTTCGAATCGGCGCTCCGTGAGAAGAAACGAATAGCGCAAGATGTGTTGCGTGAAGGCGTTGTGTTGTTCGGAGAAGAGCGATACTACCAATTGCTTGCTAAGGTGTTCTCATGATAAGGCGTAACTTTCGCAGACGAAAGCGTCGAGTACCGACGTGGGAAGACTGGCTGAAAAGTCCTAGACTTTGCGAGCAATCGCTGCAGTACTTCGAACGACATGCGCTAGTGAAGAGGTTGGATGCACGACAAGCAAGAGAAAAACATTCTCGGACATCTACGAAAAGCATTTCACAATCTCAGTCTCGCAAACCAGATTTTCGGGAGTAACCAGAAGAGCCAGTTCCAGATAAGCTACACTGGCGAAAGCTTCTACGATTGGGTCGTCACGATCAGCTACTACGGGATGTATCAGGCATGCTTAGTTGCGTTAGCGGCAGTACGGAAAATAGGTGAGAACCATTCTGCAACGGTGTGCGCACTTGTCTACAATTGCGTGCACAAGAAGAAGCGGCTGAATGAGCAGTACTTACTATCGCTGAATACGATAAAGAGTCTTGCCGACCAAGACATCCAAAAGCTCGTGGAGAAAAGGCTTCAGCGAGAAAAAGCGTCGTACGACACAGGCTTCACCACAGAATTGGGAATCGCTCAGACAGCCCTTTCTGATGCAAGGGAGTTCGTCTTAAGAATCAGAGAGATTCTTGAAGAGGGTCTCGGAAAAGAGTTCCTGAGAGAAGTCTAGAGAAGTCCCGCGAGCAATTTCATTTTCGTATTATCAGCTTAACGATTTTGACAAACCGGGATTCACGTACATTCTCCCCGTTTTGATAAAAGCGACCCAGACAACTGACTCTGACTTGCCAATTTTTGGACTGCTCTCCAATACTGAGCAAGCGCCCTAGAACTTCCGGCTTGTTGAAAGCGTCTCTCGAATCCGGAGTCCGTCAAAGAAGTGATAGCGCGCTTAAAGGTGAGCGAGAACTCAAAGTGGCAAATCTCCTTAGTCTACAAGTGCTTTGCATCGGCTAATCACATCGCATGGACCCCACCGAATTACGCCTTGACCCGCAAGATCCCCTTCATACCATTAGAATCAGAGATAGACGCATTGATAGCCGGATGCGGCAGAAAGATAGCTACAATCCTAAAGCTAATCAAGGAAACAGGCATGTCGACAGCGATAAACGGTTGATTCTCAAGAAGGAATAAGAGAAGAAGAAAGGAAGCCAGACAAACTGCCAGCAAACACGCTGTCCAATGCTTACGGAGATATCTGGTCATCATTCATCTCATTCCCCTTGATTCCTTCTCATGCTCTCTCCCAGATGCTAGAAATCTCTAAAGGATTATTCCCGGTTTTACGTGGAAGTAGTAGAAGGTGTAACCGTCTGGCGTGTACAGACAGCCTTCCTGCACAAAATGCTCATATGTAATCGTTGTTTGATTTTTGAAGGTGATCTGGAACGTTAACTTGTTGACTCCGACGGTGGTCCAAGCATTGATGGTATTGCTATCGACCTTGGAATAGATTGCTGATTGATTGTAGAACGGGGCGTAGGCGTGGAAATGGAATAGCACAGGCGGATCGAAATAGGCTCTCATAGGCGCCTCGCCTCCGTGACCGCTAATTCTCGTCGGCTTTATCAGCGTCTCGTTCTCATAGACCAATGAGATCTCTTGAATGTTCTCTGTGAAATCTATCTCGAATGGCGTCTTGATGTTTCTGAAAACCTCAACAGGATGGGTGAGGAAGGCAACCGTACCGCCCACTGCTAGTATGATTAATGCACTTACCGATACGATCTTTGTCACCGTTCGTCTTCGAGGAAGAGTAACTGTGATCTCTCTAGGAATCCTCCCGATACCCATCCTCTTTGTCGCCTTATTGGGAAAATTGGTAGAGCAACTGTTCACGATAGTAGCCCATCCCGAAGTATTGGTACCTCAATGAGCATTCATACTGATAGCAGAGGTAGGTTCCTTATCTTTAGGCACAGCTACACGTGCTATTGGGATTCCAATTTCTCCGCTTGGGTATGAGGCTTCATACATGGTGCCGTTGGGAGCATGGTAAAGATAATGCCCAGTGGGGCCGTCCGCTGCCTTATAGGGTGGCTGCCTGTAAGCGTTAATCCCACGGTATTCC
>CAZHMI010000026.1:0-20402 GCA_964533795.1 uncultured Candidatus Bathyarchaeia archaeon
CAACTCGGAACCAGCAGCGAGGCCAATGCGGATGTTCTGCACTGTCTGATTCTCTCTTCTATTACGCCCAGCGACACTTTCTGTTGGTCGATAGAGATCGTCATTCTTGGTGAGAGATAGTTATTCTTTATGGAACCGAAGCAACCAGGATATTTGTCCTCGTACGCTCTCTCCCAACGCAGGTAGTCCTCGATGCTCGAATGGGATTCGAAGAGCAATACATTGTATCTACCCTCACTTATCCTGTAGGCCAAGCTTACATGCGGATCATTCGCTATGTCACTCAAGAACTGTCGAGGCTTCCTCACCTCAACCATCGAGAAGACGAGTAGAAGGTTTGACGGGGTAAAGAAAAGGGGGAATCGGCAGAGAGGGCTATAAATGAGTCCTTCCTCCTGCATCACCAGGATTCTCCTTCTAATGGTGGACCTATGGATACCAATTTTCTTGGAAAGGAAGTTTTCATTGACCCTCACTCCATCACCTTTCAAGAGATGCCTCAGCACTTTGAGCGCAAGTTCATCTAGGTCATAGCCGTTGATTTTAATCTCTCCTTCGCTTGCAAACTGTTCTTCTATAAGATCTATGGCTGCACTAGGTTGATACTTCAGTATCAGCTTGTTTGAAAAGTATAAAGCGTTAGACGGAGTTCTCTCTCCTCTTCCAGGTATCCTGCCTTCACTGACAAGGGCTTCCCTCCAAACATGATAGCTCCAAACATCTTTGTGAAATTCGAACAACATCATGTTATATTCGCCCTCCCTAACTCTATACGCACCGAATATCTTACTGTCCTCAGCTATCCATCTCGAGACTTTCTCATCTTCAGGGAGATCAGCGTAAACAACAACCAATAGAGGGCACTCTCTGAACAGTCCCAGAAAAGGTACAACCGGACGGTCAACTATCTTGTGAAAGAGCAAACTTCTAACCCTGTCTCTAACAGTGTTCCTATGCCGCTTCAAGCGCCTAGACAGATACGCCAAGTTCACCTCTAGGCCATTTCCTGCGCAGATATTCCGTAGCAAAAGCAGGTTTAGTCTATCCTCTAGCAGACCGGTCATAATTGCTTCTTAGAATTCGCCGTTATTTAACATTTCGAGGCTTTATTGCAGCAATTTCGTGAAAAAAAGGGAATCGAAAGTGTAAGCATGCTTTAAGTATGTGCACAGCGGTATGAGTCTGCTTCAAAGCCTGCGGATGTTAGAAAGATGCCAGAATGCAAGATTTGCAAAGCTGTCTTCGGAAAGCCGAATGACTTGGAAAAGCACCTTCAGTTAAGCAAGAGATGTTGCGAGCTATATGAGTTTCTGAAACTGGGAATCTGACAAATCTAAGTCATCTACGCTTTTGGTTGTGTTCAGAACGTTATACAGGATGCTATGCGCTTGAATAGTGAAGTCGTTAAGAACTCCTCGTATTTGAATGCGAAATCTACCACTGGGACATCGTCGAGAGTTCAAGACAGGAGTTGTACCAGCGGCATGTGCCCTCTCTGTATCGATGATTGTCCGATCTTGTGCGAAATCGGTTTAGCTGCTCTTAGAGGTAGAGAAGCATTATATCCAGATCCTCTAAGATTCGGACGGAGTACGGCGGGAGCGCTAAAGGATTTTCGGCTAGACTGGTCAGACTTCAACATCCATGCAAGCCTGATTGGTGCTGAAGGTATTGAATCCGACCCCAATTTGGGAATGTTCCCGAACGTGAACATTGAGACTAGTGTTGGCGGCGTTCCTCTAAAGATGCCAATCTTGATCGGAGCCTATGGTTCGACGGACGTGGCGAGAACATACTGGAGAGGTCTTGCGATTGGCGCGGCTATTTCTGGGATAATAATAACTGTGGGCGAAAACGTCTGCGCAATGGATCCGGAAGCGAAGATGGAGAAGGGAAAAGTGGTACACTCTAGAGAGATGAAACGCCGGGTAGACGCTTTCAAAGGGTTCTGGGACGGTAAGTATGGGGACATCGCAGTGCAAACAAATGTGGAAGACCAGAGACTTGGAGTAGACATCTATGCGGCTTCGAAGCTAGAAGTGAACATAATCGAGAGGAAATGGGGTCAAGGCGCCAAAGCGATTGGCGGGGAGGTCCGAATTACCGACCTTCAAAAAGCAATCCTGCTAAAGAAGCGAGGATATTTCGTGATTCCAGACCCTGAGGACTCGAGGATTCAAGAAGCCTTCAAGGAAGGGGTCATCCGATCATTCGAGAGGCATAGCAGAGTAGGTATGCCCAATGAAAAGAGTTTCCTAGAAGATGTAGACGATCTTAGAAGCCAAGGAATCAAACACATAAGCTTGAAGACCGGGGCGTATAGACCAGCTGCTGTGGCTTTCACTATGAAATTGGCGTCTGAGGCAAGGCTCAACTATGTTACTTTCGATGGGGCAGGTGGAGGAACTGGCATGAGTCCAGTATCGATGATGGACGAGATGGGGATTCCAACCGTTTATCTTGAAGCCCATGTCTTGAGATGCGCCGAGATCCTGAAGGAGAAGGGCAAACATATACCGGATATTGTCATGGCTGGCGGCTTCATCAACGAGACGCAAATCTACAAAGCGATAGCGATGAGTAATTTTGGTGACGGTCCATATGTCAAGGCGATTCTTCTCGGACGCGCTCCGATTACAGCAGTTACCAAATCGGCGTACTTTGTCAAATTGGCTCAAAAGGGGCAGCTACCTTCGACTTTCGTCCAAAGATATGGTAGAGACCCAAAGAAGTTCTTTGCTTGCACATCTGAATTGAAGTCACTATTTGGAGATAAGTTCGGTAATATTCCATTGGAAGCTGTAGGATTATATAGCTACGTACAAGGTCGTGTTGGGGTTGGGCTTCAACAACTTATGGCAGGATCTAGGAAGTGGGGTCTTGAATATCTCGACAGGAACGATTTGGTGTCACTAAGTGAGAGAGCTTCGAAGGCGACCGGGATACCTATGCCAGAGGATTCTGAAATGGAAGTGGTTGAGAGGATTCTAGCGTAACCATGAACTAGGTTGGAATTGTTCTGAGCGTCTAAAGCCTTGCCACAACGGCAAGATTACTCTCGATCTTCATAATCATATCAAGGGTTCCGGTATAACCAAGAAACACTTCTGTCCATCACTAACCGCCTACCTCCGCCTTGAGTATGTATTCCTGTTAATGCATGGGGGATAGCTCAATGAGTTCAGCTCTCCGAAATTCTTTTATAATCAATAACCATTCATATAACAGCTTTAACCGGGAATTGCGAATGTCTCTGAGGACCGCTTTGAGCAACGCGTTCTTTGACTCCTACTACTATTTCTACTTTAGCTGAGCTCAGCTAGCTCCTCTTAACGCATCCCGGGCTTCCTGAGCTTCTTGGTGGTTTGAAAGAATTATGGTAGAATCTAGAAAACGTCTCAGACGTCTGGTCGTAAAATTCGGAGGATCTACACTAGGTGATGGAGAGAGAATCTCAAAAGCTGTTGGAGCGATAGCGGACGAGGTCGCTAAGGGGTCTAAGCTCGTAGTCGTTGTTTCAGCCATGGGAAAAACGACTGACCATCTTCTGGAGACAACTAATAAGGCTTCAAGGGGTGGGGTTGCACGTCAGGAGTTGGATGACATACTTTCAATGGGCGAGAGGACCAGCTCACGTATCTTTATGACAGCTCTATCGGCGAAAGGGGTGAAGTCACGTTACTTTGATCCGACCGACTCAGACTGGCCGATCATAACCGACCGATCCTTTGGAGATGCGGCTCCCTTGCTCGAAGCCTGTCAAAAGCGGATCAATCGATACGTTCGGCCTTTGATCGAAAGGAATGTTGTTCCAGTGATCCCGGGCTTCGTCGGCAAAACACTCGATGGAGAGATTACAACACTGGGAAGAGGAGGAAGCGATACCACTGCGTTCATTCTTGCTAAGTGTCTCTCAGCCGATGAAGTGGTTCTGGTGACAGATGTCGACGGCATCTTGACCGCTGACCCGAAACTGGTAGCAGAGCCTAAGAAGCTGCCTGAAGTCGATGCAGAAACATTAGCTAGAATCGCTGACTCGGGTACGAAATTTATTCACAAGAAGGCGCTGAAATACAAGGATAAGTCGATTCCGGTTAGGGTGATCAATCATTCCGAAGGTCGACTAGACGCGAAGGGAACCCTTGTCATAGGTGCTTTTTCTAGAGAGCTGTGCTGCGAGTTGGCGAGCCAAAAAGAAGTCGCATCTTTAACAATTGTGGGGCGAGGGATATCTGAGGAACCAGCTGTTATGCAAGAGATTGTTTCAAAGATCAACGATCTCAAGGTTCCGCTGCTGGGAGCTTCGATCAACTACGACTCCTTGATCGCATATATTCCGCAAGATCATCTTCGTGACGTACTACAACCAGTACACTCGATAATTCTTCAGCACAAGGCTACCTTGGCAATGGCGATCAAGCAAGGTCTAGCCTTCCTGAAAGTAAAGGGAGTTGGACTTGAAGAAACCCCTGGAGTGGTCGGAAGGATCTCAGAACCCCTCCGCCGGAACAACATCAACATCTTTGGCATCTTTACGATAACCTCAAGCATAATCGTCTTCGTCAGTTGGAATGACCGGGAGAAGGCTATCGCGCTAATCAGGGAATCCTTGAGAGGAGATGGAAATGATTAGAGTTGCAGTAGTTGGTGCTACAGGAATTGTCGGTCAACAATTCCTATCGGCGCTGGATCATCATCCTTGGTTCGATGTCTGTGCGCTAGCAGCCTCAGAGAGATCCGCTGAGAAAACTTACGCGGAGGCTTTAAAAGATGAAAAAACCGGAAGTCTCAGATGGTACTGCGATGAGCACGCTCCAAATGAATTCTTGAACATGAAAGTTGAGAACGCCGCTGACCTAGACTTGAGGAATGTAGACTTGATCTTTACTGGTATAGAATCTGAGCAGGCAAAGATACTAGAACCGAGATTCGCAAGGGAGAAGCCAGTGGTAAGCACCGCCTCAGCTCATAGATATGAAAGCGATGTTCCAGTAATTGTGCCAGGGGTAAACCTCGATCACGCTAAGCTCATCGACGTACAGAAGAAGAATAGAGGATGGCGCGGCTTCATCACTCCGATTCCGAATTGCACGACAACGGGTCTCGTCGTGTCTCTGAAGCCGATATATGACGATTATGGAATCGATAGAGTTGTAATGACTTCGATGCAAGCAGTTTCAGGCGCCGGTAGATCTCCGGGCGTTCTCGCTCTGGATATAGTGGACAACATTATTCCTCTTATACCGGGTGAGGAGGAGAAGGTTCAAACTGAAACGCTTAAGATCCTCGGAAGATACGATGGTGGAAGCCTGAAGCATGCCGACTTTAAGGTCAGCTGTACATGCACAAGGGTGAATGTTCGAGAAGGACATACAGAAGCCGTCTTCCTGTCGACAAAGAAGAGATGCGATGTGGAAGATGTTCGTGATTCGATGAGAAGGTTCAGTAGCGTCTTGAGAGAGTTGGGCTTGCCCTCAGCGCCCAAGGAACTCTTAACAGTGAATGATGATCCTTTCAGACCGCAACCTCGACTTGACAGAAACGTTGAAGGCGGGATGAGCACCGTTGTCGGCAGAATAAGGAAGGACAATGCGCTTGAGAACGGCATCAAGTACGTCCTCGTCTCCCATAACACAAAGATGGGCGCCGCCAAAGGTGCTGTTCTGGTCGCTGAACATCTCGTTAATACCGGCTACGTTCGGGAGGTGAAGTAATTGGATATTGGCAAGAGGAAAAGGTTGAACAGGATCTTCAAGAATGACGGACGAACCGTGATTATTCCGATGGATCACGGGGTAAGTTTAGGGCCCGTTCAAGGACTCGTAAACATGCAGGAAACTGTGGACAAGCTCGCGAAGGGAGACGTAGACGCGATCGTTGTCCATAAAGGAATTGCCAAAACAGTCAACACAGGTTCGATCGGACTGATCGTTCATCTCTCAGCAAGCACTAAGCTCGGGCCAGACCCAAATCGGAAGGTGAAGGTTTCCTCTGTGGAAGAAGCGCTTAGATTGGGAGCAGACGCTGTTTCCGTTCACATAAACGTCGGCGCTCCAACAGAACATGAGATGTTAATGAAGCTCGGGGATATTGCTGATGAATGTGACAGCCTAGGAGTCCCCCTATTAGCCATGATGTACCCGCGAGGACCCAACGTCTCAAGCGAATATGATCCTGAGATGGTTGCGTTCGCAGCGAGAATTGGAGCAGAGTTAGGCGCTGATATCGTTAAGACAAACTACACTGGAAGCGTTGAAAGTTTTCAGCGAGTTGTTCAAGGCTGTCCAGTGCCTGTTATCATTGCTGGCGGCCCTAAAGGCAAGACCGAAAGGGACGTCTTGGAGGCGACGTACGGTTCAATCAAGGCTGGCGGCTCCGGCGTTTCTATCGGCAGGAACGTATTTCAGCATGAGAATCCAACCAGCATGACCAAAGCTCTCTCAGCCATAGTGCATCGAGGCGCTACTGTGGAAGAAGCTCTCGGGCTTCTCGGTGACGAACCGTGAAGGAATTTTGGATCCAAATCGAGGGGTCTTATTCCAAAGACCAGAAACAGCTGCTTCTGCAATCAGCCGTAGCTCTTTGCGATGTTGTGTTAGTAGATGAAGGCGATAAAGACCTAGCCAAGAAATACGGCGCAAAGAAAGTCGCAAGCACCAGAGATGCCGATATTCTGGTTCTAGAAACGGGCAACAAGGACGAGATCTTAAAAACAAAACAACAACGCGTAGCGGTCGGCGTCAGAATGGAGATCAAAGGAAGGGTTGACGAAGAGAATGCTATCGAAGCCGCAAATGCAGGAGCGGACTACGTGATAGTCACCTGTTCTGACTGGAAGATAATTCCGCTCGAGAACCTTGTCTCGAAAATACACGGAAAGAGCAGGTTGCTCTTCGTAGCTTCCAACGTCGACGAGGCTAAGGTCGCTCTTGAGGCGCTTGAGTTAGGCGCTGACGGAATTCTACTCAAATCACGAGACCTATCCGAAATCAATCAAACATCAAATCTCGTCAAAGCTGCAGGATCAACTATACAACTCTCGACCGTCAAGGTGACAAGTCTAAAGCCTTTGGGTAGCGGTGCAAGGGTTTGCGTTGACACTTGCGACTTGATGGAGCCGGGAGAAGGAATCCTAGCTGGCTGTCAATCGTCAGGGTTGTTCCTCGTCCAAGCAGAGGTTCACCAAAGTGAGTACGTCGAGCCTAGGCCGTTTCGAGTGAATGCAGGTCCTGTATCTCTGTACGTTCTCACGCCGGGCAATAAGACAAAGTACCTATCGGAACTCACGGCGGGAGACGAAGTGGTCGTCTCGAATAGAGAAGGGCGTGCCAGAATCGTTAACGTCGGTCGAGTCAAAATTGAACGAAGACCATTAATGTTGATCGAAGCAGAAAGTCAAGGAAGAAAGCTGAAGACCATCGTACAGAATGCGGAGACAATAAGGCTCGTTACGAAGGCTAGCTCCAAATCTGTAGCCGAGATGAAGGTTGGAGATGAAGTCTTAGCGCGTGTTGAGCATGGCGGGCGGCACTTCGGAACACTCGTGAAAGAGGAGTCTATTCTGGAGCGATGAATATAGAGATCGCTGTCACAGTTCCTGCAGAGACATTGAGTAGAGCGCTAGCTCTCACCAAAAGGGCTGAACGATACGAGGCAGATTACGTTGAAATCAGGTTGGATAGCCTTCGCAGAATCGAAGGTCTCGAGAGGATAGCCAACTCAACCGATCTGCCATTAATCGCAACAAACAGAAAGCTGTCTGAGGGCGGCAGATTCAAAGGCACCGAAAGAGAACGAATAGAAATCCTCGTCGAAGCAGCTGGGAAGGGTTTCGACTACGTTGATATCGAACTATCGACTGAAAACGTCGAATCCATTGCTCGAGAAATCCGAAAGGCTGGATCGAAACCTATAATATCATTTCATGGTTTCGATGGAACGCCGCCGGAACCTCAGCTGGAGAATATTCTTAAACGTGAGATTGATGCGGGCGCCTACATATGTAAGCTGATATGTAGCGCAACGAAGATCGAAGACAATTGCTTGCTGCTCTCGTTCATTTCTAGAGTTCGCGGAAGAGCTAAAATTGTTTGTTTTGCCATGGGGAAATTGGGAATTCCTTCTCGAATCCTATCCCCCATCTATGGATCGGCTTTCACATTTGCCTCAGTTCAAAAGGGGTTGGAGTCCGCAACCGGGCAACTCACGATATTCGAGTTGAGGAAGATCTACAATCTGATGGGGTTCGCTTGACCGATGCCAACTAAGGAAAGCGATATCTACGGAGTCATTGGCGATCCGATCGAACATTCATTAAGTCCGCAGATGCATAATGCTGCCTTCAAGAAGCTCGGTCTCAACTGTATCTACTTGCCTTTTCGTGTAACGCGGCGAAATTTGAAATCGGCGATGATTGGGATGCGAGCTCTCAATATTCGAGGATTCAACGTTATACTTCCACACAAGACCGCTATCATCAAGTTTCTTGACGAGCTGGATGAAGCGGCTCAAGAAGTAGGCGCGGTAAATACTATTCTCAACGATGAAGGAAGACTCATCGGCTACAATACTGACGGTTTGGGCGCGGCGAGGGCGCTAGAAGAACAAGACGTGGATCCATCTGACAAGAGGATCGTCTTAATAGGGGCTGGAGGCGCCGCGAGAGCTATCGCTTTCACTCTAGCCAGAGAAGCAAGAAGCGTATTCGTTCTCAATAGGACTCGACATAGAGCCGTCAAATTGGCGAAGGACATAGAAAGGAGACTTGGGAAGAAAATCTTAACGGGATCGTTAACTAGAAATTCGCTTCTCGAAGCGTTACGTGATGCAGATTTACTGGTTAATTGCACGTCGGTTGGGATGTATCCCAAGACCAAGCAGACGGTGGCTACGAGAAAGATACTGCCTTCAGGCATGGTGGTCTTCGATATCGTCTACAATCCGGTAAAGACGCTACTATTGAGCGAAGCGGAGGCTGCTGGCGCGAAGACCATCACGGGGGTCGGCATGCTAGTTCATCAAGGTGCTGAAGCTTTCAAAATATGGACAGGCCATTCGCCTCCACTTGATGTAATGCGGAGAGCAGTGATGAAAGAGCTATCTGGGTTGTGAGCATGTTGTCCGCTTCAGCAATTGCCTACGGTGCTGCAACCATTGTGAATGCGATTGCTACTGGTAAAGGAGCTGCTCTTGGAGTAGATTTATGGACGAAAGCAAGGGTTGAGCTGACAGATAAACCTGGCATTGTAGAGGGCAGGATACTTTCTGATCCTGGCGAAGGTACGAATCTGATAAAGAGAACTATCAGGCGAGTTTTGCGAAGATTCAGGCTGGAAGGAGAGCTTGGCGCTTATGTTGAGACTACCTCCAGTATCCCAATTGCTAGAGGGATGAAGAGTAGCAGCGCCGCAGCAAATGCGATTTCGCTCGCCGCTGTGGCAGCTTTGAAAAAGAAATTGAGCGATCTCGATGTAGTGAAGTTGGGAGTGGAAGCGTCGAAGGATGCTGGAGTGACGATAACCGGGGCTTTCGACGATGCATGTGCATCTTACTTCGGCAACATAGTTGTTACGGACAATGTCGCTCAACAGGTCAAGCGTAGGTTCAGAGTGCATAGAGACTATGCGGTTCTGTTTCATGTGCCTTCGTCGAAAACGTACACTGCACAGTCTAATGTAAAGAAAATGAAGATGATGACGCCGTTGGTCGATGTCGCCTACCGGGAAGCGCTACTTGGCAGATATTGGTCAGCGATGACATTTAACGGACTCATCTATTCTATGGCGTTGGGTCATGATATCAATGTCGCTATCGACGCGCTAGCGGCAGGCGCCATTGCAGCTGGGATCTCAGGGAAAGGACCTGCCGTCGCAGCTGTGGTCTGTCAAGATTCTATCGGAGAGGTCAAAGAGGCGTGGAATGCTTACGAAGGTGAAGTGATTCAAGCTCGAGTGAATCGCGAAAAAGCTCACGTGGTTAGAGCAGATGGTGGCTAAAGTAATCATTCGAAAGAGCTCCAGCCTAAGCGGCGTCGTTGAAGCGCCTTCATCCAAAGCCTACACACACCGCGCAGTAATTGCGGCGTCGCTATCTAACGGCAAGTCTAGGATTAGGAGACCCTTGGTGTGCGATGACACTGAAGCAACGGCGAACGCTGTTCGAGCGTACGGGGCTAAGGTCGAAGAGATGGAAGCTGAATGGATTGTGTGCGGCACCTCAAATCTTGAGACGACGAAAGATGTGATAGACTGCGGTGAATCAGCTGCAACTATGCGTTTCATTACGCCGATCACAGCGCATTGCTCAGGCATCACTAGGCTTACTGGTGGAGAGTCCCTTAGAAAGAGACCTATGGAACCCTTACTCGTAGCATTGAGGCAGTTAGGCGTCGTCTGCTATTCATTGAATGGTAGCGGGCGACCGCCCTTGATCGTTCACGGAGGCGGTATCAAAGGCGGCACGGCTATCATCCCAGGCGACATCAGTTCCCAATTCATCTCAGGTCTACTTTTTGCCTCGACTTTAGCGAAAGGTGACGTTTACGTTCGACTCTCATCGACGCTTGAATCTCGTTCATACGTGGAGATAACCCTAGAGGTCCTGAAAGGCCACCGAGTAACCGTCAGACCGTCACTAGACATGAGGGAGTTCTTCATTCCTCACGGCCAGTGTCTGGCGCCTTTTAGCAGGATCATTCCTGGTGACTACTCTTCAGCGGCGTTCCTGCTTGCAGCAGCCGCGGTAACATCCTCTAAGGTGACTGTGGCGAATCTGGAGAGGCGTTCACTTCAAGGAGACAGAGCCATCGTAGAGATATTGAGGGAGATGGGTGTCGATCTTAGAGTTCGTGAAGACTGTATTGAACTCGAGGGTACCGAATCGCTGGAAGCGGCTCAAGTGGACGCGAGAAACATTCCTGATCTAGCTCCTGTCTGTGCAGTGCTCGGCTGTTACGCTAACGGCAGAACCATCATACGGAATGCAAAGCGTTTGAGGATAAAGGAGTCAGATCGAATAGAATCTCTAGTAACCGAGTTGAACAGAATGTCAGCTAAGGTTACTGCTGTGGGCGATGATATTACGGTAGAGGGTCCGTGCAAGCTACGTGGCGCGCTGATCGACTCACACGGCGATCATCGTATAGCTATGGCTTGCGCCGTCGCAGCATTGGGTGCTTATGGAGAGACCGAGATCCGCAATGCAAGTTGCGTAAATAAGTCGTATCCTAGATTTTATGAGGACTTGAGATTATTAGGGGGAGAAATCATTGGCGGGTAACACTTTTGGAAAAGAATTTGCGGTAACATGTTTCGGTGAAAGTCACGGGAAATGCATCGGAGTCGTCGTCGACGGTTGTCCAGCCGGGCTAGATCTTTCTGAACATGACGTTGACAAGCAGCTGGCAAAACGGGTCCCAGAGAGAACTGAGATCGTCTCAAATCGCAGAGAAGAAGATAAGTCCGAGATCCTATCCGGCGTCTTCAAAGGTTTTACAACCGGCGCACCGATATGCATCGTCGTTATGAATAAAAGGGCTAGACCTGAAGAGTACGAGTCGATCAAAGACACTCCCAGACCAGGACACGCGGACTATCCTGCAAGAATGAAGTTCGGTGGATATAATGACTATAGAGGTGGAGGAAGATTCTCCGGTAGAGTCACTGCTGGATTCGTGATGGCTGGTGCAATAGCCAAGAAGCTTCTTGACCTAGTCGGCATAAAGGTTCTGGCGTTCACAGTTCAAATAGGATCTGTAAGGGTCGATAGGCCTCTCACTATCGAGCAGATTGAAAGGAATACGTACAAGAGTTCAGCTAGATGTCCCGATCTCAATTGCGCGAAGAGGATGGAGGAAGCGATTAGAAATGCTAGAAGTCTAGGCGAGAGCCTAGGCGGACTTGTCGAATGCCATGCGTTGAATGTTCCAGTCGGTGTCGGTGAACCGTTGTTCGACTCACTCGATGCTGATATTGCTAAGCTTCTATTTGACATACCCGCTGTCAAAGGGGTAGAATTTGGAGCGGGATTCAAAGCTTCTGAACTGACCGGTTCACAGAATAATGATGTATACGCCATCAGGAAAGGAAAGATTGTGACTTTGACCAACAATGCAGGTGGCATCCTAGGCGGATTGTCTACCGGGATGCCTATAGTCCTTAGAGTAGCTTTCAAACCTACTCCATCCATACCGCGAGAACAGAAAACGGTCAATCTTGCAAAGATGCGGGAAGAATTGATTCGAGTCAAGGGAAGGCATGATCCGTGTGTAGTGCCCAAAGCCGCTCCAATCGTCGAGTCTGGGGTTGCAATCGTCCTAGCAGATCATATGCTTCGAGCAGGCTACATCCCTAAGGTCTTGTCGAGGAGATAAACTGTGAAAGAGATTTCTTCGCTTAGACGCAGAATAGACGAGATCGACGGGGAAATCCTCAACTTCTTGAGGAGGAGAGTTGAGTTAGCCGGAGAGATCGGAGTTCTCAAGAGAGAAAAAGGACTGCAGATAAGAGACGAAGGAAGAGAGAAGGATGTCTATGCAAAATTGTCGAAGAAAGCGAAAACACTTGGATTGCCAGTTTCAGACGTGATATCCGTCTACAAGGAAATCATAGGGATGTGCACAGTTGTTCAGCGCCAGGACACGAAAGAAAAAAAGGTCATCCCGGATGCAGGTGTACGCAGGATTGGCAAATCTTCTAGAGTGGCTTTTCAAGGCGAGGTAGGGGCGTATAGCGAGCAAGCGGTTCTTCTCTTCTTTGGGTCAGAGGCATCTGTTAACCCTTGCAAGGGCTTACGCGACGTCTTCGAGACGATCGAGAAGGGAAAGAGCGGGTTTGGAGTGGTTCCAGTAGAGAATTCTCTGGAGGGAAGCGTCAACGAGACCTACGACCTACTCCTAGAATCTAACCTCCGCGTCAGTGGTGAGATAAACCTAAGAGTAGTTCACTGTTTGATAGGCAGCCCCGAGACGCAATTAAGCGACATAAAGGTAGTGTACTCTCACCCCCAAGCCTTAGCTCAATGTAGGCGTTTCTTGGAGAGCTTGAATTGCGAACTGGTCTCAACTTACGATACCGCAGGCAGTGTGAAGATGATAAGAGAGAAAGGACTTGTAGATTCAGCTGCAATTGCGAGCGAAAAGGCAGCTGAGGTCTACGGGATGAAGGTCCTTAAGAAAGCAATAGAAGATAGCCCGAACAATTATACGAGGTTCTTCGTTCTCTCGAAAGATGACGCTCCGCCCTCTGGACGGGATAAGACGTCGATAGTGTTCTCTGTTAAACACTTGCCGGGCGCATTGTTTAATGCACTTCAGGAGTTCGCAGTTAGAAGTATCAACCTGACGAAAATCGAGTCCAGGCCCACTAGGCAGAATCCATGGGAGTACAACTTCTACTTAGACTTCGAGGGGCACAAGGAGGAGACAGCTTGTAAGGAGGCTTTGGAAGGTCTTAGGAGGAAGTCGATCTTCGTAAAGGTCCTAGGCTCCTACCCTAAAGCGAGCTGAAGCGGAATGCTGTACGAGATTCACGAGAAGGTGATAAAGCTCGAGAGAGAAGGCAGGAACATAGTGAAGCTCAACATAGGCGATCCAGACCAAGAGACCCCGCGAGAAATAGTTGAGGCCGCCTACGAGGCTCTTCGAAAAGGAAAGACGAAGTACAGTTCCGGCGCCGGGGAGATGAAGCTTAGAGAGGCGCTCGCGAGTATTCACGGTGTTTCTCCAGATCGTGTAGTAATCACCCCCGGTTCAAAGTGGGCTGTTTTCGCGATAATGTACCTACTTCTTGACAATGGCGGAAACGTTGTCATCCCAAGTCCTCACTGGACAGCGTATGAATTGATTGCGAAATCGCTCGGGGCAGAGGTAAGGTTTCTTAGAACCGCGCTAGATTCGAACTGGCAGATTGACGTCGAGGAGCTAAGTAAGCTCATCGATAAGCAGACGAAGCTGCTGATTCTATGTAATCCCAATAATCCTACAAGTGTAGCCTTGAAGGATGAGAACCTCGAAGAGATCGTCTCTACAGTTGATAAGAGATTCACAATCTTGTCAGATGAGGTGTATTCTGATATTGGCTTCGTGAAAACGAAGAGTATCCTAGACTTCAATGGCGACAATGCGCTCGTGAAGAGTTTCTCAAAGACGTTCGCCATGACCGGGTGGCGGATCGGCTACTCAATCACATCGAAAGAACTTGCAGAGAGAATAGTGAAGCTCAATTTCATGTCAGTGACCAATGTTCCAGTCTTCATTCAAGAGGCCGCTTTCAAGGCGCTGGAGCTGAGAGTACAAATTGCAGAGAGGATGAGGGAAGAGTACAGACGTCGCGCTGATCTAGCATGTGAAGTTCTCTCGAAGACTGGACTTCAGTTCGCGAGACCCGACGCTCCATTCTACCTATTCCCAAGGTACGATAACTTAGATTCAGAAAGGTTTGCCCTCAATCTTCTTGAACAAGGAGTAGCTGTGACCCCGGGAACCGCTTTCGGCGATTACCGCGAATATTTCAGAATTGCTTTAACCCTGCCAGAACAGGAGATCTCAAGAGGCTTAGATAGAATATGCCGTGGCATCGAAGAATCGCTATAATCGGCGCGGGCAGAATGGGCCGGTGGCTCGCAAGATTCTTTTCGCATGAGGGTATCTCCGTAACTGTTTCGGACGTAAATAGAGACGTGCTGAGAGAAGTGAGTGAGGAACTTGATGTTTCGATCGTTGACAATGTTACTGCGGTTAAGCACACGGATTCCGTACTGCTCGCAGTTCCGTTAGACAGTTTCAGGAGCGTTGTTCGGGAAATCTGCCCTTACCTGAAACCGAATCAAGCTGTCATGGATATCTGCTCTGTGAAAGAGGCTGTGGTGGATATAATGCATGAGCACATAAAGACCGGGATAGCTCTAGGGTCGCATCCTCTCTTCGGTCCGGGAGCCGAGAAGATTGAAGGACAGGGTTGGGTGTTAACGCCAACCAACGATAGAGAAAGGGAGCTCGCTAGAAGGGTCGGGAGTTGGCTGGAGAAGAGAGGTGCGAGGGTTTACTCTATGTCCCCGAGGGAACATGATCGATTGATGTCTTTAACTTTGGCATTTCCACATTTCGTAGGCTTGGTTGCATGCGACACATTGATCAGATCGGGAAAGTTCTTGCAAGCGAAGAGGTTTGCGGGCTCGACCTACAAGTTACTGCTGACGCTGGCTGAAGCCGTCGCTTCTGAGGATCCGAATCATTATGGGAGTATCCAGATGAACCTGCCTGAAGCCGAGGCGTTCCAGAAGTTATTCTTGGCAAGCTCCAAGGAATGGCTGAGCGTTGTGGAGAAAAGAGATAAGTCGAGATTTGTGGGAAAGATGAAACGTTTGAAAGAGAGCTTGAAGAAACTGGATCCAGATTACTCGATCTCGTACGACGCGATGTACCGGCTGCTAAAAAAAGCTGGTCTTTGACAGAGGCGCTGTTCTCTACAGGTTTTCTCCTGTCTCCTTTGCGAACTCTGCTAGAAGCTGCTTCTGCCTCTGAGACAGCTTTGTGGGCGTTCTGATGACCACTCTGACCAGTTCATCCCCCTTCCCGTATCCGTCAACTTCAGGCAGGCCTCTTCCTCTCAAACGGAAGACCGTTCCGGTTTGTGTGCCAGCCGGTATCTTCATCTTCGCTCTGCTCTCCAAAGTTGGGACTTCTATCTCCGCGCCCAAGGCTGCTTGAGCGAATCCTATTGGGACTTCGCAGAGGATGTCGCTTCCCTCCCTCTCAAAGACGTTGTGAGGTTTCACATGGACAACGACGTACAAATCTCCAGGCGGTCCGCCGCGTAGTCCAGCTTCCCCTTCCCCGCTTAGTCTGAGCGAGGTCCCCGTCTCTATGCCAGCTGGTATTCTCACGCTGATCTTCCTAGTCTTCTCGACAGTTCCCGTTCCACGGCAGTTCTTGCAAGGCGATTCTATAATGGTTCCTTTTCCTCCGCATTTATCGCACGGTTCTATCCTCACGAATCTAGCGAATCCGGATGATCGAGCGTACTGGACTTGGCCTGTTCCATTGCATCTGGTGCATTTGGTCGGCTTGGTGCCCGGTGCTGCTCCTGAACCGTTGCACTCGCCGCATCTCTCTGTTCTAGGGACTTCTATCTGAGTCTTCCATCCAGAGGCGACTTGTTCGAGTGTGATCTCGAGGTCGTATCTCAAATCTTCTCCTTTTTGAGGGCCGTAAGGTCTCCTCTCTCTTCTTCCGAAGAACATATCGAATACGTTTTCGAAACCTCCGAAGCCGAACCCGAGGTCTCTGAAGATGCTTTCGAAGTCTGCTCCTCTGAATATGTCGTCGTAGCTGTATCTTCCATCTATACCTGCGTGGCCGAACCGGTCGTACTGCATCCTCTTCTCATCGTCTGAGAGGACCGCGTAGGCTTCTGAGATCTCCTTGAACTTCTCCTCAGCATCAGGAGATTTATTCCGGTCGGGATGGTACTGGAGGGCGAGCTTCCGGTAAGCGTCCTTGATGTCTTCCTTAGAAGCGTTTTTTGATACGCCTAGAACTTCGTAGTAGTCTCTCTTCTCCATTACAATTCGACCGGTCAAAGAGGATGGGAATTGGAACCCTGCTTACTTCTTCTCTTCGTCCTCCACTTTGTAGTCCGCGTCGACTACTTTCCCTTTCTCCCCGCTTGGAGGCTTCTCTCCCTTCTTCTCCTCAGGCTTCTCTTTAGCGTATTGTTGAGCTGCTTGTTGATAGATTACTGCGCCAACTTCTTGAAGAACCTTCGCCAACTCATCGTTCTTCTGCTTGATCCTGCCAACATCCTTGCCTTTCAAGGCTTCCCGTACTTCGCTTATAGCCTTCTCGATCTTCTCGATATCGGTCTTGTTGAGCTTCGCCTCGAAATCTTTCTTCGTCTTCTCGGCTGTGTAGATCATCGATTCAGCGTTGTTTCGAGTTTCAGCCTCTTCCTTCCTTACCCTATCCTGCTCAGCGAACTGCTCAGCTTCTTTGATCATCCTGTTCTTCTGCTCCTCCGAAAGCTTAGTCGAGGCTGTTATCGTTATCTTCTGCTCGTTTCCAGAAGCGAGATCCTTCGCAGATACATTCAGGATGCCGTTCGCGTCTATGTCGAATGTCACCTCGATTTGAGGGACCCCTCTCGGCGCTGGCGGTATACCTGTCAGGTTGAACATTCCGAGGGAGACGTTGTCAGCAGCCATCGTTCGTTCACCTTGAAGCACATGAATAGTTACCGTTGTCTGGAAGTCTGCAGCCGTTGTGAACACTTGGCTCTTCCGAGTCGGTATCGTGGTATTTCTCTCTATCAGTTTGGTATGTATGCCTCCCAGAGTCTCGACACCGAGGGACAAGGGGGTTACGTCGAGGAGAAGTATGTCCTTCACTTCGCCTGCTAAGACGCCGCCTTGGATTGCAGCTCCAACAGCGACGCACTCCATCGGGTCTACTCCCCGCTCAGCCTGCTTGCCCATAGTGTCTTCCACGAATTTTCGCACTAGAGGCATGCGCGTTTGGCCGCCGATGAGTATGATCTTGTCTATGTCTTTCGGTTCCAGCTTCGCATCTGCAATAACTCTCATTATAGGTTCGGATACGCGCTCCACAATAGGCAGAGCCAGCTCCTCAAGTTTAGCTCGAGTCAAGGTTATGTGAAGGTGCTTAGGTCCTGCAGCGTCTGTGGCTATGAACGGCAGATCCACATCAGTCGTTACCAGTGTTGAGAGCTCTATCTTCGCTTTCTCAGCCGCTTCCTTCAGACGCATCATAGCCATCTTATCTTTTCGAAGGTCTATCCCTGTCTGGTTCAGAAACTCGTTCGCCAGGTACTCCATCACAACGTTATCTATGTCAGCGCCTCCTGTCTTGGTATCGCCGCTTGTGGCGAGTACCTCGAAGACGCCTTTCCCGAAGTCCATCACCGTTACGTCGTGTGTTCCTCCTCCAAAGCTGAAGACGAGTATCTTCTGCTCTTTATCCAGTTTATCTATCCCATATGCTAGAGAAGCCGCAGTGGGCTCGTTTATGATCCTGACAACTTGTAGTCCAGCTATCTCGCCGGCGTCTTTCGTAGCTTGACGTTGATTATCGTTGAAGTGCGCTGGAACGGTTATGACAGCCTTCTCAACCTTCTCGCCCAAGAAGGTTTCTGCGTCTCTCTTTATCTTCTGGAGTATGAATGCTGATATCTGTTGAGGGGTATACTCCTTGCCGAAGACTCTGACCTTATATTCGGTCCCCATCTTACGCTTTATTTCGAAGATAGTTCCCTCAGGATTGGCGGTTGCTTGCCTTTTCGCAGCTTCACCCACTAGCAGTTGACCGTCTTTTGTGAAGGCCACAACTGAGGGGAACATCTTACCTGCGATAGTTGGGCCTTCAGCGCTCGGTACAACCGTCGGCCTTCCAGCTTCAACTACGGCTGCAGCGGAGTTAGTTGTTCCCAAATCGATACCAAGTATCTTAGGCATAACGACTCCACCTTTTTTCTAATTGGATTGTCTACCTTCAGTTGATACTGCACGTTTCTTGGCAACTTCAACCACGCTCGGCCTAATCACCTTACCGTTTAGCAAGTATCCTTTCCGTAAAACCCGAACAATAATGTTTTCGGGGTACTGATCTGTCTCAACGGTCGTGATGGCTTCATGAAGTTCAGGATCTAAAGGTTTGCCAACAGCCTCTATCTGGCTCAACCCTTCCTCGGCTAGAGTAGCTTGCAACTGCTTCAAAACCATCTCTACACCACTTACGAGAACCTCTTTATCACTCGAGCTTTTGCTAGCCTCGACGGCTCGTTCAAGATCGTCGACAACACTAAGCAACTTCAGGATCAACTGTTCACTCCCACGCTTAAGAAGCTCCTCCTGCTCCCTCTTGACTCTCTTCTGATAGTTCTCGAAGTCTGCTTGCAAGTACTTCAGCCGATTCAAATACCCGTCCGCCCGCTCCTTCTCCCGCTCAAGAGCTTCCTTAAGCTTCCCAGCCTCGAAGAATCGAAGCATCGAAACCTCTCGCTCAACCGGAGCATCAGACGACTCGCCAGATGAGATTGACCTTGTCAAGCCTCCTTCACTCTAGCCAAGACTTCGCGCCTAGTAGTAAATCCGCAAAAAACAGAGAGATAAATACTTATCTATGCTGTTTTCGTTTCTGACATCCATGAAAACGATTGACTTCTCTACCTAAGCCCTATGGTGAAGAACAACATCCACGCTCTAATAGATAAGCATGGATTCAGATGCGAATAATCGGACCTGTTTGGAAAGGGAGGAAATACGACAAGAGGCTCGTTTCTAAATGATCGGTCCTCTAAACGGCTCCTCCTCCCCACCTTCGAGAAGCTAACATACGTTGAGATGAGAATATCTAAAGGCTCTTTCTATCTGAAGAACCATCCAAAATAGATGATGCTTGACATAAGCGTGAGCAGACCAGTCAAACGGATAGGGAGCGGAAAATTAAGTTTTGGAGGTATCTGAAATGCAATCGTCAACCTGCCTGACCCGAAGAAAGCCACCATAACCATGAAGACAACCAAAGAAACTAGAATGACCGCTCTAGCCTTCGTTTCCGACATCCTTCAACCCACATGAATAGCCAATTAGATGAGTTTGCAGCCAGGGTTTTGCTCTACCGCTCGCTTCACGAATCATTCTTAATGGAGAAAAAAGAGAATATGCTCTCGTAACGACCGGTTCTATCACTAATCCTTGCCGAAAGACTCTTTGTATACGATTTCTGAAAGCGGTTTCCTTGTTTTAGTCGGAGTAAACGCTGGCACTCCTACCGGAAGTACTGAGATTACACGGTGAGATTTAGGTATCCTTAACAATTTCTTAACGCGGTCCGCAGATGCTCCTTTTTCCGGTACACCTACCCAGAAGCTTCCCAGTCCTAGACTGTGTGCAGCTAAAGACATATTCTGAGTCGCAACCGACCCGTCCTCCACGTGGTGGTATGGATCCGCCTTGGGATCAACGACAACCACTATGCACACCGGTGCCTCTTTGATGCCTATGCCCGTTATAGTCAAGGCAAGGTCAGTGAGCTTACGTCTTGTTTCAGAATCCTTGATAACTATGAATTTCCAGGGTTGGGTGTTGGTCCATGAAGGCGCTGCTCTTCCAGCCTCCAATATAGATTCAAGTTTGTCTTCTGGAACGGGATCGGGTTTAAACCGGTTTATACTTCTTCTTTCCTTAATAGCCTTCAACACCTGATTCTCATCACTCGACAAAAACATTCCACCTTTGAATCTTTAGTCTAGTTTCTTCATTATTAAAAACTTTGGATTTCCGGCATCATGTCGCACTCAGGATACACAACAATTCCCGAGTTGCCATTATCCCTCGTAATCGCTCTTCAATTCCTAGAAAACCATTATTTCCGCAATAGATTGACAATA
>CAZHMI010000027.1:0-20313 GCA_964533795.1 uncultured Candidatus Bathyarchaeia archaeon
GTCCAAGAAATCTTCGGGTGGCACGAAGTCGGCGTCGAAGATAGCGATGAAGGGATGCTTGGTTTCGGGCATAGCGTTCTTTAGAGCTCCGGCTTTGAAGCCTTCGCGGTTGTCCCGGTGAATGAAAGTAGCATCGTAGCCCAGGTTTCGGAATCTCTCGGTGATCTTCTCTGCTAATTCTGTGGTTTCATCCGTTGAGTCGTCCAGTAGCATCAATTGGACCGATTCCTTTCCGTAGTGATCTATCATTCGGATGCATGCGTCGACCAGTCTCTCTACGACGTAACGTTCATTGTAGACTGGGAGTTGAATTGTTACTGGGTACTTCTTTCTGCCGTTCGGATTCGGGATCTCGTATTCTTGCGCTCTTCTCATTAAATAGTAGAAGTTTAGCCCGTAAGGGAAGAATAGAATTGACAGTGCCACGGATACAGCCAGTAGAATCGAACGTATGCTCTCTGGGTCAATAGGCAAATGGCACTGTCTCTCCAGCGATGTATAGCTATGATAACGCCTGAATATATTTAAGAATTATAAAAGAAGAGTTCGAAAATAAGAGCTGAATATGATGGTAGAACGAAGACGTATACCCGTCTTCTGGTTCAAGTTTGGTTCAACTAAAGTTTCATATTTCACGTAAGGGATATCACGATTCGAAGGATGAAGGAGTATGCGGAAGCCGACTGTGGCGGTCATGATCTTTCTCTTGTTCGCCGCAGTCTTTTCTTCGTCGGTTATCAGCGTTCATAGCGAACCCGAAGTCGCGCCTTTCCTACTTACGCTCTACGCTCATACTGACAAGAGCGTTAAGCAGTATGATGGTCGAATTCTGAGTACTGCGCCTCCCTACGGTATTAAGAGGTCTGCTTCTGCCAATGAGGAGGTGAGTTTCTACCTCTATCCGTCTCTGCCCAACTCGCTACCGGTTTCGGGTTACGCGAACTTCCGAGTGTTCTTGAGTGCCAGTTCCTCGGGCAGAGGCGTACTGAACGTCAGCCTGTTTGAGGTTACATCTCAAAATGCAAGAAGGCTCGTCTCCGCGGTTCAAGTCGCCGTTACGCTCAATGAAAGAATTCAGGAGTTCCTGTTGGCGGCGCCTGTACCGTCGAACTACGCTTTCGAGATCGGATCGACGATCCAGTTCTCGGTTTTGGTTACGAGCGCTGGGTTATCGGTGTCTCTTCATTGGGATGATCCGAGTGCTGCGACTCAAGTGAGTCTTCAAGTGACAAGCGCTCTCCCTAAGTTCTTTAATCTCCAAGTTAGAACGGTTGATTCAGAGAATAGGATTTTGAAGAGCGCCGAAGTTTATGTGCTTCTAGGACCTGAAAGAGCTTGGGCGGGTAGAACAAACTCTTCGGGATGGGCGAGAGCGCTCTTAGCGTCGAGTGAGAAGGTCGGTCCATACTCCGTTTCCGTATACTGGAATGAGACTTTGGTCGCTTCAGTTGGGGGCGTCAATCTCCTGAGAGATATGGAGCTAGTTTTGACTTGCGAGATCTATGATCTCACCGTATTCTTCTTCGACTCCCTCGGTCAACCTCTCGAAGAAGCGATCGTTGATGTTTCTAAAGACTCGTCGATCGTTTTTAGCTTGAATACTGGATCTGGTGGGAACCTCAGCTTGGTCAGAATACCGAAAGGCGCCTACGATTTGAATGTGAATTATAACGCTACTGTTCTAGGTTTCACTCTTCAAAATCACGCATCCTATTCCATAGATGTTTCAGGTCCAGGGGGAAAGGAGATCAAAACCTCGTTTTTGAGCCAATCTTCACTGAATTGGCTCCTTATCTTGCTCTTGATTCCGGTAGTGACTTCTGGATTGTTCGTGGCGAAACGGAGTAGGAGACTTAAACCTCTTTCGTTTGAATACTTCAATAAGCTAGTACCGGAAGGTATTCCAGCCTCAAGCGTGATAATGGTTTCCGGCAGCCCTGGTTCTGGTAAGACAGTCTTTCTAGAACATATGGTTGATCAAAGTCGGCGGATGAATAGATCATGTATCTTTATTACGAATACGGACTTTCCTTCCAAGATTAGGAAGAACATGGTTGACCTCGGGCTGGGCGGTAGCCCGAAGGATGATGCGAGGCTCGTCTTCATCGACTGTTATTCCGGGGCGGCGGGTCAGCCTTCGACTGAGGAGCACTTTGTATCATCACCGACGGATCTGACGAGCTTGGGAGTGAAGATCTCGATATGTCTGGGAAGCTTGGGCGGTGAGACCGATGTCTTCTTTGATTCTTTAGCTCCTTTGTTCACGATGTTGAAGCCAGACTTTATAGTGACATTTATTCATTCGATCGGCGCGAAGGTGAAGGGTGCTAATGGCAGGTTCTTCTTCACAGTCGGGGCGGGCGTGGACGAGGAGGTCCTAACCAAGCTTGAGGGGACCTCCGACGGCGTGATCGAGTTTGAGACGTACGAGG
This sequence comes from uncultured Candidatus Bathyarchaeia archaeon, assembly GCA_964533795.1. GTDB lineage: Archaea > Thermoproteota > Bathyarchaeia > 40CM-2-53-6 > CAYOZM01 > CAYOZM01. The sequence goes on from CAZHMI010000027.1 coordinate 2,433, forward strand.
AGAAGGGTGTTCAGCGGAGAAGGCTTAGAGTGAAGAAGATGCGTGGAAGATATGTTGATAAATGGGTTCAATTCTCCGTTGAGGTTGGTAAAGGACTGGTCTTCTACGCTAGAAAAGACTAGATTAGATGCGTAGGTTTTGAGTAGGGTTCGATTAGAAGACCCTGTCCTTCGGGAAGACCTCTATGCCGTCCTTCTCGATTTGATAAGGCCTGAGTTGCGTATCGTGCCGTATTCCTCTCATCTTTTCGATCTGGATTGCTCTAATCACGTTTCCTTCATGGACGAGCGAGTGAAGTAGGATTACTCCCTGCGAGAGGAACTCTTCCAATTGGAATGCTCTATTCAGCATGCTGGTTCTCAGTTCTGTCGTCACCAAGGCGGTGCAGCCCGTTTCGATTAAAGCGTCGAAGAACAATAGCATAGCTCTTCTTCTTTTCGGGATTTCGTCATACCTCAGCATCACGGAAGTAATCGGGTCGACAGCTATCCTCTCAATATTTTCTTCTTCAACGACCTTTCTGATCGTTCTTATCAGGCCGCCCAGAGTCAATTCCGGGACCGTGATGACCATGCCTGTTTCTGTTGTCTCGGACGTATACTCCGGTGGCCCGAATCTTTTTCTTCTACGGATAGGGGTGGCATCCAAGAAGAGAAGTTTCCCCTCTCTCTCAAGCCTATCCAGTTCCCAAGCGTAAGCAGACATGTTCTCCTTGACTTGCTCAGGTTTCTCATCCATGCTGACGTAGAGCCCTCTCTCTCCAGAGAGTGCGCCGTTCTTTAGGTACTGCATAACGAGCGTAGTCTTTCCTGAGCCTGGGCTTCCAACGATTAGAATGCATTTTGTTTTGGGGAAGCCGCCTCCAAGTAGTTCATCGAGGCCTTTGATTCCTGTCGCGACTCGCTCCATGATCTCTCACCGATGTATATCAAGTAGAATATCAGCGACAGCTTTTAAAACTTGCAATATTGTTACGGCGTCCTTGTCGGTGATGATGCTTTGATCCGTGCGAGTTGCCTTCTGGAGATCCAAATCTCGGACTGTGTTACGATCATTAGGAAGGCTATTATCCAGACTAGGAATAGGACCTCTCCGATGTTCTCGTGGAAGATCTTTATGTCGACGCTTATGTAGGCCACGTAGTATGTTATCAAGAAGATCCTCAGGATGTTTGTGACGAATGTTCCTACCGCTCCCACAGCAGCGTATGTGATCTTCCTTTTGAGCGGGGCTTCCAGTTTTACCATCAAGATTACAATTATGAGTGAGTATATGAGCATGCTCAAGATTCCTACGCAAGGCCAGTACATTAGTAGATTCATGTAGCCTGTTGTTCCTCTTATCGCCAGCATATTGTCGACTACTTGAACCGATGGTCTTGGCGCATTCAATTCAGGCGTACGCATTATGTAGACGCCTGAAAGCCATAGTAGACCTATGACTATCTCCGTTATCATCGGGACCAATCCTTGCAGGAAGCCGAGTGATTCATATGGGTAGACCCCGTCGAGCAGCAATATTGACGCCATTCCCAAGAGATAGACGAAAGGTACGGAGAACTTTGAGATGCTTCTTACATTGAACAGTGATGTTACAACTCCTAGTATGTAGGCTGCTAGGACTATGTACTCCCACAGCCAGACCCAGTTCTTGAGGAAGGTGTCGTTCTGCACATTGAGCGTCTTGCCTGCTTCAGCTACGACAGTATGTAGATTGAAGGCGTACACAGCGATGAAGAATATCGAGAGAAGTACTACGCATAAGGCGTAGGCGGCCTCCCGCTTCCTGGTCAATTTGACTGTGATTAGGTTTCTCGCTTCTTGCCATTCCATTAATAGGAAGAATGCTCCGAAGAGGAGTCCGCTCCGCCCTTCATTCCAACCTAAGATGAAGGACTCTGAATCGTAAAGCAGAACTCCCAGTAATGGCAGGAGGGAGGCTAAGATCAAGGAGTCTGCTCTTGTGACCCTTCGTTTTGTCTTGTTACTGGTTTGCGCCACTCGTATCCCGCCAGTATTCGATACAATCTCATGAATCCTATTTAAGAGTAGAACCTTACAAAGACTAAATAGTCGGCGCGGAATCCGCTGGAAGCTAGAAGCGGTTTGAGAAGGCGCTCCATGATCACCCCGAGGTCATAAGCGCTTAGCATCATACAAGACTTGAGCTTTTCGGAATTGGAAATGCGATGAGTCGTTAAGAGGTGTTGGATTATTTTCTCGATGTTGAGTGAACGACTATTCCATCACGTAAAGCGTCCTGTATCGTCAAACTGTATCTTTTGAGCTTCTTGAATTCCTCCTCTGTGTAACCGAAGGCTTCGATCGAACGTCCGTACTTCTTGAATTTCCAGAGTCTTTCAAGAAGGGTCAATCTTTCCTCGAGACTCATAAGTTTGAAATCTGGCGAGATAACGATCAGGTCTATGTCGCTGTCTTGAAGATTGTCTCCTCTTGCCCATGAACCGAAAAGGATGGCTTTCTCGATTTTGATCCTCTTCGATATGGTAGCCAGATAGTCCTTGATTATCTTCTTGACATCTTTCTCTCTATCCATTTAATTATCTCTCCCACTTTCCGAATATACTTTGAAGAGTATTCGCTTCCGTAGACTTTGGAAGATCCCGAAAGCTGCGTCAGGATGTTTCGTAGGGAGATAAAGAGGCGTCAGATCGAAGATCGCTTCCTCAAGCCTACTCGGAAGACGTAGTTCTGATCTCACCGTTCCATAAAGTAGGTTGAGTTTGTGTCCTTCAGCTTCTCTAGGATATCTCTTTCCGGTCGAAAGTATAGCCGGTTTTAAAGCTTTCTCCACTGAGGTATGGAGCAAATTCAGAGTGTTCGCGTGCATTCCAACTTCATACAGCCTTAGAGCGGATTTGTAGTCGTCCCTCGCGGAACCGAGCCGCCAGACTACGTCCTTCCGAATCTTCTTGCTCATGTTTCGTACTTCGAAGCTCGTAATGTCACTATTTCGTAAGGAATGGCAGCATATATACTATCACTGGTTGACTCAGCGAGCTCTCTCGAATAGTTGTTGAAGGAAGCGGGTAGGGCTGAAGTTTCGTTTGTGAAAGTCTTGTGCAAAACCGGACGCGTCTACGAGCTGTTTTACACTGCTTTATGCCTCAAGAATTATATCACTCGAAAGCGCTAGGATGCAGTCATCTCGGATCTGCATGGCGCGCAAGAGTAATTAAAGATGAGTAGTCACAGTAATTTGCCTTTCAAGTCTTTGGTTTGCGTCTTACTCGCATTACTTGCATCAAGTCTGTACGGTGGAGTTTTTGGTCTGTATGCTCCATATGCCGGAAGCTATGATCGAGAGTTCGTTCCTCCATATGATTTGAGCGACGCATCCTACTTTCCAACAACCGATTACGCGACGAGCGTAGATAGAGTAGCTAATGTGAAAAGAGTTTCTGGAGCTGAGTCTGCAATCCTAATATTGGTCGAGTTCACGGATCTGAATCATACCAAGAGCACGACCGATATTTCAAATCTATTCTTCTCAAAGGTGAACAGTTACTTCGTCGAGTCATCATACAATATCACTTGGGTTACCGGCGGCAGCACAGATTGGCTAAGGCTTTCAAAGAATTTAGCTTATTACGGTGCGGATTCAGGGGACAGTATTGATGTGAAAGGATATCAATTAATTCAAGATTCTATAAACGCGGCGAACCCTTACGTGAATTTCAAGCTGTATAAGCATGTGATGATAGTTCACGCTGGTTATGGTCAAGAGACTACTCATGTCTCGACCGACATCTGGTCATCTCACTACTATATGAGCCCGCCGATTTATGCTGATGGTGTAGGGATCGATGATGTCTCGATTGTCCCTGAAGCTGAAATCTCAGGCTTTGACCCGACTGGCGTATACGCGCATGAGTTCGCTCATGGCTTAGGGATGCCCGACCTCTATAATGAGAGCGACCTTAACGCTGAGTATGTTGGCCGATGGGATTTGATGGCTTTAGGGACGTCAAATGGCATCCCGCCAGGATCGAGTCCGCCTCACTTTATGGCTTGGGGAAAGATAAAATTGGGTTGGACAAATCGAGTTCAATCAATCGCGACAAATACGTACATTAATGTGACTCTGAATCCGCTTGAGGATTCCGGAGCGGTTCTTCATGCTGCGAAGCTACCTGTTACTTCAACCACCTACTACTTAATCGAGGTTAGAAAGCAAATCGGGTTCGATCAATATTTGCCGAGTAGCGGCGTCTTGGTTAGCTATGTTGACGAGATGTTAAGTTCAGGTCATGGAATAGTCAAAGTGAAGGATGCGAATCCGTCGACATCAACGCTTAATGATGCGGCTTTCCAAATCGGCCAAACCTTCACGGATTCCACAAAGAGTGTGAGAGTTTCAATTCTCTCATCCGACGGTTCATCGTACCTCATCTTCGTGGATCGACGTGGACCAATGCCAGATCTAACGATTACAGATTTGAGTTTGAACCCTCAAAATCCGCATCCTGGAGACAACACAACTTTCACAATTACACTGAAGAATATTGGAGCTCAAAGCGCGTCCAACTTCTACGTCTACCTGAAGCTTAATGGTGAGTTACTCGCTTCTTACAAACTCTCGCTTGACGCTGATAGATCCGCAACGTTGACCGCAGTCTGGACAGCTACTGGAGGTAGCCATGTCTTCACGGTTATCGTGGACGCGACGGAGGTCATCTCTGAGTACGTAGAGACTAACAATGGGCAAGCGATATCCTTTGTAGTGGGCTATACGCTAAGGATCGAGACTCAACTCAGCTTTGTTTCGATCTCAATAGACGGGACCTTGGTTGAATCTGATTCTAATGGCGTTGTCACGGTTTCTGTTCTTCCAGGCGTTCACGATGTTGAAGCTCAATCTCCCATTCAGGTTTCAGAAGGAAGTCGTGGGCTCTTCGATCGTTGGGTTGACGGAGACTTCTCCAACCCTCGAAGCATCAACATTTCCGGGGACACGAGCCTTTCGATCGAGTATAGGATTCAATTCTACTTGACGATTAACGGGAACGGCGGCGTGATCTCAGGGGAGGGGTGGTATGATCAAGGGGCTACGGCAAATGCCTCCGCGATCTCGCCTTGCAATGTTGTTGAGAATCAAAGTAGGATGGTCTTCAAGTCTTGGTCAGGTGATTTCAATTCAAGCTCTCAGAGCTTTACGTTCACTATGGATTCTCCCTACGTGCTAAATGCGACTTGGACTTTGCAATATTATCTGTCGATCGATTCAAGCTTCGGGCAGCCTCAAGGAGAGGGCTGGTATGATTCCGGTTCAAGTGCTGGCTTCTCAGTGGTTCCTTCGATTGAGAATGAGAACAGGACGAAGAGGGTTTTCCTAGGGTGGAGTGGGGACTATGCTGGAAACGAATCGAGTGGCTCGATCTTGATGGATTCGCCGAAGAGGCTTTCAACCGAATGGAAGACTGAGTATCAGCTTTCTTTCACAACTGGGGGCCTGCCTGAGAATCTTTCGATATCGATTATTGTGAACAATGTTTATCATAACGGAACGACGTCTTTCACCTATTCGAGTTGGTTTGAATCTGGTACGTCTATCCATTTCGCTGTTGTGCCTGTGAATATTACTGTGAAGTGGAGTAGGTATAGTTTCAGCCATTGGCAGAATTCCGTTGGGTCAAGGGTTGAATCGCCTATTGTTGCGAGGAATGGAGACACGTTGACAGCGATCTATGTTCAGAACTCAGGGTGTTTGATAGCTACAGCGACGTACGGTTCTGAGCTCTCGCCTGAGGTTCAGTTGTTGAGGAGGTTTAGAGATACGAGGATCTTGCCGACTTTCGCTGGTGGTCAATTCATGAAGGCTTTTGATAGCCTCTACTATTCGTTCAGCCCTAGCGTTGCTGAATACCTTTCGAGAGATTCGGGGGCAAGATCTTCGCTTAGGGTTCTGTTGAGTCCGCTCATCAAGATTCTGAGTATAGCAGAATTGGCGTCGAGGCCTTTTGCTTTCAACGCTGAGCTGGGAGCTTTTGTCGCTGGCTTAGTTGCTTCTGCGTTGATCGGCGCCATCTACTTCTTCCCGCCGCTCTTGATAGCTCTGCTCTTGGCGGGTAGGCGCAGGATGCTTTCAAGTCGAAAGCCAGTATTGAGCTTGGCGGCCCTCTTCTTAGCGAGTATATTGATGATGACTCTCGCCGAGTTCTTAAAGTCAACTTCCGGAATGATGTTGGCGACGTCCGTTTTTGTTTTGACGACGATCTCTCTTTCTAGCCTGCTCTTAGGAGTCGCCGTTGTCAAGTATTCGTCAGCTTTTAAGCATTTTCTGTCGATACGATGGCGGTCTACGAGATTTCCTCTTGTTTGACCGAGGCTGATTGAAAGCAATCTGTTAAAAGCCGAAAAACGGTTTTCGAGATTTTATATCTTCATGTGTCTCGAAAGGTTTTATTATCTCGATGCTTGATAGAACCCGAGGCAAGACTGGATTTGAAGTATCGAGCCTATCTCTTAGTGTGCGTGCTCTTTGCTAGTTTGAGCGCTATCGTTCTTGTTGATCATGTTTCAGAGTCGAGAGCTGCCGTAGGCGGAGGCATGGTTCATGGCCGCGTTTACGGTCGGAACTACATGGGGGATCTGAAGGCTCTAGCTTGGGCGAATGTGACTGTAACTAATGGGACTTATACGCAAAGCACTTCGACTGCGGGTGACGGCTACTATATGATGTATGTGCCTGTTGGAGAATACACGTTAACAGCTTCACTTGTCGGTTTTAATAGTAGTTCAACATTTCTCCCGGTGACGAATGGTTCGACTACACAGTATGATTTCTATCTTGAGCAGAGTAATGAGCCTATCCCTGAGTTTTCATTGTACGTTGCGCCGGCAGTCTCGATTCTGGGTTTGTGGTTGTCGCTAGCTGTTTTGAGAAGAAGGAAGCGCAGTTAGATCCTGGTGCTTTCTTCTTACCGATAACGTGGTTAGGATTAATGCTAAAGCCATTACAGCTGGAAGCATGAAGGTTTCGAGTTCAGGTATCGGGACCTCGCTCTCGAAGGTCACTTCTAGTTTGGGTCTCAAGTCGGGGTAGCGTATCTCTCTAGGGTAGAAGGCTGCCACTTCGTCTGAAGCGTTTCGCTCGAACTTTATCTTCAATAGTGTTCCATAGTTCTGAGTGTCGCCTGAATACCATGCCTTAACGTCTTCTGTAATGTCCCATGAGATCCAGCCAGCGCTCTGCGCTGAGCTTATCGTTGTGTAATTCGTTGCGTATGCTACGTAGGTCGGCTGAACGGTCCAATTAAGCCAGTGTTCAGACCAATCTGAAGTTATTCTATGCGCCTCGTAGATTTGTGGTGAGGCGGGTGCTTGGTACATGTAAAGCGTGAGGAAAGCCTTTACGACCTCGGCGTCACCCGAGACGCCTGTGAGATTGAATTTGATGTATGAGCGCGCTGTTCCGTAGAGTTTCTCCGGTGCGAAGTAGACGTTTCCAACGAACATGCCGAGGTCTTCGCCGTGTCCTGGGGCTCTATGGATTATCTCGTCAAAGCTGTTTGCGTATGTGTCCGCTATCGATGGTTGAATAACGATTGTGGATTGAACCCCGTTGGCCGCTCTGAGGTTCGCAAGACTTAGCGCCAAAACGAGTGTGATCGCTATTTGAGCCTTCAAGTCTATCGCGCGCTCTTGAACGATAGTTCGGTTAGCGATCTTAAATGGGTTTTGGAAGCGGTTAGGGTTGGGTTGTGCCTTGATGTCGGATATATAAACCTCGAGGAGCCTCTGCGCGAGTGTACTGCCATTGAATTCTGTTCATTGATCGGCGCTTGCTTAGACACAGTTGTGCGCTTATGAATGGTTGTTTTGTTTGAAACTCGCAGTTTCATGCTTCCAAATCTTAAGCTTCCGAGTTTGATTCTTGTAGGGTTGCGAGCGGTAGCTCCATAGCGAAAACAGAAGGACTGTTGGTGTATCGATGAGACTCGAAAGATCCTTGGTGTTCGTAGCGCTTGCTCTATCCTTGGCGCTGGCTTTATGCGTTCAGCCTCTCTCAGCTCAAGATGTTCAACAATCTAAAGCTATCTATTTCGCTCCTGACGCTTTCTCTCATCCGAATAATGTGGTTGAGTTTAGCGCAGTGGGCAAATCCAGCGCTGGCGATTCGATTAATGTTACAAACGTTGGTGGCTACTTGATTCTCTCAGGCCAGAAAATAGCTGTTCAACCTTGGAACTATGTTTACTGGAGCAAATACAAGCTCTGGCTGATATTTCTAGCGAATGTCACGAAGGACGATTTCTTCATAGGTTTCCTATATTTGAAGGATTCTTCAACAGGCTTCGGTCTCAGGGTCTTCAATTATGCGAGCGGTGCATACTGGTGGGCGGGCAGCTTCACAGGGAAGGAGTACGTTCGGAATCAGACCGTGCAAGTTCCTTCAGTTCAGATGCCAAGACTGGCGATCAATGCTACGGCGAAGACTGTTAACAAGTTGTTCGCGTATGGCCCAGGCCTTTACATGACATCCAGTATCGGTTACATGCTTAACGGCTCATCTAGGTTCAATCTCTACCCGCTATTGAATCAGATCAATGTTTCAACAGGTTGGAATGAACTCTGGACCCTGATGGTCGACAATTCAAAGGTATACTACTACAGCATACTCTACATGAACAAACAGGATTACTCGCACGTGATGCTTGGATGGACTTTGAGACTGAATGATTACGCGGCGATACCTTTCAGAACCTACGAAGCTTCATGGTCTATCCAAAAGAAGACTTACTTCTTGACTGTGAATACGCAACGCAGCAATGTTACAGTGAACGTAAACGGCTTTCCATTCAGGACGGACAGCTTGGGGAGGCTTCAAGTTCCAATCTCCTCTGGGATTCATGCTCTACAGCTTAAGGCTTCTATCCCGGCTGATCCGGGTGTTAGGATTGCTTTCGGCGGATGGAGTGACGGCTCAACCTCTAACCCTAGACAAGTGGATATCAGCCGAAATATCACTCTTACAGCGAAGTTCGTAACGCAATATCTTCTGACCGCGGATTCTCCTTTCAGCAATGTTAGCGGCGCAGGCTGGTACGACTCTGGCTCAACAGCGTATATCTCAATCGAACCTGAAGTTGACCATTGGAATGGTACGAGGCATGTCTTCACGGATTGGACAGGAGACTTGCAGACCTCGAACACTTCTTTATCGGTCTTGATGGATAGTCCTAAACACGTCAAGGCTAACTATAAGAAACAGTATCAAGTCCACTTTAACGCCGCTGGTCTACCTAACGGCACGGTCATCGAACTGAATGTGAACGGTATCTCACTCAATACTACAGTTCCAGACGGCTATTCCACTTGGTTCGATTCTGGAGCTACCGTCTCGTTTTCAATTCGGATATTGAAGATCGAGGCGGGATCTTTGGCGTACAGTTTGGAGGGTTGGTATGGCTCAGACCGGTCGAGTATAGTCTCTCCTTTGATCGTTGACAAGCCTCATACGCTTACAGCCAACTTCAATTATGAGAAAGCTGAGAGCAGAATCTTTTCTAACATTAAGCAAGACACCAAGGTACAAGGAGAACCTGTTATAATCTCGGGTTCAATTGAGCCTAAGCATCAGGACGCTGTTGTGAAGCTTTACTACAGCCTTGACGGAGATTCTTGGAGTGAGCTTGCTGAGGTGCGGACGGATTCTGAAGGAAAGTATTGGTATGAATGGGATTCGGCTCCGCCTGGAACTGTGTACGTGAAGGCTTACTGGTCAGGGGACTTCGACCATAAGGAGTCTTCCAGCGCCTCTTTATCGTTCGCGACAAGCTTGAGTATTGCTCTCTTTAGAGACTGGGGCCACTCTATCAGCGAGTATGCCCAGAAGAGCCTACATTACAGCGAATCCTTCAACTTTCTCCTATACCCATTGAGTTTCGCGACAGACCTTTGCAACACGATCTTCTCGGCTTTCATGGAGGCTCAGATCTTAAGCGCAGCTTTAGCGATAACTGCAGCTAGTCTCATCCTCGGCTTGGTCTACTTCGCGCCCGTTCTCCTGGTCTTAATAATGCTCGCAACGAGGGGTAGGACATCTCGCTTGAAGCTCGCTTTTCTCATCCCTCTCTCTGTACTATGGGTTTTGAGTTTAGTCGGGTTTCTAGTAGCTGAAACCGGTATGCTTCAATCGTTCGCTAAGATCGCGGTAGCTGGCTTCATTCTTATGACGATTGTTCTTTCAGGTAGCGTATTCTCTTCTGCCGCCGCGCGGATAATCGGCGGTTTAAGATCCTAGCTTCGCTGGCATTCATCATTTATTCTTCTTTTCAGAGAGTATCTTTCTTACCATGTCCAAGTGCTTGAACGAGCCTATGTCAAGGTGGGGTCTGTCCGTCACGTATCCGTAGACCGGCAGCTTCCTCTCGATTAAGGTTGGGATTACGTCTGAGGCTATGTCTCGATTCGGCTTGCAGTATTTGAGGATTTCTGGCTCGAAGATGTAGATTGCCATGCTTACAGGATATTCTTCTAGAACCGGTTTCTCTTGGAAGGAAACGAGACGCCCTGCTGCGTCTATCTTGCCTACCCCATAATCTATTGGCACACTTTTCGTTAGAGCAACCGTGCATAAAGCATGTTTTCTTCTATGGAATCTTATCATCTCTGTCAGGTTGAAGTCTGTTAGGACATCTCCATAATAGACTATGAATGTTTCATCGAACTCTTTTCTCGCGGCGTACAGGGCTCCCGCCGTGCCGATTCTTGGAGCAACCGAGTAGGATAATCTTACGTTCAGTTTCTTCCCGTGCGAGTAGTGGTCTTGGAAGACTTCATGGTCCTCCTTCGAGAGGAGGAGAACGATATCTTTGACTCCATGCTTCCGCAAGTACTCGATGACATAGTCTAGAAAAGGCTTCCCGGCTACAGGTATCATGCACTTTGGCACATAGTATGTGATTGGGTATAGTCGGCTACCAGGACCGCCTGCCAGGATCGCTGCCTTCATGATCGGGTATCTCCAATGCTGCAAATGATATCGTGTCTGGATTGATTAATTAAGATTTGAGCGATAGCGTCTTTCAACTTCCTCGTCTTCGCAGTGACCGGCATTTTTATGGGTATGCTTTCTTGATACTAGATTTTTAATAGTAGGATTTGTTTCTGATTAATCGGTCGTAGTTAAGGCTGATCCTATGCCGTCTTCCTTTCGCGTCGTTCAGATTCTTCTAATCTTACTGGTTCTCTTGGTCTCGGTATCGCTTGAACCTTCTCATCATGGGCTGTGTACGGTTGCAGGGGCTCCTCAGGCGCCGAGCGGCGGCGCTCTCTACATTAAGAGTTCTACTGGAAGCGATTACGCTTATGTTTCACGTGATCTCAGCATCACTGTGAAGAACGGTAGCGAGTATGTTGTTGAAATCTGGGTTAAAGTGATTCGCTTCTCAACTTTCCCCGCTGGCGTATTCTTCACGTTCGACCTCGTCGACACGGCTGGAGCTGTTCGCTTCTCGATCCGTTTGACCAGTGACCGGAGTGTTCTGTTCTATTATCCTTTCGGCGAAGCGTCGGCTGTCTTTACGGTGAAGGAGGCTTGGCATCCGAGCTGGTGGTATGGTTATAGTATTCGTCTTCGTGGGTCTGTAGCTTCATTCTACGTGAATGGTACTTCTGTTGGGACGAGTGAGTCGACCGGCTTTGAGGCTGTTGTGCGCGGTTTCAGCGTTGTTAGAATTAGGCTTGGAGAAGTTGAGCGTAATAACATGATATTTGAAGGTTTCATCGATTCGGTGTTGATTGTTGAGAACAGTCTTCCAATACTCTTTGAGGGCTTCGAGGAGGGCTTCGGCCTATATGAGATCGTTAAGTCTGGGAGCGCCACTGTTAATCTTCTTTCAGCTTCAGCTTTCACAACTTTGACTTTGATAGTCGATCCGAGGTCCCTCTTCTCAGGCGGTTCTACTACGCTTTTGGGCTGGTTGAAGGATAGCGCGAACTTCGGCGTTCCGAATAGAACGGTTTATTTTGAATATGATTTGGGTGATGGTATCTGGGTTTTGCTGGGTTCCGCGCCTACGAGTGGGGATGGAGCTTTCAAGTATGTTTGGAAGGTTCCCGCCGAACTTAAGGGCTCGATCAAGGTTAGGGCTAAGTTTCAGGGAGACGGAGTTTACGCGAGCTCGATTAGCGATTTTGTTCAGTTAAGCGTCAAGTCTCAGCCCAGGTTCACTCTTGACTACCGTTATCTCGTCTTGTTGGTTCTTGCTGGTCTTTTCGCTGGGGTCTTGGTTTTGAAGCGGAGGGTTGGAGTGGCAACTATCCTTTCTTCACTGTTTCTCCTCGTCGGATCTTTCTTCTCCTTCTTCAGTATCTTGATTCTCGCGAATTACCTGCAGCTCGCTTACTATTTGGCTTATCAAAGGCGTGTGATCGAGATTGCGATATTCTCTTCTGGGGAGGATTTCACTTTGTGGCTGGGCTCTTTAGCTTGCTTGACTGTTCTTCCTCAATTGTTCGGGTATGTTTCAGGACTTAAGCCTAGCAGATCTTTCGGGATTGTTTTCTTGATTCTCTTGGTCGCTGGAGCTGTCCGTTTTCTCGGTTTTAATGCGCCGTCTATTGGGTTGGCTATTCTAGCTGGGTTCGCGGCGCTGTTTATCGGCGTCTGGCGTTCTAAGGATGTGTTTTCGGTCGATAGAAGCAAAGCGTTGTCAATCTATCTTATTGGAATTCTACTCATTCTTCTGCTGGTTGAGTTGGGCTCTTCTTTGGCTTGGGTTTACAACAGTTTTGACCCCCACTATCCTTTCGACGGCGATCCTAGGTGGATTCTGCCCTTGATCGAGACGCAGTTGTTCAATATTGCTTATGGGGCTACTCCTCTTCTGCTTCTAGTGACGCTCTTCGCTTGGGTCTCAGTTCCAATCTTGAAGGCGGTGTTTCTCAGGTTCTCTCGTAGGTTTCCCTTTTTTCCATTCTCAAGTTCGCGAGGATTTGGCGATACGAAAGACCCGGTTTTCTCCAGCTCAATTCGGCTTGGTTTCCTAGCTAAGTATGGTCCTAAACTACTCCTGTTCTTCTCGTTTGTTCTTGGCGTGTACTTGGTTTATTACCCATACTTCTATGAGGAGAAGCTGTTGGGTGTTGATACTGCGAAGTTTTACTACCCTAAGCTTATCGAGATGAATGATTGGGATAGCGTAGGGAGGGTTTTGGTCGGTGAAGCTCGAGCGCCTTACTTGCTTCTTCTATTCTGCTTGAAGATGGCTACGGGATTGGACCCGATCTTTATAGTCAAGATTGGGCCTGCCTTGCCTGCTATTCTTCTAGCATTTTCCAGCTACGTCTTTCTGCGTGTTATGACGAAAGATGATCGGTTCGCAGCCCTCGGTTCCATATTCTCGACTGTCTCGATTCATACAACTGTCGGCATGTTCGCCGGTATTTTTACGAACTGGTTGGCTATGTCTGAGGTTATGCTCTTCTTCGCTTTCTTCCTCAAAGGGTCTGAAGCGGGCTTTAGAACTCGGTGGGCTCCTCTCACCGTCTTGATGGGCTTCCTCCTACTGTTTACTCATGGCTGGACTTGGGGAGTCGTCATGGCGGTTACCTTAGCGTATCTACTCTTAACCCTCTTGAAGTGGAGAATTGATGTTGCGCGAAAGCTTGAGTTGACGAGAGAATCCGTATTCGCCGTTATGGTGCTAGTGTTTTGTGTTTCGCCGGTTCTCTTGGTCTTCTTGGCTCTCCCGCTTCTTCCTACAAGCGTAGGAGCTATTGCAGCGGTTTCCTCGGGTTACATTGAGGTGGTGGGTTCGATGAGCTTTTCATTCTTAGGCAATGTCTGGACTGTTCTAGTCTTCACGATAACGTATTACGTTGGAGGTTTCTTCGGTGGCCCTCTGATCTATCTTCTAGGTTTCATCGGCGCGTTTAGGCTTATGAGGATTGGAGGCTGCTCGAATAGGGTTCTCTTCTCATGGCTCGCTTTGATCTCGATCGGCGCTGTTCTGATGGATTCTTGGTATCAATGGCGGCTACTTTACCTTCTCCCATTCCAAGTTTTTACTTTGTTTGGGCTTCAAGTTATAGTTGATTTGGCTGGATTATTGTCCACGGATCTCGGTTATACTCGTCGAGATGGCTGGTCTTCTATTCTCTTCAAGTTATTGCTAACGCTTGCTGTCTCGTTTTCATTGTTTAATTATGCTCTCCGGTCCCTCAACTACTTGATTCCGTCGTAATGCTGAATCCTTCGAATTTGTTTAGAAAGTTAAAGATAATTCAAGAATTTTTTGAAATCAATTTAATTGGAATTTTTGTTATTTTACGATTTGGGTTGAGTTTGGTTTGCCTTTGGAGTTGAAGCCGACTAAGATTGGGGATAGCTTGTACCTTCTAATTCCTAAGCCTCTCAAGGAGCTTTTCGAGATAGAGGATGATACGCGGTTCACGATGTTGTTTGAGGCTGATGGCAAGAGCTATCGGCTGGTCTATTCACCAAATGGTGAGGATGGCAAGGAGAGGTTGAAAAGCGGCAAGGTCCTCCCTAAGAAGCGAGGTTAATTTCGTATTCTGAAAGCTGGTGGGCTTGGCGAGTATGGAGCCGGAAGTTTTCGAGCGCAGTTTACTGGACGCGATTGATGAAACGCTGTGTCTCGTATTGAGCGAGCGTACGAAGGAGGCCATTTATACGTATCTGGAAAAGTTTTGGGCGCTGAAGAGGCAGGAGATTCCTCGTAAGCCGGATCTGTTCGCGGCTTGTTTAGCGAAGATTTTCGGTCGATCGGCGCCGGTTATGGAGAAGATGGTTTTGAAGAAGTTCTATTCCAAGCATGGGATGAAGTTCGAAGAGAAGGAGAATTGGAGTTTTCAAGATTATCTTCTCCTTGCTAAGAGTTCATTGACGACGCAAGCGCGGTAATAGACGGAGTCAAAGAATATTTGAACGCGTGCCAGATTGAGATCGTTTAAGGATCCCATTGAGCAAGCCGGCTTCCATGCTAGGTTTTCAGTAAGAGGTCAAGGTCGAAATATGTGCTATTTATATACGTGTACAAGGCGTATATGTTGATCGCCATGTGGCTGCCTAGATGGCTGGGTAGAAGCTATGCCAAGCTGTACTCTTGCTTCGAGCTTGACCTATTCGATTTCAAGCAAGTACGCGGAGCATTGGGATTGAATGAGCAGAAGGCTAGATTAGTCTTGAGTAGGCTTAAGAGAGCAGGGTATTTGACGCTTTTCAGCAAGGCTGGCCGAAAGCGCATCTATAGGCTTTTGGATCCTTCTTTAGCGGTATACGCTGTCGGCAGCGACATAGAGGGGTACACGGAGCTTCAAGGGAGCTATGTGAGACTCCTTCTGCTTTTTGTACGAAAGATCTTGGAGAGGTACGGTGGCAAAGTCTTCTCCATCGTCCTTTATGGTTCAGTTGCAAGGAGGCGCGCCGAGAAGAACAGCGATATAGATCTGCTGCTCATAATAGACGGTCTGCCTCTCAGCTACTCGAAGAGGATAGAGGATCTTGTTTCTCTAGAGTTTGACCGGTCCATTCGTTACGAGCTTGAGTTCTTGAGGAAGCAGGGATATTCAATAGATTTGACCTACATTCCGATTACGCCTGATGAAGCAAGAAGTTTCCGCCTTCTATTCTTGGATGTCTTGATGGATGGGGTTCGCCTATTCGACCGAAACTCTTTCTTCGAGAAATTGTCAAATCAGTTTATCGGAAGGCTGTCAAGTCTAGGCGCCAAAAAGGTGAAGGTAGGTGAGGGCCGCTGGTACTGGATCCTGAAGCCTGACATCAAGTTCGGGGAGATGATCCAGATATGAGTTTGTTTGAGTACGCTAAGGCTCTATTGGATGAGGCCAACGTCCGCCTAGAGGCGGCCAAGATTTTCCTCGAGAAAGGAAGATACTCGTATGTGGTTAGGCAGAGCCAAGAGTGCGTTGAGCTGTCTTTGAAATCTGTCCTAAGAGTTGCTGGGATAGAGTATCCGAAGCAACATGAGGTCAGCGACCTACTACTCGAGAAGAAGGAACTCTATCCAGCATGGCTCGCTGAGGAATTAGAAAAGGTTTCGAGGATCTCGAAGGAGCTGATGAGGAAGAGGATGCCTAGTATGTACGGTGAGGAGACCTTAGGGCAGCCTCCTAGAAGTCTATTCGGCCGTGAGGATGCTGAATCTGCGGTTAAAAGCGCGGAGTATGTCTTTAATCTGGCCGCGAGGTTGCTGAGTGAATGGAGGGGATAGAGCTAGGACTCTATCGAGTTAGGGAGAGGTAGGCATTTGAACTTTGATGAACGCCGATCAAGACTAGTAGAGTCGTTGCGCTAGCCCATCAAAGTGTGAGTCGAAGCTCATGATGCGTTCGATGCCACATCTCTCCATTAATGCTAGAGATGTGCAGTCTGTGAAGCTTAGAAATCTGTCCTTGATAGTCTGGAACTTGCTCCATGCAAGCTTGAAGTCTTCTCCCGATATTGCGAGCTTCTCTATCCTCTCCGAGTCTAGAATGTACTTTCCAGTGTTGACTGCTATCTGATGGTTGCGCGTTCGCGCTAGGGCTGTGGTGACAGCTTCATCTATCACGTAGTCGGATGTGCGAATTACCCCGAATTCGGCCGTCAGAGCGCGTTTCATTAGCTCCTTCGCCCTCTGATGGTTTCTATCTCTCTTATTCCTAGCGGCTACGAATATGCTTGTGTCAATGAACACTGCCATCGCGTTCGCCATAAAGATATTCGTCTATTCGTTCTGAGGTGTCTTCAACACCCCAGTCATCCGGCTCCTCCAGCATCGTCCAAGCCGGATCCTCTTCGAGTGGTGGTAGCTTCTTGATTCGTTTCGCAATCTCGTCGCGGTTCTCGAGTGAATAATCAACCATGAGGCCAAGGGCTTCTTGGAGCGTTACCTTAACCCCTTCTTCAACAACTAATGTGGCAAGGAACTTGTCCAAGGCTCGCTTTCTGTCTTCATCCAATTTCACGGTTGTTACCACTGATTCCACCAATATCTCGATATACGAGTATCTTTATATCTGTTTCTCTAAGCATACTGAACCTTTGAAAACTGGAATCCTTGCTGGAGATTACTGCACCAGGCGCCCAGCTGGCAGGCATGTACAAGTGAGCTCTCTCGGGTGAGCTTGTGCAGAGAGCCTTATGGGTTATTCTTGTTTTCAGCTAGAGTCTTCTTGTCAGCAGCGATATGCCACATAGTCCATCTCATGAGGAAAGTGCCCGAACAGTTTCACTAATCCTATTGCGTGATGGAACCCGGAAAACCGACCTTCGAACAACTCACAGTTTTCATCCTCTCTTAGCGAGCTCATTGACCATCTCTGCGGTTGCTCTACTAACCTTGAAGCTCATTTGCGTGATAAGCCTCCGTCTCAGATAGCTCAAACGCAAGTTTGGGAATCACTAGAACACTGTAGATCCATTAGAGGCCTAAGACTGAAGCGTACTCATCGGGTGATAAGAACGGGAAATCAGCTATCTTGGACAGTTTGTCCTTTTGATCCAGAAAATCGTCATCGGCTGTCACGAAGGCTTGTATAGGCGCATTAAGAGCCTCTCTAGCATATTTGGCGGCTGATAGATGGATCAGGTCGAAGGATTTCATGCCTATTCTCAGGGCGATCGATAGCGACTCGGGGAATATCGCGGGCATAACTAAGTCTTCTCTAAGGAGTTTCATACGGGTGTCTCCTGGCAAATTTATGAGACGAATGTTTAGGCTGAGTAGCCTCTTCAGTAGAGCTCCGATCAACCTTCTTCTACTCAACGCCTGATTTGTTTGAAGCAGTCTGACGCCTTTCTCATAGCCTCTACTTGCTACCGCGGCTGTTTCGAGAATTGTTAAAACAGATGTATACGCTTCGATGTTCCCATGCTTCAAGCCGTCGAT
>CAZHMI010000028.1:0-19738 GCA_964533795.1 uncultured Candidatus Bathyarchaeia archaeon
AAGGTTTTCATGCGAATTCGGTTGGTGCCTTTCTAGGAGATCTTGGCCTAGGTCTACCGTAAATCAAATCTGGCTAATCTTGACCAATTTATCACTAGCCGCCGCAGAATGAAGTGAATTTGGAACGAAGGATCTGAAATGGGTTCTTTCTTCAAATCAGCGATTAAGCCTTAAGACGCATGCAACTTTCATAGATCGCCGGATACGGTGAGAAACACCACCAACCGTTTTGGCATGAAAACCTGATTTGAACCAAACAGTTTTCCTTCAATGGTTGGTTTAGCGCCTCCTAGCCACTTAAAGGGATCTGAGTAACTTCAACCTCTAAGAGTGGAAAACAAGTTCAACGACTCGCAGATTGAGATTCCTCGCAAGGAATTCTGCGATACCCTACGTACATTTCATATGGACCGGGCGGGATTTGAACCCGCGACCTTCCGGTTTCTCGGGAGTTTCGATCCATGCAAACCGGACGTTCCTTAGCCCAGACAGACTGGCATACCAGACTGAACTACCGGCCCGTCATTCTCTTCTAGGAACAGAATAGCGCTAATTTAAGCATGGTGCTAGGGCCGCCGCCGGGATTTGAACCCGGCCTAAACCCGAGCGTTCTTTCCATAACGCTCTCTAGGCTCCACAGGCCTATACGCTACCAAGTTCCGCAAAGACCTATTGATGTCTTCTCTACGTTACGGCGGCCACTGTCTCTAATGCAAGACGCTCATAGGCTTAAGAGTTTTTCCCGAGGTATGAGTGTCTTCTCTGAATCAAACGACTTAATTCAGCAGATCAGAGATCTGACAAAACTTTCCTAGCGGGTGGCAGATATTCCCAAAGAGAGTTGAATAGCCACTCGTTTGCTCTGATCAGAAACAGGTTCGTAGTCCAGATTGCTTCATCCTTGCCTTCCACCGTGTCCAAGTCATCTGGGATCGCCTCTGTAAACAGCACAGACTTACCATCAATACAGACGGTCTGTATCGATGGTTGAGTTTGCAAGCAACGTATCTCTGCGATTTCCATGAGCTCTTCAGCAACTCTTGCGTTTTGCTTTGAAATGGGTGCGATGAACAGGATTTCGACGTCATTTGACTTGCATTTCTCGAGTACTCGAGCGTTTGCCTTGTATGATCTCGCTATTCCATTTGAAGTAGTTACCATGTGAATAGACTTGTTTGCGTCATTGAACATTTCATTGAGTTTATCGTAGATTTCAGATCTTCCTTTGAAAGCCCAGAACCCGCTCTTTTCGTACGGTTCTACTTTGCGTACATACTTCATAGATTCATAGCTCAATGCTAAACTTTGAACAGTTTCCTCCACTCTTTTCAAATCTTCACTCAATCTCTCTACCAAAGGAAACAAGGTCTCATTTGGAGAAGAAGCGAGATATTTCTCAGGTTTTTCAGGGACAGCCTGAACCAAGCCTTTACGCATGAGTTCCCTAAGTGCGCCATAAGTCTTTGTCCGAGGCACGTTGCTTAGAAAGCTGAGTTCACCTGCTCTGCCCGGTCCACTTCTAACTAGTGCGATATATATTCTGGCCTCATATTCAGTTAGCCCTAACCTCATTAATGCGTTGATGCTGCTCTATGCCCATCAACGTTACCTCGAAGCCTCAGCTAAATAAAAAGAATTCAGGGCGATATGTATATGGTTTCCGCAGCTGCATGTAACGCGTGGAATGATGGATTTTTTAGACGGTCGCAGCTAGATCACTTTAAGTTCTTTTCCAATCTCTTCTAGGTTGTTCAGTGCGAAGTCCAAGTCTTCTTTTGTCAGAGCTGCGTTCATCATCGTTCTGATTCTAGCCTTGTCTCTAGCAACCATCGGATAGACTATGGGAAGCGCATAGACGCCTTTCTCGAAGAGCCTGCTGCTCAGTTTTCGCGCGACGGAGCTTTCTCCAACGATTATGGGCGTAATCGGTGTTTGACTTCTTCCGATGTCGAAACCTAGGTCGCTTAGTGCTTTCTTGAAATATCCTGTATTCTTCCAGAGGTTTTCTATATGCCAAGGCTCACATTCCAATACTTCTAGCGCAGCTATGCATGCTGCTGCTACGGGTGGAGGATGCGACCCGCTCAAGAGCCATGTCCTCGACCTATTCAAGGCGAAGTTTACGAGATCTCTCGTTCCAGATATGTATCCGCCGACAACTCCGAAAGCCTTTGAGAATGTGCCCATCTCCACATCGATCTTCCCTTCGAGATGGAAGTGAGATCCTATCCCTCGTCCTTTCTCCCCTAGAACTCCGTCTCCGTGGGCGTCATCGACATACGTCATTGCACCATGTTGCCAGGCAAGTTGAACTATCCTGTCAACTGGAGCTATGTCCCCATCCATACTGAATACTCCGTCCGTAATTATCAAAATCCTTCTCGGATTCTTCTTCTCCACCTCGTTCAACACATGTTCCAAGTCGTTCATATCACAGTGTTTGTAGATCACTCGTTCAGCTCTGCTTAAGCGTACTCCATCTATTATGCTGCCGTGATTCAATTCATCGCTAACTATGATATCTCCTTCACCGACGAGCTGCGGTATCAAGCCTGCGTTTGCGGCGAAGCCAGTCTGATAGACCAAAGAAGCTTCCGTATGCTTGAATTCCGCTAGCTTCTCTTCAAGCTTCAAGTGAAGATCCATATTGCCAGCTATAGGTCTGACCGACCCGGATCCGATTCCATGAGTCTTTATAGCGTTGATTGCAGCCTCTTTAAGTCTTGGATGGTTGCTCAATCCCAAATAATTGTTCGAGCATAGCATGAGCACTTTCTTCCCATCCACAATGCATCTTGGGCTACTGCTTCCTTGGAGTACGTGAAGTTTCCAGTCAAGTTCATTTCTAACGAGTTCGTCATATTCTTCTTTCAAAAAAGCTGTCGGATTTCTCAAAACTCAAACCCCTACTAGCATTTGGTCGTAACATTCTAGAACGGATTTCAGCCAATTGACCTATATCTTCTACTCGAAATCATCTGGAGATTCGTCGATCAAAGGATAAAAGATCTTCGGGCAACAATTCATAAGCCTCAAAACAGTAGTCTAGGCAAATCACTGGCGCTAGTGATGAATTCGCATCCGATCTTCTTGAAAGCGTCTGCCTCAGAGGACCCTGTCAAGACTCCGATGAAGCGGACATTCGAAGCCCTAGCACATAGAGCATCTATCGGGTGGTCCCCAACCATAAGCGTCTCTTCAAGGTCCACATCCATCTTATCCGCAAGCATTACAACCTGATCTGGATCGGGTTTCGGCCTATCTACATCGTCTCTCGCAGCAACGTAGTCAACAAGTTTCAATAACCTCGAGCTCTCCAGACTTTTAAGCGCATATTCTCGACAGCTTCGAGTCAAGATACCTATCTTAATTCCTTTCTGTCTTAACCATTTCATAGTCTTTGAAACATTAGGTATGGCGGAGACGGAGCTGACCTGCTCCATCTCTATCTCGGTCATTATCTGATTGATGCGTCGCCTAGCTATCGAAACATCTTCAGTCGACGCTGTCTTCCGAAGGAGTTCTATCCCCTTCTGTACTATTTCGAACGTCGATCTTGAAGGAGAGAGGTATTCAGAGCCAACTCCTAGACCGCGAAAGTAGGCGATTATTCTATTCTTCATCTTGACAAAGTCTATACTGGATCTGATCAGAGTTCCGTCTAAGTCAAATATCACAGCTTTTATCGATCTGCGCCTCAAATTTCGACACCGTCATTTGAAGTAGGCATTGGCAAAGCATAAAGATGTTAATGGTTGATAACCGAATACGTTACCGCAGGCGGTTTTTCGGGATGGGAGAAGCGGAGGCTACTATCAAAAGCGATGTGGGATTTGGCCTTGTGGAGACACTGCAAGAGCCATCGACGGTGGTGTTACCATGCCAAGTAGGGCGATGAAGAGGATCCTTGTCACGGGCTCTGTGGGACAGATCGGCTCTGAGCTGACTATGGAGCTACGTAGGCTACACGGGAACGAGAGCGTCGTGGCGACTGGCCATAAAACCCAGCCTAGTGAGGAGCTTCATAAGTCCGGGCCCTTCCACTTCATTGACATACGGGATAGGAAAGAGTTAGACAACATCGTTAAGCAGTATGATATTGATACTATTTACAACATGGCGGCAGTATTGTCGGCCGCGGGTGAGAAGAACCCTCAGCTCTGTTGGGATGTCAACATCAAGGGATTCATGAACGTTCTCGAGGTGGCTCGCGAGAACGAACTGGCTAGGGTTGTTAACCCAAGCTCGATCGCTGTGTTCGGACCGCTGACCCCTCGTGACAATACGCCAACCGACACGATCCTACAGCCTACTACGATGTACGGTGTGACGAAGGTCGCTGGTGAGCTTCTAGGCGACTACTACTTCCACCGCTTCGGGTTGGATGTGCGCGGTGTACGACTGCCAGGCGTGATCTCATACAAGACGTTTCCAGGAGGAGGGACCACGGACTACGCAGTCGCCATCTTCTACGAAGCGATTCAGCGCAAGAGTTACAAGTGCTTTATGAGAGAGGATACGGTGCTGCCTATGATGTACATGCCCGATGCTCTTAAGGCGCTCGTCGACTTGGCGAAGGCGCCTCTTGAGAAACTGAAGCATCACTGCAATTTTAACGTCGGTGCAATGAGCTTCACCGCAGGTGAGTTGGCAGCCGAGATCAAGAAGCACATACCCGAATTCGAGGTCACCTACGAGCCCGACTTCAGGCAGGCGATCGCTGACTCTTGGCCACGCTCTGTCGACGACAGTGTTGCGCGTGAAGAGTGGGGTTGGTCCCCCGAATATAACCTAGAGCGCATGACGAAGGATATGATAGAGAAGCTTACGGAGAAGCTTCTCGGTTGATGGAAACGCCTCCTCTCGACAGCCTGTACAGCCGCTACGTTCAAATAACGAATTCTCTAGTTGAAGTGTCGAAAAGGTTGTTTCAACTGAAAGTCGTATTGTCTAAGCCAGGTTCTGTTAATCACTCGTTTTCTTCTCTTCGACCGGAAACGCCATGAACTCTCGTAGTTTCTCAGCCATTCTTCTCAGTCTCATGTCGACTTTGTAGTTAATTGTTCCTTCTTCGAAGGTTCCGTCTTCTCTTCTCGATCCCGCCCTCACTCCAGTCAGTATCTCTATTCCTTGATCGATGGTTTTGACGGGGTATATGTGGAACATTCCGTTTTGGACGGCTTCCACCACTTCCTCCTTCAACATAAGGTTCTGAACATTCGACTCTGGAATTATGACACCTTGCTGTCCAGTTAATCCTTTGGCCTTACATACCTCATAGAACCCTTCTATCTTCTCATTCACGCCGCCGATAGCTTGTACTTCTCCTTTCTGGTTTACTGAGCCGGTGACGGCTAGGCCTTGCTTGATCGGGGTATCCGCTAGGCTGGAGAGGATTGCGTAAAGTTCCGTGCTGGAAGCGCTGTCTCCCTCAATTCCTTCATAACTCTGCTCGAATACTAGGCGTGCTGATAGGCTGAGCGGTTTCTCTTGCGCGTATTTCCCAGCAAGGTAGCCGCTTAGAATCATGACTCCTTTGCTGTGTATAGGGCCGCCAAGTTTGACTTCTCGCTCAATGTCGATTAGCCCTTCACGGCCTAGTCCTATACTAGCGGTAACCCGTGAAGGTCGACCGAAAGCGAAGTCTCCCAAACTCATTACCGAGAGGCCGTTCACCTGCCCAACAACTCCCCCTGAAGTATCTATGAGTAGAATTTGCTTTTCTATGAATTCGCGGATTTTTTCTTGAATGAGGTTTGAACGATAGATCTTTTCTTCAATAGCTTTCTTGATATGGCTACCAGTTACATACTTGGAGCCCTCCTGCGTTGCGTAGAAGTTTGCTTCTCTCACTATATCGGCAATCTGAGCGAACTCTGTTGACAGCTTTTCTTGGTCCTCCGCCAGTCTTGAGCTGTATTCAATGAGTTTAGCTACCCCAGAGGCATCGAGATGCTTCAGCGTCTCCTTTCGGCATAAGGTGCAGACGAAGGCAGCGTACTTCCGCATATTCTCCTCCGTTCTATCCATACGGGTTTCAAAATCCGCTTTTACCTTGAAAAGCTCACGGAATTCAGGATCGTAAGCATATAGAACTTGGTATGTGAAAGGATGTCCGATCAGAACCACTTTTACGTCGAGAGGAATCGGTTTCGGGTCCAAGCTCTTGGTTGTAATGAACCCTAATCGTTCTCCCGCCTCTTCAATCGCGATCTCGTTGTTCTTCACCGCCCTCTTCAAGCTGTCATACGCGAAAAGGTTTCTCAGCAGTTCTTCAACCGGAAGGACCAAGTATCCGCCGTTGGCTTTGTGGAGAGAGCCTCCAATAATCATGGTGAAGTCCGTTGTTAACGCTCCGAATTGGGCTTCTTTTTCTATCTTTCCGAATAGATTTCTATAGGTTGGATTCAGCTCTATTACGACGGGTGCTCCTTGAAGCGCTGAATTGTCTGCGATAACATTGACATCATATTTTCTGAATTGTGCCTCCCGCATCCAAGGAGTTGTGAAAGGAAATTGCTGTTGAGCGGAAGGCTCCCTCCTGAACTGATCGAAGTTTCCAACCAGGTCTTCTTGAACCTCTTTTAAGTACGCGGTGACTTCAGGGAGATCCTTGTATTTCTCTATCAACTCCGCAATCGGATGGCCTATCGCATAGAGAGCAACATCACGGTTCAGTTTCAGAAGCTGTTCCTTTAGCTCTTTTTCGATGTCTCTCAGCTGCCTTGACACCGCGGACACTTGAACCTCTAGTTTCTCTCTTCTTTCCTGAATCTCCTCCCGTATCTCAGGGCTGAGCTCCATGAACTCTTCGTCGCTCAAGGGCTTCCCATCGACGATAGGAATCATGAGTATACCCATTTGAGTGACCTGGAATAGAAACCCCTGCTTCTTAGCGCTTTCACCCAACTGCGTGAGGAGTTCTTTCCTGTGCGTATCGAGTCGCTTCGTCACAGATTCCCGTCTTGCAGCATAATCCTCACTCTCAAAAGCCTTCGGAATCTCCCTTCGAGCATCTTCAATCAAGGTCTTCATGTCTCGTTTGAACTGGTTTGCTTTGCCCGACGGAAGTCTCAAAGCTTTAGGTTTATAAGAGTCCTGAAAATTGTTCACGTAACACCAGTCAAATGGTAGTGGCTTACCCTTAGCTACTTCTTCGAGATAACCCTTCACAGCAGTCGTTTTGCCAGTTCCCGGAACCCCTGCCACAAATATATTGAAGCCGCGTTCTTTAATCTCCAAGCCGAACTTCAAAGCTCTGACAGCCCTCTCTTGACCGATGATACCTTCTAACGGGGGTATTTCCTCGGTCCTCTGACAACCCAGAATACTGTAGTCGCAAACCTTTCGCAGTTTTTTTACTGGCAATTCTTCATACATGGATGTCAACCACTGTTAGACGTATATTGCGGAGCCTTGGTTTTATGTCTTAAGGAGGTCGATCCACAGAATTCTTCGAATACATATGCGACTTCAACGGAGACAAGATCTTCAGAAAGCCGAAGAGTTGAAGCCATCGGCGAGATTAGAATCTGCTGGATAAACCCCCCGAGGGTTTTACGCATAATGGTGCGGGGGGTGGGACTCGAACCCACGGAGGCCTTCGCCACAGGATCTCTCATCTGCGGCGGATCTTAAGTGTGGCACTGTGCGTTGCCTCAAAACGCATAGCCCTGCCCCTTTGACCTGACTTCCGCCTACGGCTACGCAAATAGGTAGGTCTCGGGAACCCCCGCGCATTTATTGACGTAGACATGCCCTACAAGAAAAGGTTTACTGAAATCTTTGTGGTGCTGATCAAGCGCAACCCATAAGCTCAGGACGACGAATCCTCGGGAGCAGAGGTTTCATTCTCACAGAGTTCAGTTTGACATGTGAGGTTCTTATCTGAAATGTTTTGTTTTGCCCTGAGGCACTTTTATTAATTGGTTCGACTAACACTAGAAAGATATTTCAAAAATCTGGTGAGAACCTTGGTGAAGATTTCGGTTGGCAAGCTTAGAGGAATCCAACAACTTTCTTCAACAGACGGTTTCTTAATGATGATAGCGATGGATCAACGCGGTTCCTTAGCGAAGATGCTTAATCCCGCGAACCCTGATTCCGTTAGCTTCGAGCAGATGGTTGAGGCGAAGCTCGATCTCTCTCGAATCTTGGCGCCTCACGGAACCGCTGTCCTTCACGACCCGGAGTTCGGGGCGTCCCAAAGCATAACCCGCTTTGCTCTTCCAGGCAATGTCGGTCTTCTGGTGGCGGTTGAAACCACGGGTTACAAGGGCAGCTCCACTTCAAGGCTGACTGAGATTGTCGAAAATTGGGGTGTCGAGAAGGTCAAGCGGATGAGCGCTTCAGCTGTAAAGCTGCTGCTCTATTATCGTCCTGATGAGAAAGACAGCGTCGGACATCAGCGCAAACTCGTGAAACAGATCGGCGATGACTGCAAGAAATACGATGTGCCCTTCGTTCTAGAGCCTATGAGCTACGCGTTGGAGGGTGAAGATAAGAATTCGCTTCAGTTCGCAGACATGAAACCGAAGATAGTCATTCAAACCGCGAAAGAATTGACGCCATTGGGCGTGGACATACTTAAGAGCGAATTCCCAGGCGACCTGAAATTCCACAAGGACCCAGATGAGCTCATTAAATGGTGTAAGGAGATCAGCAATGCTACTTGCGTTCCATGGGTTGTTCTAAGCGCTGGAGTGAAATACGAGGAATTCCGCGAGAACGTAATCTACTCGTCAAAGGGCGGATGCTCAGGTTACCTTGCAGGTCGAGCAATATGGCAAGAAGCCGTTAAGATGCCTACGCACGAAGAACGAGTCAAGTTTCTGAAGGAGACGAGCATACCTCGGCTGAAAGAGCTTCAGCAAATAGTACGCGCGAATGCTAGACCTTGGTACGACTTCTACGGCGGAATAGATAAGATCGAGGTTACGACCAAAGGCTGGCACAAGGAATACTGACGACTTTCATAAGATTAACAATCTATCTTGGGCATAGCGGGCCTGCGGGTTTTCACACCGGTTTAGGTGCAGATACCGGCTGTTTCCGAGTGCTGAACGCCATTCTGCGAAATCTAACCCTGAAATTTACATGGTGACTTGATCACTGGGTCGCAACTAAAGAACGCTTGCACAAATGGAAAGCTGAGTAGAAGATATCCCGAACAAAGTGAACAGCGACAGAAGAGTGATAATCAGAGAGAAAAGGTGATAATGAGATAATGAAAGGCGCTCGTTTGATCTGCTTTTATTCGCAACGTCGAGCAATTAGAGGAAAACTATCTAGACGGCACTCCTCGCAGCTCCTAGCTTCTTCTTCAAAGTCGGTTCGAGAAGGAGGCTGTGAAGCCTTCTCCTTGTATTCGAGTACTATTCGCTTGACGGTTGCGCTTAGAGATGAGTCCTGCCACCGCCTCTGCTGAATCTCAAGCCATCTTCAAAGATCGTCCGGCAGACTTATGCTGCGGCCTTGGAAGCGAGGTTTCTGAGAGGTGTATAGCGTCGGCCTCCCCGGGCGGCTGTAGCTACTTCTCACCCACGATCCCTAGCGCCTGCATCTCTTCCTCGCTTAGGAATCCCAGTCTAGCGAGCTCCATGCGTATGGCTCGCCTAATGAAACTTGAGGGATCCTCGCCTCTAGCCCTAGAGACCTTCACTAATACCTCGAGGTCCCTCTTGGTGAACCGTATAGACAGGTTCTCGCTCAGCCTCTCACGCCTATCAGGAAACATGCGAAAGCGCTCAAGATTAAAGCATCGGGTTCCTCTCGATAAAGTTTTGTAATGCAAACAAAGAGCGGATGGGCTTCATTCAAATTCCCGCTTCAACTTTCCAGAGGCTCATGAAGACAGGATCTCATTTCCTTCTCATGAACGCTCGGAAATATCGTTTTTAAAATAAATCAAGAAATCAAACATTCTTGCTATCTTACAGATCTTGGGCTTTCTTCTCACCACTCCCGTTATTCTTGGTTCCCAGCCCGATTCCCATTATCCTCGGAATTCTTGGCCGAGGGAGGTCTCCTTTCGTGCAAGGCTCTCCGCGTTGCGAATGCACACATAATGCTTCTCTGGAGGATCCGCAGATTTATCTTGAACGTTTCGCCTTGAAGGGCTGAAGGCAAATCTTACAATGCCCACCATATATGAAGCACTTTTATTACCGAAATTCTTTCACCGTTGCCGTTATGGAACTCTGGCCGAAGCATGGCGAGGTGAAATTGGCCAAGTGAATTTGAAAGGCTTATAGTGAGCTGAGAAGAATTTGTAGATGAGGTGGAGAGCCATTTGCGAATTTACTGTATTCTTAGATGGAGAGAAAGTGTCTGAAGATGTTATCTACGCGAAGGCCATTGGTGACCGCGTGTCCGTTCGAGACGTTCTAGGGCGCTCAAAGCATATTGGCAATGTCAAGATCGTTGAGGTTAACGTGAACTCCGAGAAACTTGTCCTAGCGAATCTACGTGATCATTAGAGATTCAGAATCTTAGTAGCCAGAATCGTTAGATTGAAAGGTGGTAAGTAGAAATGGCCCTCTCTACGGTGTATGGCCCAGTTCCTTCATGGCGTCTAGGTCGGTCATTAGGGATAGACCCGTTAATACCCCCGAAAACCTGTACCTTCGATTGTATCTATTGCCAATTGGGTAGAACGGCCAACAAGATTTCGAATCCTGAGAGATTGAAGGCTACGATTGACGTGGATAAGGTTACAAAAGATCTAGAGGCAGCTCTACACAATATTGCTTTGCAGACCATTGACTATGTGACCTTCTCCGGGACGGGTGAGCCTACGCTAAATCTGCAATTGGGCGAGATGATTGTTCGGGTCAAGGAGCTGATAGGGAAGCTACCGGTGGCTGTGCTCACGAATGCCTCGCTTGTAAGCCGCAAAGACGTGAGAGCAAACTTGGCCGAGGCAGATTTGATCGTAGCAAAGCTAGATGCCCCGAACCAAATGCTCTTTGAAACCATCAATCGCCCAGCTGAGGGATTGAACCTAGGTCAGGTAGTTGAGGGGTTGAAAGCTCTGAGGCAGGAAGCCCAATCCAAACTCACTCTTCAAGTAATGTTCCTCGAATCCGATATAGGCGTAGAGTACAATACTCAATCAAATTGTGTTGAAGATTTGATAAAGCTGGCTAATGCTATAAGACCTGATGAAGTGGAGGTGAATACGCCCACTAGGCCGCCGTCCGAGCCCTCTGTCCAAGCTGTATCGGCAGAAAAGATTGAAGAAATCGCTGGCAGGTTTGAGAAGATCCTAGGCGGGATTAATGTGATTTCACGAACGAAACCGACGTTGCTTAAGAAGGTGGAGAAAAAGTCTAAAGCGTTAGAAACAGAGGTTTTGGATTTGATAACTAGGAGACCATGCACCGTAGATGACATAATAAAAGCCACAGCATCAGAAAAAAGCGAGATAGACACTTGTTTGCATAATTTGATGGAGCGAGCTTCGATAGGCTCAATCCAATTCTATGGAAAGACCTACTACAAAGTGCTTGAGAGGACGATTTGACACGTAAGTTGGTCCCTCTGGACCTCGATCGGTCACTTGGTTTCAGATTGTAACCAAATCGATACGAAATCTATTTATTTCTTAACCTAATCAGTTACATACACAGAAGGTGAGTAAATGAAAGTCTGTGTTACAGCGATAGGCGCGAGTCTAGATGCCCAGGTTGATCCGAGGTTTGGACGATGTGCCTACTTTATCATCGTAGATACGAACAATATGAAATTTGAGGCTTTGCCTAATGTGAGTGCTGGAGCTATGCATGGAGCTGGGGTCCAAGCAGCGCAGATGGTGGTAAACAAGGGGGTTCAGGCGGTCATAACGGGCAGTGTTGGACCCAATGCGCATCAAGTTCTTTACGCTGCTGGAGTCAAGATAATACTGGGAGCAACGGGTACGGTTAGAGAAGTAGTCGAGGAATATAGATCAGGTCGAATGCAGGAGGGTGCAAGTGTTCCGAATGTGCCAGCCCACTTTGGGATAGGGATGGGTAGAGGAATGGGTCGAGGGCGGGGTATGGGCCGTCGAGGTATGGGGATGTTCAGCGGAACAGATTACCCGTCAACTTATCCTCAGTACATGGTCCAATGGCAACCTCCCGAATATAGCTATCAAAAGCCAATTTACCATCAGCCAGTGACACCTCCTAGTAGCTTTACACTCCAAGATGAACTAGCTACTCTAGAGGACTACAGAAAGAAGCTTGATGATGAGCTGAAGGGTATACAGGCTAGAATAAAGGAGCTTAAGGATCTCGCCCAGAAAATCCCGAGAATAGATTTGAATAGATGTAATGGATGTGGTGCTTGTATCAATGCTTGTCCGAATGGAGTTCTCGAATTGGTAGATGGAAAGGCTAGGGCAATACATGCTGAAGCATGTACAAACTGTGGTTTTTGCGCCAATGCATGCCCAAATGATGCCGTTAAAGTCCAGTCGCTCTAACTCCGGAAAACGGTTCGAGATCGACGCATGTTCAAATTGCCTACTACTAAACCATTTAGAACATAAATATCCAGATAGATCAAGCTTAGCGGCGTACATCAATGCTGGAGAAAGAGATTATCACCGTCAGAGAGGAGGAAATTCTAGATATAGAAGTGAACAAAGACATACTTGCAGCTAACCGGAAGCTTGCTGAAGCTGTCAAGATGAAGCTTGATGATAAAGGAGTTATCGCAATCGATGTTACGGGGTCTGTAGGATCTGGAAAGACCTCAATAATTGAGCGATTAGTAGAGAAGCTTAGAGGAAGATATAGAATTGGAATGATCGCAGGCGATGTTGCGACCACCATTGATGCTGATAGAGTTGAAAGACATGGAGTTCGAGCAGTTCAAGTGAACACGGGAAGAGAATGCCATCTTGATGCTAACCTCATGGAAAAAGCGTTGAAGAAATTCGATCTGGAGAATATCGATCTATTGTTTATTGAGAATGTCGGCAACCTCATCTGTCCGGGAGACTATCCATTGGGCGCGCATAAGAGGGTGGTCGTAGTCAGCGTGACCGAAGGCGAATATATGGTCGTTAAACATCCGTCGATATTCAAGGAGGCTGATGTTGCTGTGATAAACAAGGTTGACTTGGCTGGTGTTATGGGTACGAGTGTCGAGAAGCTAGTCAAAGATGCTGAAAGCGTGAACTCGAATATTAGAGTAGTTGTAACGGATGCTAAGAAAGGAGTTGGATTAGAGGATTTGGTTGAAGCATTGAACTTGTAAGATCAAGCTCGCTCGCCACTCGTTTTAACCTTTATGCTTCTTATGTTGCAGTCTTTTCCTCCTATGACTTGCGTTTTCGTGCCGCCACACTTTGGGCATTGCGACACAAATATCAAGCTCAAGTGATAGTCTTCAGTATCTTCGTTTCGTATCGCTCCTTCATATCCGCATGTTTCGCATCTCATTTTCGGCTTACATCGTCTTATCTTCAGGTGCGCACCTTCTGCTTTGGTTCCCTTCGTAAGAATATCGAATGAGAATTTCAGTTGCTCAGGATTGAGAAGTGTAAGCTCTCCTATCTCCAAGTTCACCTGCAGGATCTTGACTGCAAGATGCTCTCGAGCAACCGTTAAGACTGTGTCAAGGATCGTTTGAGCAGTTGAGAACTCGTGCACAGTAACTACCTCGCAAATCGCTACACCGTAACTATTTCTTTTTTCTCTTTTCCACTAATAGATTTGGTGTACATGATAAAGATTCCAATTTGAACCTTCTCTCATCATCTCTCAAAAACAAGCTTTATACTCAACATAAACAGGATGCCAATCATAAAGAAAGCGAAAGATAACACGGACCTCTTAACATCAGCTTCTCTATGAAGCTCAGGAATCAAGTCTGAACCGGAGATATAGATGAAGCCTCCAGCGGTAATTGGAAGAAGAAAGACTGCGAAGTTTTCAATATACGAGCAGAGAGAGTAACCAGCAGCAGCTCCTAGGATTGCTGTTAACGCTGACAGGAAATTGTAGAACAGCGCTCTGATCTTTGTGAATCCTCCGTAAACCAAAACTCCGAAATCCCCCAGTTCCTGCGGGATTTCATGTGCTATTACAGCAAATGTTGTAATTATGCCTAACTGAATATCGGCCATAAAACTAGCTGCAATAATGAGTCCATCGGTGAAGTTGTGAATTCCATCGCCGATCAGGTTGATATACGTAAAAGTATGAATGTCGCACACTCCTTTATGGCAGTGACGCCAGTAAAGAAACTTCTCCAATGAGAAGAAGACAACGAACCCGAAGATCAAGTATGAGAAGACGCTCAGGCTTGGGGAGTATTCTAATACTTCAGGCAGTAGATGCAAGAAAGCCCCTCCCATCAAGGCTCCTGCTGAAAAACCAACCAGTCCTAGCAGTACCGCGTTCAGGACTTTATCTTTAACCATCAATGCAACAATACCTATCAACGAAATTATGCTTACCAGAAAAGTGCTTCCAAAAATCCAAAACAACAAAGCAAACATGTCAGAATCACCTTCGTATGTGCGGAAAGAACTCTGGTCTTCCGGGAATACAGAAAGCTGCGCTATATTCCTCCATGAAGTCAGGGTCGATAGTTAAGTCGTAGTATGTCATCATCTCAGCGATCTCTTCCGCCTCTATGCGTTTCTTAGCTGACAGCAGGGCGAGATACGCGCCCGCAACCGAGCCGTTTCCGAGCTGGATGATCTCGGCATTTGGAAATTCTGGGAAGATGCCGAGGGTTATAGCGCTTTTCGAGTCTACGTAGTTGCCGAAGGCTCCAGCAAGATAGAGATTTCCAACGTCCGCAATGGTTACGCCGACTTTCTTCATTAGGACGGCTACTGAGCCGCAGACAGCTGCCTTCGAATCTATCAAGTTGTTGATGTCCCTTTGAGTAATCACTATGTCTTTTTGCAGATCATTTTCAGACGCTGGGGAGACGACGTACTCTAAACCGTCGATACCGTTCCTTATGAGATGCGATTTCTCTTCATCACGAATCTTTCCGGAGAAGTCGATTATGCCAGACTGGTACATCTCTGCTACGGCATCTATGATTCCGGATCCGCAGATGCCTCGAGCTTTATGTTGAGGCCCCCCGATAACCGTGTAGGTTGACCTTAGAGTTTTCGGGTCGATCTTGACGTGTTCAATAGCTCCTTCAACAGAGCGCGTCCCAAACCTGATTTCCCAACCTTCAAAGGCTGGACCCGCTGCGCATGACGTTGAGAAAAGCCAACCTCTACTCCCGATAATTATTTCGCCGTTAGTTCCCATATCGATCAAAATTGAGATTTCAGGAGACAGGTGCATTCCAGACGCCAAGACATCGGCTACAGCATCGCCTCCAACGAATCTGCTAACATTGGGTAAGCAGTATACAGAGGCGTTAGGGTTAACTGTAATGCCGAATTTTTGAGCTCTCCTTTGAACAGGATCTCGTGAAACCCGAACATTTGCGTCGACTAGATGCGACGGATCTAATCCTGCAAGAAGGTAAGTCATAACAGTATTTCCTCCCACACAAATATCAATGATTTCATGTGGGGCTATGTTGTTCCGACCGGTGACAGCTCCGACTATCTTGTTTACAGTATCTACCGAGGCTTTCTGCAGCCTAGACAAACCTTCTCTACTTCTAAAGGCATAGTCGATTCTCGAAAGCAAATCTTCTCCATAGATCAACTGCTCGTTATAACCCGACTCAACATCTATGATTTCGCCATCCCTAAGACTTACTAGATAGATTACTATCTTGGTCGTACCGACATCGATAGCCAAACCATAATTTCGTAGAGAAGTATCTCCAACATCTATATCGACAACTTCAAACTCAGTAGCACACATGTTAACAGCCAGGGTGAGTCCTTCGGCTTCTTCAGTAATTCTCATTCTCTTAAGTTTCAGTAATGCGAAGTCCGAGAAACGAATTTCTTGTCCAAATGCCTTTTTCATGTATCTAGAAACTCGTTCAACGCGGCCCAATTTATCTTCAAGCTCGACAGGGTTCACTTTCAGAAATTGTTTTCTACAGCATGGCTCAAGCTTAACTCTCGAGAGAAACGCGTTTGTCAGTATTTGTTGTCCTTCGATTCGACTTTCTGGTGGAACCGTCACCCTAGTATCGCCTAAGACTTGTGTTTGGCATGCAAGATGATACCCTTTAGCGATCTCATCTTGGGTGAGGAACTTCTTGTGCAACTCTGATCTTTCAAGGATCTTTCCTTCGTCAATGATAACCTTGCATTTGCCGCAATCCCCAGTACCACCACATACACTTCTAATCTTTATGCCAGCGAGTTGCGCTGCCTCAAGAACCGTCAACCCTTTCTTAATGCTAATGCGCTTTCCCGCCGGTTGAAATTCTACGTCAACCATCAAAGGTTGCAACCCTTCGATCGACTTCATCATGCATTCTCAGCATATGGGAACTCGTGTTTACATTTAGGGCATTTAATCATACCACAGTCTCCAAGGGAAGCTGAAGGACAACCCGAACACGCAAATGCTCTGGCGTAACTGATATCAAATTCAAAGCCGCATTTGGGGCATCTACACAGTCTTCTCAAATCGATTCAACCAACTTCATCAATGATTTTTCGTCTTCCGCGAAGAAAGACTTGAATGAAGCCGCTCATCTTTTCTAATGTTCAACTTCAAGAAGTGGACCGAGCATGAGATGCATGGGTCATAAGCTCTGATGAGCATCTCACATTTTAGAGTCGCATCTTCGAGCGGTAAGTCTATTACGTTTGGAGCAAAACGCAACAGGTCCTGTTCAATGTTATACACATTGTGAGCCGTAGGCGTAACTATATCCGCTTTCTCCACAATTCCGTCCCTATCGATTTTGTAATAGTGGTAGAGGCTTCCTCTAGGCGCCTCGGTTATCGCGAACCCCTCACCGGCTTTAGCTTCGAAAGATTCATTCTCCTCCCTCAAGTCTAGGCGTTCGATAATCTCTACGCATTCGTTTATGAAGTGGAGGATCTCTATCGCTCGAGCTAGGTTGTTCGAGAATGGATTAAAGTTCGGCGGCTTGAATCCCGCTTCTTTGGCGACCGATCTAGCGTCGCTTGAAAGCTTCTCGAAGTTAATATTTATTCGAGCTAGGGGTCCAACCATGAAGGAGCTACGGCCTTCGATGTATGAGTGTTTGGCGTAGGAGTGCTGTACCTGCTTCTCTTTGAAGTACCTTCGGTATTCGCTTGCTG
This sequence comes from uncultured Candidatus Bathyarchaeia archaeon, assembly GCA_964533795.1. Classification (GTDB taxonomy): domain Archaea; phylum Thermoproteota; class Bathyarchaeia; order 40CM-2-53-6; family CAYOZM01; genus CAYOZM01. The sequence continues at coordinate 17,207 of CAZHMI010000028.1, forward strand.
TTACCTCAAGGCCCTCGCTGGAAAAGAGTCTTCCTTCATTGATGGCATACTCGTTTGGATGTGAAAGAGCTACGTAATCGCATTTCCTTTGGAAGTCTGGAGTTTTGAGGTTCGTAAAGAGTTCGACGGTGCGAGTGGCGTCAGCCTTCGCTTCCGTCAACCGCCTTTTCAAAGCTTCAAGATCCTTCTCTCTTGGAAGTGCGGTAAATCCTTTGATCATAGCGGTTACGGGGTGGATGGCTCGGCCGCCTATCAGCTCAACGATATCGTTTCCGAGTTTCTTGAGCTCAAGTCCACGCTTAACCAATGATAATTTATCTGGAATCATCGATATCGCGCTCTCGTACCCTAGGTAGTCTGGAGCTGCAAGAAAGTATAGGTGCAACGCATGGCTTTGAATTATGCCGCCGAGAGCGAGTAGCTTGCGGAGGTCTTTCGTCTGCTGGCTGACGGTTACGCCTATAGCATTCTCGACTGCTTGCAAGGCTGTGATTTGATGAGCTACATGGCATATCCCACAGATTCTCGACGTTAACTCGTGAACCTCATCGAAACCTCTTCCAATCAGGAAAGCTTCAAAGAATCTCGGAGGCTCGTATATCTCAAGCTTGAGTTCTTTGACCTCCCCATTTGAGAACAGTATATCTAATGCTCCTTGTCCTTCCACCCTTGCAATGTAGTCAACTCTTATCCTCTTTTGTCCGCTCATGAGAACGTCTGAATCAGCAGTCATAGCTTCAAGCTTCTTGGAAATGGGGAACCGTTTCAAAACCCACTCGTTTTTCAACGGTTACTGGTTTAGCCTCATTCCCCTTCTCTTTCAAGAATGTCTCTATCTTGTCCACGATCTTCATAAACGCTTTTGCTGCTGGAGAGTCTGAGTGCTCGATTATGAATGGCATGCCTTCATCGGAATCTTCGCAGATTTTAGGATCGAGGGGGATACTCCCTAGGAAAGGAACGTCTAGGTCGTCCGATATCTTTTTACCTCCACCGGTTTTGAAAATATTGACCTCTGCACCGCATTTCGGGCAGACAAATCCACTCATATTCTCCACTATTCCGACTATCGGGATCTTCAATTGTCGAGCGAAAGTTACAGCCTTCTCTACTACAATCTGTGAGACCTCAGATGGAATTGTGACTATTACTACGCCATCCATTTCGGGTAGAAGTTGCATAACGCTTAGAGATTCGTCCCCTGTTCCAGGAGGAAGATCTATGAGGAGGAAGTCAAGTTCCCCCCAAACTATCTCCGATAGGAACTGTCGTATCGCCGACATCTTGAGTGGGCCACGCCAGATAACTGGAGTATCGTCGCTTGGAAGTAGAAAATCCATCGAAACGACTTTAACCCCTAGAGGTCCTAATGCAGGGAAGGCTCCAGGTGGACCTACCTCAAGTCGTTGTCCTCTCATCCCAAGCATTTTGGGTACACATGGTCCATGTATGTCCGCGTCAAGAATACCTACGCTATGGGGATGTCCGTGCCAAGCAAAAGCTATGGCCAAGTTCACTGTTGTGACGCTCTTTCCAACTCCTCCTTTGCCGCTGATCACAGCTATTTTATGCTTCACCTTTTCCATTCTAATTCTAAGCAGATTCTCTTCTTGGTAAATCCGCTTCCTGTTGTCTGTACAATCATCGAATTTTGTGCAGGACGCGCATTTTCCATCACATTTTGTCGCCATGGCTCTATCCTCGGTTTGATAGGTAGCTCCAGAGCCTTGGTTAAGAAAATAAACAAATCTTAAATGTTTTGGTTACAATTATAACACGGAGACCTGAATGTACGGAAGGCGAAGGATGGGCGGATTTGCATACGGTCCCGGTGGCGAATGCATATGCCCTAACTGCGGCTACACCGTGACGCACACAGCTGGCAACCCATGTTACACATTGAGATGTCCACGATGCGGAGCGCAGATGACGAGAGCTCGTTGAATAGGTGAGCTAAGTGCAAACCTCAACATTTGAGATTCCGGTAGGCCCACAGCACCCTGCTCTAAAGGAGCCTGAAAACTTCACCTTCATAGTCGATGGAGAGCAGGTAGTTAAAGTTAAGGCACGGATAGGTTACAATCACAGAGGTATAGAGAAAGCTGCTGAATCGAGGAGTTACATTCAGAACATATACTTAATTGAACGGATCTGCGGTATCTGTAATGTTGCTCATACCACCTGCTACTGCCAGAACATTGAATACTTGTATGAGAAGGCTATTCCACGTAGAGCTGAGTTCATTCGAGTCATGGTGACAGAGCTGAATAGGATTCACAGTCATCTGCTATGGCTCGGGGTTGCTGGACACGAGATAGGATTCGATACATTCTTCATGTATGTTTGGAGAGACAGAGAACGCGTTATGGATCTCATCGAGGCGATCACTGGCAATAGGGTAAACACAGCAATCAATACGATAGGTGGAGTTAGACGTGACGTAACAGGCGAGATGATCGGAAGAATGAGCAGATCTCTGGAAATTCTGAAGGACCGCACAGAATACTACAAGAAAGTAGCTATGTCAGAACG
>CAZHMI010000029.1:0-19690 GCA_964533795.1 uncultured Candidatus Bathyarchaeia archaeon
GTCTGTCGCTTAACTCTTCGTCCCCTGCGTGAGTAACCCAGAATACCTCAGGGACGAACCCTGAGAAGTGCTCCGCCTCTTTCCTGAGGAAGCTTTCAGGTATCAATGCTGGGAAATACGCGTTCCTGTGGCCCTCTTCTTTCAAGCGTCTATCCAAGAATTCTCTGATTCTCTCCCAAATCGAATAGCCGTAGGGCATCAGGACCATGAATCCCTTGATGCTTGCGTAATCGGCAAGCTCGGCCTTTATCACGACTTGTGTATACCAATCTGCGAAGTTCTCAGCTTTCTTAACAGTTATCCCTATATCCTTACTCATCAAGAACAACTCCGCTGGAATGCTTAGATTCAGCCTTCAAAATAGCTGTTTTGATCCGCAGGATGATTTCAGCGAGATGGAACCAATTCACCTTGCACCTTAAGCGGCTCGGAAAAGAGTTTGTCCGCTGTCTGAGCTTAAAAGCTTTTGTCTGCGTCTTCTCTACTTCAGTCTAGAAGCGTCGTGAGAACTAGGCATTTTACGGATCCTATTACAGCTTCGCTTGTACTCTTGTGAAAGAGTTTGGCTATCCTGCCCCTTATCTTCCTCTTCATCATTAGAACGAAAGAATAGTCTCCTTCATTGGCTTCAGCGACTATGCCTTCAATCTTATCCCTAGCAACAACGACTCGTACGACCGTGTTGTAGTTTTGGCTTCTAAGCCAGTCTGCCACCGGGCGAAGCCTGCCCTCAGCTTCCGCTATTTCATCTTTGAAAGGATGCGTGTTGATAGGCGAGGTTCTGCTTGGGACTTCAATCACATGGAAAAGAACGATCATAGGGTCTTTGAACACGGACAACGCATGAAGAGCATGAGCTATCTTCTCGCGGTCGACGAACGTTGAGATGGGGATCAGTATCTTTGCCGAGTGGTGTTCGGAAGAGTCAGCTACGCCGTTCATTCAGACGTCAACTTGCCTTCTCTCTTATGAGTGTAGATGACCACGGCTGTTACCGTGCTTCTTATCCCGTCAATTCTAAGTATATGGTTCTTGAGGAAGTCTCGGAACGATGAGATGCTGTCAGTGCTTACAAGAGCTATAAGGTCATACTCGCCAGTCACTTCGTATATATCCGTCACTTCCGGGAGTTTCAGTAACGCTTCTGTTACCCGGTCTATTTCTTTGGACTCCACGAATATGTTAACGAAGGCTTTCACGGTCTTAGTCATTTGACTCAACCCTCCTAACTACCATAAGCTTTCCAGGATATCTTGATACGATTGTGTGAACTGAGTCTATCCGCTCTTTCTCTATGTCGCTCTTTAATGTTTTTCTCTTTATCAGGACGATCACGTCGTTTTCATCCGATTCAGCTTCTAGCTTCAAGATCTTCTCTGTTGGGCCTACTTCCACCCTTACTCTACAATTGTACCCTCTCGACCTGAGTTTGCTAGCCATGCGGTCTAGTTCTTTAATCGATTCTCGCTCGCTTGTCTTGATTTGCGCGTATTGCTTCACTTCCTCCAGTGTAAGCCCATGGTCGCGAGGATCTAGTATGCTCATCAGCGTGATTCTGAATCGAGGGTCGAGAGCTTCTCTCAGCGAGTAAACCACGACATCCTCGTCTTCAGGGGTTCTCACCAATACGAGAGCGTTTATCATGTATCCTGCGGGCCGGATACTCTTGCCCATTTCGTTTGACGTGACCGGGAGCTTCAGCATTCTTCTGTATACGATGAAGCCCGATACTCCGATCAGGATCCATAGAGCACCGAGAATTCTTCCTCCAGGATGATATGATATAACCAGCAGCCATAGAATTGTGCAGAAGATGAATCCTAAGAGGCTTACCGCGGGGATGATCAAGGCTCTGGAACCGAAGTTGAGCTTTAGGTCTCCAGGGATTTTCCATGATCTATAGGCTTCTGGTTCACTGTTTCTAAGGACTATCAAAGAGATGTTGACGACCATGTATGAGAGGAGGGCGCCGAAGTTGTACAAGTCCGCAACAAAATGTAGCTCTCCTATGGATGCTAGGGCTGCTCCGATAAGGCCGAAGACGAGAATGGTCCTGTATGGGGTCCTGTATTTGGCGTGAACTTTGTAGAACCACCTCGGCATGAGTCTGAACTTTCCCATGGAGAACACGATTCTGGAGACTCCGATCACCCCTGTGTTCGTCGAGACGTAGCAGATCGCGAAGCCAGTGGCTGCGACGATGGGGGCAAGATAGCCGCCGACAATTGGGATTGAGGAAGCGATAGCGGCCATAGGGTCAGCTTGGGCAGCTACTAGAGATTGCCAAGGCATCATTCCCGTACTTAAGACTGACAACCCTACGGCGAACACTATTACAGACAGTATCGAAAGCTTGTTCGCCCTGGGAATCCATTTATGGGGTCTCTTGGTCTCTTCAGCGGCTTGAGCTATGGACTCTATCCCTATGAAAGAGGTCATGGCTAGTGTAACGCCATAGATGAAATTTTGGCTCTGTATCTCCGTATTCGGAAGAACGTAAGCGATGGTTTCGAATGACGTATCAGCTCCAAGAATCGAGATTTGACTTAGAAACCTTCCGATGCTGAAGGTTAGAGTGAATCCGAAGATCAATATGATTGCTATTACAAACAAGCTGAGCGACACCATGATCTCATTAAACAGTGACGACTCCCTTATTCCTATGAGATTAAGAAAAAGAAGGACTCCGACAAGGACGAGAGCGAGAAGCCCAATATGGTTGACCGTTAATCGCCAACCGAAGAGCGTGATCAGGAATCCTGCGTTTTTCAACCAAGGAACAAAGTAGCTTACATATCCCGCGGTAGCTATTGAGAACAAGGCTATGTCGACCGTGTAGTCAAGCATCACAGCCCAGCCTGCGATGAACCCTACGAGATCGTTGAACGCTTTCATAGCGTAGACATGTGCGCCGCCCGCATAAGGATAAGCTGTCGCAAGCTCAGCGTAGGCTAGCCCTGTAGAGACGTATGTGGCAGAGGCGATCGCGAAGGCGAGTGGGGAAGCTCCGGCTGCGTAGAAAGCGACAAGGCCGATGGCGACGTAGATGTCTGCCCCAACGTCGGCGTAACCCATGCTGAAAGAGCCGTACCATCCAACCTCCCTCTTCAGCGTCTGTTCACTTTCTTCTGACATAGCCTCTTCCCTTTCCTACGTGGATTGACGCCAGCGTCCTATCAGTCGCGGGAAGCACTGTGACGCGGCAGCACCTATTTAAGCATATGCTGTTGAACGTAGCAGAAGCATAAATAATCCGCTTAGAACACCATTCTTGTCGGAAACGAGAGACTCGCAGATGGAAGGATGATTAAGGGTATGGATCAGCCGCCGTGGCATGCAATGGACGCGCAGGAAGTACTGCAGTCCCTAGAGACGAGCTTGAACGGCCTGACCGATGAGGAAGCCAGAGCTCGACTTGAAAAAATAGGTCCGAATGAGCTTAGAAGGGGTAGAAGAATATCGCCCTCGAAGATTTTCGTATCTCAATTCAAGGAGTTCTTGGTTATCATATTGATAGTGGCAGCACTCGTTTCAGCAGTCATAGGTGAGGTAGTTGACTCAATAGTCATTCTGGCTATAGTCGTTGCGATCGCCGTCCTCGGTTTCATTCAGGAATATAGGGCTGAGCGTGCGCTGGAAGCTCTAAAGAAGATGGCAGCGCCAACCGCTACGGTCAGGCGAAATGGTAAGGAGAAAGAGATCCCTTCGAGAGATCTAGTTCCTGGAGACATAGTCTCTTTAGTGGTAGGCGACAAGGTTCCGGCTGACGCGAGGATAATTGAGCAGCACAACTTGAAGGTCAACGAAGCGTCTTTGACAGGCGAATCGACGCCAGTGGAGAAGCACTTAAAGGCGATTGCCCGCGAAGTATCGATCGCAGATCGTAGTAACATTGTCTTTGGTGGAACAATCGTTACTTACGGACATGCTCTCGCTGCGATTGTCTCAACAGGTATGAGTACGGAATTTGGTAGGATCGCAGAGATGATTGAATCTGCTGAGGAAGAGAGGACGCCTCTGCAGATACGGCTGGAATATGTTGGAAAGTGGCTTGGAATAGCCTGTATCGTCGTTGTCGCTGCGGTTACGCTTCTCGGCTTGATACAAGGGCATGGATACCTCCAGATGTTCACTTGGGGGGTAAGCTTGGCTGTCGCTGCGGTTCCGGAAGCTCTTCCAGCTGTTGTTACCGGAGCTTTAGCGATTGGGGTGCAACGAATGGCGAAGAGAAACTCAATAGTGAGAAGGCTTCCGGCTGTCGAGACGCTAGGCTCAACGACTGTGATTTGCGTCGACAAGACAGGAACGTTGACGAAAGGCGAGATGACGGTTCGCGAAGTCTTCTTGAGCGGCGAGACTATTCACGTTACAGGCGCTGGCTACGAGCCGCACGGTGTTTTCCTCAAAGATGGGGCTCCCGTCCTTGACAACCGAGACGTCAGATTCATCTTCCAAGTGGCTTCCCTATGCAATGACGCTCGACTGGAAGAAGAGAAAGGGACTTGGCGAGTCGTCGGAGATCCGACCGAAGGAGCATTGATCGTAGCCGCGGCTAAGTCATCGATATCTCAAGAGGAGATAACAAGACAATATCCTCGCATAGGTGAACTTCAATTCACCTCCGAAAGAAAGCTTATGACAACGATACATGCGGCGCCTTATGGAGGAAAAATAGCCTGCGTCAAAGGTGCTCCTGAGGTCGTCTTGGAGAAGAGCACGTACCTACAGAAAGGGGAGGCGCGGCTTAAGCTTACTAATGGACTGAAAACGGGGATACTGCGAAGAAACGAGGAGATGGCTTCCAGAGCGCTTCGAATTCTAGCCGTAGCCTACCGGGAACTGCCTGAAGAGATGGAGAAGTTAGACGAGGAGTCTACGGAGAGAGACCTGACGTTTCTTGGTTTGGTGGGGATGATAGATCCCCCTAGAGAGGAGGCGAAGCCAGCTGTGGAACTTTGTGAGCAGGCAGGGGTTAAGGTTGTGATGATCACAGGCGACCATAAGCTGACTGCCACAGCTATCGCTAAAGAGCTAGGTTTGATGAGCGAAGCTCGATTCGCGATGACTGGAGAGGAACTTGACAAGCTAGACGACGAAGAGTTCGGGAAGATTGTGGAAGATGTTGCCGTGTATGCGAGAGTATCTCCGGAACACAAGCTACGAATAATCAAGGGTCTCAAGCTGAAGGGCCACGTCGTCGCCATGACTGGGGATGGTGTAAACGATGCACCAGCCTTGAAGAGCGCTGATATAGGCATATCCATGGGCATAACGGGAACTGACGTGTCGAAAGAAGCCTCAGATATGATTTTAACTGATGATAACTTCGCTTCGATAGTTGCAGCCATGCAGGAGGGTCGAACCATCTACGATAATATAAAGAAATACTTGGCGTACCTGCTTTCCTCCAACGTCGGTGAGATACTCATAATGTTCTTGGTCAGTTTGATCAGTTTCATCCAGAATAGTCACTTGCCTCTTCCTCTCATTGCGGTTCAGATACTTTGGGTGAACCTTGTAACGGACGGTCTTCCAGCACTTGCATTGGGCGTGGATCCTCCGGATCCCGATATTATGCACCGCCCTCCCAGAGACCCCAAAGAGAGCGTATTCACGGCTAGGGTTAACGGTTTAATAGCGGTCGCTGCTGTCACTATGACTCTCTTCACGATACCGATATTCCTGTCAAAACTCGCTCTTGGCGAGCGAGTGGCACGGACGATCGTTTTCACTTTGATTGTTATGTTCGAAATGTTCAACGCTTTCAATTGTAGGTCAGAGAGGCATTCGTTACTAAAGGTCGGAATCGCCAAGAACAGATTCCTTTTGATCGCCGTAGCCTCTTCCATTCTACTTCAACTGGCTGTGATCTACGTCCCGTTCCTACAAGCAATATTTGACACGGCGCCTCTAAGCATAGATGATTGGGCGTTGGTGACATTGCTTTCGGCAACTGTGGTAGTTACGGTTGAGGCTTCAAAGAGAATAGGGCGTGACGTAAATCGAAACATGGGTTTTCAAAGCTTGAGAGTAGGAACCCATGAAGCGGCTAACTTAAGCTAGAGATCAGTTGGGAGAAGAACCTTGAGAGTCATCGCCGATTTCCACATCCACTCTAGGTACTCGCGAGCGACAAGCCTCAACATGAATATTCAGGAGATCGCGCAATTCTCAAGGATCAAAGGGTTGAACCTTGTTGGGACTGGCGATTTTACTCATTCACGTTGGCTAGAGGAGATCAGAGATTCGCTTGAGGAATTCGATGGGAGCGGATTATACAGGACAAGGGTGAACCCGAACTCGACTGTTTCATTCATTCTTTCAGTTGAGGTATGCACGATATTTGAGTTTGAGAATAAGCCTAAGAAGGTTCATCATGTAATTCTTACTCCGAAAATGGATCTGGTTGAACAGCTGAACGACCGCCTCATAAGCCGCGGAGATTTGGATGTTGATGGACGGCCGATGTTGAAGATGACTGCGGCTGAGTTGGTGGCTGAGGTGATCGCTGTCTCTCCTGACAACTTGATTTTCCCAGCTCATGCTTGGACGCCATGGTTCAGCCTATTCGGTGCAAACGCAGGCTTCGATAGGCTTGATGACTGCTATCAAGAGATGACTGATCACGTGTATGCGTTGGAGACAGGGTTGTCCTCCGATCCTCCTATGAATTGGAGGCTTACAAGCTTGGATAGACTGGCGTTGCTCTCGAATTCCGACAGCCATTCCGCTTGGCCTTGGAGAATAGGTAGGGAAGCGAACGTCTTCGAACTGGATGATCTAACCTACTGGAAGATCATGGACGCCATAAAGACGAGGGATCCTCGGAGGTTCAAGTTTACCATAGAGACCGATCCATCTTATGGGAAATACCATTGGACAGGCCATAGGCAATGCAATATCTCAATGCCTGCAACCGAAGCGATCTCGCTTAGAAACATCTGTCCAAAATGCGGTCGAAGGCTTACTAAAGGAGTGGAGCAAAGGGTTGAGGAGCTTGCAGACAGTCCAGATGGCAGAAAGCCTCCGAACGCGATCGAGTTTGTTCATCTGCTCCCCCTCTCTGAGATAATTGCGACGACTACCGGATCGGAATCTCCTTCCTCACCAAAAGTTTGGCGCTACTACAATTTGTTAATAGAGAAATTTCGAGACGAATACTCAGTACTTCTGGACGCATCTAGGGAAGGGATCGCTGAAGTGGCTGACGATAAGATCGCCGACGCGGTAATCGGGATTCGAGAAGGCAAGGTCAAAGTGACGCCTGGATATGATGGAGTATACGGAAGGATAGACCTATTCGCGAAGGACGAAACCAAGAGAGTAGAGAAGAGGACAGGACTGGAAGACTTCATCTAGGCACTTTGATGATTGTCGTGGGCTTCGCAATGTGGGCGATGTTCACGTTCCTGTTGATAATGTGTTTTGAATTTCTACTCTCTTTCATCCATACCCTGCGACTTCACTGGGTTGAATGGTTCCTCAAGTTCTATTCAGGGAGCGGGTTCCAGTATCAACCTTTCGCAATAACCAGAAGGTTCACGATGGTCTAGCCTTGAATCTTCGTGAAGCCCTCAATTCGGCTAGAATAAGAAGAAAGCGTATTATTCACGGACATGAAGAGTTAAAGAGCTTTGAGGCTTGGCTTGTTCATTCTGCGATGTGCAGAGTCTCGATAGCTCCGTTACAGCATTCTGGATGTCTCGTTTCTCCGCCACCGCAGCTTTGAGAGAGGGTTCAACAGCTTGATGCGCTGTATCGAGACTCTCCTTATCCAACTCGCCAGCTCTGTGCTCCAGCTTCAAACCTGCTAGGAACGACGTCAACTGAACAACTTCATCTGCAATCTTCCGCATTCTATCATTAAGTTCGTGTAGCAAGGATTCGCCTTTCCGCCTTATCTCAACTAAAGCTGCTTCCTGCTTTCTTTGAAGTTCTTCGTAGACTTCTCTTGGGAGTTCGTTGTCATGCAGAAGCTCATCCAATGCATTAACTCTTTTCTCAACGAACCTCATTTCTCTGCATAGCGCTTCCGTTTCGACTTTCCATGGTGGTAGCATGATGAGGGTGTTCTTGTCCAGCATTATGCAGTCGCTGGGATATCTTAGAAGTTGGCTGCCTTCAGGTTGAATTTCTATGGATTGAAGTTCACCGTCTGTGTTCAGTGAAAGAGCTACAACGCGTCCTATCTTTCTTCCGTATATATCCGTTGCAGCGTGGCCGACCAGGCGCCGCAACTCTATTCCGGACATAGGTTCAGAAACCGCTGTCATAGACGTGCCTCGCTTGTGGGTATGGTTGGCATTTCAGGGAATCTTTCCTTCATCTTCTGCTCTGCAACCATAGTCGCTTCGCTCAAGATCTTTTGCGATTCATCGCTGACCGCGCCTATGTCAAACGATTGCTCGGTAGCCTCGCCTACTTCCAAGACTACGGTCTGGAGAGATTCGTCAACTTCAGCTAGTTCAAGCGATATTTCTGGCAGGACGTTCTGTAGCTGAGTTTTGATTGTATTCACTATTCCTACTACCGGTTTCATAGTGTATGCTATGTCTCCAAACTGTTGAACCGTCTCAAGTCTGAGAGCCACTTGCTCTAGAGCGAGTTGGCTGTAGAGCATTATCTTTGCCATCTTCCTTATTTCAGCACATTCACTCGCATAGATCGATGCTAGAGGCGTATTCTTGGATTGAAGTGCTGAGACGCATTTTTCGTGGATGGCTCTGTCTCTCTCCTGTAGTTCATAGGATTTCTTCTCAAGTTTCCTAGTCTGGATTCTTATCTTGAATAGAGCGCTCAGTATTCTCTGTCTTAGCGGCGTTGGCTGGATTGCTTCTTTGATTCTTTTCGTTATAGACATCTTTTCCTTAAACAATTTCATATTCCTCCTAATCTTGAATTGCATTTACAACTAGCTCTGGCCATCTCAACCTTATCTCTCGGCTCGCCAGTTTCGCTAGCTTGAGGCTATTTGTTGCGAGCACAATCGTTCGGTTGTGAAGGTAATTATATCCGCGGAGAAGAGGGAGTAGAATGTCGATGGTTGATGTGTCAAGGTCGCTCGTCGGCTCATCAAGCAGGAATAAGGAGGGATCAGTGGCTAATGCTCGAGCTATGGCTACTTTGCGCGCTTCGCCTTTACTGAGGCTATTCGGATAAAGATGCTTCTTCTTCGACAAACCTATGAATTCAATCATTCCAGCAGCAATCTTCTCTCGTTCGTCCTCCCGACTACCTGAAAATATGAGCGGTAATTCCACGTTTTCGATGACGGTAAGTCTCGATATGAGATGCGTGTTTTGAAAGACTATCCCAATGTTCTTTGCTCGAATCGATGCACGTTCGCTCTCGGCCAGTTTGGAAAGATCTTTGCCGAATACTTCCACGCTTCCTTTTGTTGGAAAGTCGAGACCTGAGATCAGGTTGATTAGAGTGGTTTTGCCGGTTCCTGTTGGGCCTGTGATCGCGACGAATTCCCCTGTTTTCACCGTCATATTCAATCCTCCGAATAGTCTGATCGTGTTTCCAAAAGTTTTGTGCAATTCCCTGATTTTGATCGCGTCGGCTTCGACGGTCAGCTTCTGATCGCCTCCACAATGTTCATTCTTGAAGCTCTGATGGCGACGTAGAGGCCTCCTATGATGCTTCCTGCGGAGCCGATCGTCAGTGCTCTTAGGATTGATTCCGCCGAGTTGTATTGTTGACCGACGCCGTATGTTAAGGCGGTGAACGCGTATCCGAATGCTATTCCGAAGATCGATCCTAGGATGCCGATGAGAATAGCCTTTGTGAGGAAGATTGCTGCTACGATGCGCCTCCCAGCTCCTAATGCGCGTAGTATGCCGATCTCTTGGCGCTTCGTGAGTAGCTCCGAAATCATACACAGAGAAAATAGGGTGGCCACTATCAAGAATGCTATGCCGGATACTGCGAATTGATAGATTGACATATTGCTCTGGATTGGTTGTGTTGATGCCGCTATGAGACAAAACGTGATCGATGAAGTTGCGCCTATGATACCTAGAGCGCCTTCTACCCCGAGTTCTTTTGTGTATCTGAAGACGAGATCGGTGGTATTCATGATCGGTCTTGGCTCTACTGGGAGTTTGTCTGCTGATGGTTCTGTATCTCGTCGGCGAGTAGTTTCAGGAAGTTTCCGAGTTGACCTTTCTCATATGTCTTGATTATTGATGCTGTATACTCGATTTTCATATTCAAGTTGCGTAGTTTGGAGATTGCCTTTTCAACATCGGCTTTGTTCTTGCCTACCAGGAAGATCATTCCTTCTGGTGAACCTAGGGAACTGACAACTTGAACTGTCTGTGGAATTGTAGCTATTTGTTCGAGGACTTGGTCGCGTTCCTTGTGCTCGGGAAAGCTTCCTCCAATGTAGACTTGCTCACTTACTCCAAGTTTCTCAAGGTCCAAGACGACCGTGTACTCTCTTATGATTCCCATCTGTTCCATCTTGTTTATTCTGTAGGCTATCACGTTTGGGTGTAGATTCAATTTCTTGCCGATGTCGACGAAAGAAGCCTTGCCGTTCTTGACAAGTTCAGCCAGAATCCGGAGGTCGGTGGCATCTGTAGTCAACAAGTAGTTGCTCCTCCTATAGGGCTTTGAAGGTTTCAAACCATCTGTCATAGTACTTCAACATCTCTTGGGAGACGCTCGGCTTTCTCTCGCTGAATATCGCTCTGAAATCTTGCATGGTTATCTGGCGGGGAGTGGATCGCGGGTCTGTCGGGTCTCCGAGTTCGAAGAATTCTCTAACGATTTTCAACTGTGCTGATTGGAAGATGTCTCTTATGTCGCTTCCCGAGTACCCTTCAGTCAATCTAGCCAATTCTTCGAAGTTGACATCTGATGCGAGTTTCAGGTTCTTCGAAAGGATCTTGAACATCTCAAGTCTAGCTTGGGCGTCGGGTAGTGGGACGAACACCCTCTTCTGGAATCTTCTAATGAAAGGTTCGTCTAGAACCCATGGTTTGTTTGTCGCGCCTACTATGTATACGTGTAGCGCCCGGTTCTTATCGAGGACGCTATCCATTTCTTTGAGGAACTGGTTTCTGGTTCTTATCTCTCCTCCAACCTCTTCCGACCTTATCCCTATCATGGAGTCGATCTCATCTAGGAAGATTATGGCTGGCTGCCCGTTTTCTGAAGCGGCTCTCGCGTTCTGGAACAGGTGCGCGACGTTCTTCTCAGATTCGCCTAGCCACTTCGACATTATTGAGGCTGCGTCAACACAGTAGAATGAAGCGTTAATCTCTGTGGCTATCGCAGCTGCGAGCAAAGTTTTGCCGCATCCGGGCGGTCCAAAGAACAATAAACCTCTCGGCCAGCCTAGGGGGAAGAGATCAGGTCTCTTCACAGGGAAGATAACTGATTCCTCTATCGCTCTCTTGGCATCTTTGAGGTTTGCGATATCGTCCCATCTGACGCTGGGCTTTTCAGCTATGACCAGTTGCTCAAACTTTGCAGATTTCCCTGTTAGGCTTGTTTCCGCCGTCTCCTGATGGGTCGGCTGTTCCTGTAGATCCTTGATTCTCTTCTGATAGGATTCAGCGTGTTCCATGTAGACCCTGTTCTGGGGCGCGCTCGGGTAGAGTGCGCATAGCTTAAGCAGGATCTCCACCGCCCTCTGATACTTCGAAACAGCGAGGCCCCTCGATCCTTGTCGGTCGAGTTGAATATCCTCTGTAGCATATTTCACCGCCATTTTTTCAAGTTCTTCTGCTGCTGACATCTTCTCTCCCCTAGGGAAGATTGGTTAGGAGCGAAAAATGGGTGGATTGCATAGCGTTGCTACTCGATCGATATCTTGCCTTGTTCCCTCAACTTTTCCACTGCTTTCTTAACGTTATCCGTGGAAGTTCCTAGATCCAGTGCGCATTGACTTAAGCTCAGTTCCCCATCGTGAGACTTGATGTATTCATAGACGTGATCTTCGAGGGGTACCGCTTCCCCACTTTCAGTAACGGCTACCGGTTCGTTCTCAGCCGTCCTTATCGGAATCTCTATTGAAGGCAACTCGGGGAACTGTTCCTTGATCTTCTGTTCTGCGATGACGCTGGACTCGTGAAGAACCTTTCTCGCTTCTTCATTTGACAAGTCTAGGTTCAATTCCTTCGCTTCAACGTCTCCTGTCTCGAGGGTTAAGTCGCTTAGCATATTGTTTACGACGTCTAGTTCGTTTGCGACTTCGGGGATTACCCCCGCAATTCTTCCTTTTGTTTCTCTGACCACGCCAACTATAGGCGCCATCTGAACTAGGATATCCCCGAATTCTTCCACGGTCTGCAATCTCAGTATAACTTTTTCAAGCGCGAGTTGGCTGCTTAGAACGATTCTCGCCATCTTCCTGAGCTCAGCGCACTCATTAGCATAGATCTTTGCGTGAGCGAAATCCTTGGAGACTTCTGCGCCGATACATCTTTGAAACATCTCTTGGTCTCTTTGCTGGAGCCTGGAAGACATCTGATCGAGTTTTTCTCTTTGAGCGTTTAGTCTGAAGAGTGCGTGAGCTATCCTCTCTTTTAATGGAGTTGGATGCACTTTCTCTTCTATCTTCTTGATTATTGAGAAGGGCATGGCCTCCTCACGTTTTCTCTTTTACGTGAACAACGATAACGTCACGCGGTTCCTTCGGCTTTAGCGGAGTAGAAGGAGGCTGAGGGACAGGTGGCGGATAGCTGACCTCTGCCAAGGTTTCAAGTTTTGATAAATGATCCACGACTTCCTCTATATCTCTCTTCTCTGTCAGAGTTCTATCTAAACCGGATCTTATCGCCTCGCTAGCTGTTAGATAGGCGGATTCATCGATTTCCCTTGATGTATGGAGCATCTTGTTATTCGCTAGCAGTGTTTGAAGATCTCTAAGTTGGCTGTTTAGATCTGCCAGTCTTTCTTCAAGGCTCGACAGTAGAGCTTGGCGTCTGCTCTTAACCTCTTCCACGACGGACTCATGCTGCGTCTTGAGGCTGGTGTAGATCCCGCCTTGGAGCTCGCCGGACTTGTTGAGTTCGTCTAGAGCTCGAACTCTTCTTGTGGCTAGTTCAAACTCCTTTTGGAGTTGAATCGCTTCGATTCTCCATGAGGGCGTAAATACCAAGGAATCGCCCTTAATGAGTAGTTGTGAGCTCGGGCACTGTAGGAGTTCTCCGTTCGCAAGTTCAAAGGCTACGGATACAACTTCGTCCTTCGCATTCGTAGCCACTCCGATGAGACGGCCTATGTTCCGACCGTAGGTATCGGTAACCAGTTTGCCAACGTATCTTCCAATTTCTTCCATTCGAATAACCATACGTTTTCACCAAAAAGAAAATGTTGGGACTGGTGTGTTTTTGGGGTTCATTGGTCTACCTTTGCGTACTAGTCTCTGAGGCCTTCTCGAAAGTCGGAAGTGCTGTAGGCGGTAGTTCCGGGAACTTCTCTTTCATTCTTTGTTCTGCGATTGTATTCGCCTCATTGAGTATTCTCTGCGCCTCTTCGTTTGATGTCTCGATTCCGTAGCTCTGTCCAGTAGCTTCGCCTGCTTCGATTACCATGCTATTCAAGGTTTCTCCAATTTCACCGAGTTCGTATGAGACCTCGGGCATTACGCCCGCAATCTGGCTCTTTATTGCGCGGACGACGCCTGCTACTGGGCCCATCATCACGGCGAGATCGCCAAATTCTTGAACTGTTTCAAGTCTTAGTGCTGCTTGTTCAAGTGCCAATTGGCATCGTAGAGTTATCTTCGCCATCTTTCTGACTTCTGCGCATTCATTCGCATACATGGCTGCTCGCGCGGAATCCTTGGCCATCTGAGCCGCAACACACTTGTTGAATAGGTCTCTGTCATGTTGCTGCATTCTCATCGAGGCTCCTTCCAGCCTGTTTTGTTGAATCTTGATACGGTATATCGACATGGCGACCTTTTCTTTCAATGGGGTTCCAGGACGAATCTTCTCGGTTATTCGCGTGAATAATGGCTCCTTACTTCCTCTTTCCCAATCTTTTACTATGTTATGCGACAAACAGCTCACCTCCGGGGTTTGTGTTTGTCACAAACTGGTTTGTGTCGAATCCATTCTGGTCGCTAAACACTTTAGAATTAATGTAAGGAATTTGTCAAGAACGCTGAAAACGCTTCGAGAAGTTTTCAATATTCACAAGTCGGATACGCTCGATACTGCTGCGGGCTCCATGTAGACGCCGATCTACGAGCGTTCGCTGTGGGGATCACAAGGAGTTTTTGCTTAAATACGTCACATAGCGCTTAAAATCTGAAGTTTCCGAAAATCCATTCTTGGAATGTTAAAACCGGCTTCTTGCACGATCATTTGGAATAGTTTTGTTTAAAACGGTGTCCACTCCTTTTCCGCAGATTGACAAAAAGATGATTTTTGAACATCGCTTTCAGCCTGTGTTTCTGAGAAAATCCTCGGAAAGAGCGGCAAAAACCGCTTGAAAGATTTTTACAATAGACGAGGCAACCAATACTCTAACTCGAGGATGGTGTGCTTGACTGCTATTTCTGAAGAGGTAGCTGCGGTTATCGACCACATAAACGCTCTTCGAGATGAGATGCAGGTCCTATACGATGAGTATACGAAGCTCGCTCAGTTTCTGAGAGATAAGATAGTGGAGCTTGGGCAGAATCTCAGCGACTACGCCAAGAAACTTCAAGAAGAAGTTTCTGAGAACTCTCAAGCCATTGTAAAACTGGAGACGAGATATCTGCTTGGCGAGATAGGGGCTCAACAATACTACTCTGAGAGACAGAGTCTCAATCAGTCGATTCAGAGAAGTCTAACAGGCTTGGATGAGGTGAAGAACATGCTTGCTGTCTTGGGCCAGATTGAAGTCAAACCTTTGAGCTCGAGCATGCTTTCCAACTCCGAGATTGGTCTCCCAGCAACGTCGCCTACGCCGCTCACCGGGGCTGTTGCAGACAACAAGGTTAGCTACGAAGCTCCGGAAGGACTGGTTCAAGAGAGTTCGCCCAATCCACTCAGCGAAACCGGTGAGAGCGCTCCGCAGCCGACTGGAGTGGAGAACGTGGATACCCCGGTTGTACAGGAAACAAACAAAGAGGATCATGTCGAAGTATCGAAGGTAGAGGTTCCAAAAGTGACCATAGTCCAGTCTCCTAGAGAGACGGAGGGTTCTCCGGTGTCAGCTCCTCAGGAAAGCGTTGCTCCTCAGCACATATCCTACAGCAGTACAGAGAATATCAAGGCTCTTCCTGAGGCGCCTGTCGAGCCAAAGTATCTTCCCCCGACCAGCGATGTCCAGCCTCAAGAGGCTTCGGTCGAAGCGGAGACCCCGTTGAAGCCTGAAGAAGGTCGGCAAGCCTATTTGGAAGGTTCACATGTTGAGGTTGTGAGATCTGTCAAGCTGATGCCTTATGCCGCCTTTTACGACGTCTCCTGTCCGAAGTGCGGGGTAGAAGTGCCGAGGCCCATGAAGAGTTGGGAGCTTAAAGGCGGAAAATCCAAGAAGACCATTATGATCGGTCTATTTGAGTGTCCAGGCTGTAGGGTGAAGTTTAGAGAGGCCCTATCAAAGGAGACCGTTTAAGGATCTGCTTCAAATATACCCCTATTTTTTGGAACCATACCTATGTGAGGCTTTCTAAGAGGGGCTAGTTTAGCCTATGTTTACGTAGCGTTCCGGTAGCTGCCTGTCTTTAGAGGATGGCGCACACTCCTTAGCGCCGCGTGCGAATGGCAAGATTTAAGTTGCGTCATACGGCAATAGTAGGGGATTGCTATCACGTGTACGGAACATGGAGGTGAACACTGCATGACAGAAAAGCCACCGGAGCCTGAGAGACCTGTTGAGGAGAGGGCTACTTTCAGGCCAAGAGCTCCTATTCCTCCTGACACGATCCTGATCGGCAAGAAGCCTGTTATGAGCTATGCAACCGCCGTTATGATGCATTTCCAGAGCGGAGCCAAGGAGTTAACCGTAAAGGCAAGAGGACGAGCGATTAGTAGAGCTGTCGACGTTATCGAGGTCGTGCGTAGAAGATTCTTCGGCGGGAAGCTTGCCGTGAAGGAGATCGCTATCGGGACTGAGGTTCTTGGCGAGGCGGCGGACACTAGAAACGTATCTAGCATCGAGATAAAGATTGAGAAGGTCGAGTAGTCTCAAGGTTCAAGCAGAGCGTTTAAAGTCTGCTGGGAATAACCATCCCCAAGTTTTCAGTTCATTCACTATTTTTTCCGCAGATTCCTGCGGGGAAAGCGTTTCAGTGTCAACAGTTAGCTCCGCGTCGACTGGTTCTTCATACGGTACTTGGACGCCTGGAACGGTAAGGCTCTTACCTGCAAACGCCTTTTCGTAAATCCTTTTAGGAGCATGTGAGAACTCTATCCTTCGCTTCTCTCTTTCGATACATAACTCCAGAGGGCACTTCAAGTAGATCTCAGCAAACCTCGATATCATTTCTCGGCATCTATCTCTGTATCTTCTCCGGTTTCCCGTAGCATCTATTATCAGATTAATGCCTTCATCGGTCAGCTTCTTCGCGGTCGATGCGAGTGTCTCATAGACGAAATCTCTTTCCTCTTCGGTGTATGTTGGTTTTGGCGTGATGCGCTTCCTCAATTCGTCTGATGAGAAGATTCGGCTTTTGACTCCGAGCTTGGAGAGCTTCTGGTGAACCTCTTTTGCGATTACGGACTTCCCACTTCCCGGCAGCCCAGTGATCCAAACTGCCCAACCTTTCCTCAACGGAGTCTGCACGCTCTACAGGTCTATTCGATTCGACAAGCATTATAGCTTTCGTAATCTAGTTAACTGCTAGTGAGTAAGTTGAGGATCGCCGTAGGGAACCTTCAGTTAGATATCAATCAGCAGTCTTTGGAGAAGTATCTGGCGGACCTTTTCAATTCGCCGGCTGAACTGATTGGGTTGAGGAAGCTTGGTGAAGGTTTTCATAACGCTGGCTTCTTGGTTACTGCGAGAGTTGGAGGGAAGGAGAGGAGACTTGTGATGAGGATAGTTCGAGGCGATACTGGTTGGGGACACGATTATCTTGGGGACAGGTGCGCGGTTCTTCTTCTTCAACATAGATTGTTCAATACGTGTCCTGAAGGTTCGTGCTGCCGTTCTTTTGATGTTGCTGGCATTCAGCGGGATGGAAGTATAGCGTCTATCGGCGATACTGTTGAGTTCTTCAATCTTGTTGAAGAGATTACGGAGGCTGAAGGTAAGCCGTATGTTGAGGACCTCTTCCTTATCGCTCAGAGAGATAGCTTGAGCGATAACGATTTGGCTAGATGCCGTATCGCTTCTGAGTTTCTTGTCAAGTTGCATTCGAATAAGATGAGGAATGATATACTCTACAAGAGGCATATTCGTGACTTGATCGGTCATGGTGAGATGTTGATGGGTGTGATCGATACGTACCCCGACCTTCGGCAACTTGATTTTACGACTCCTGAGGAGATCGCTGAGATAGAGATGAAGTCTGTGCTCTGGCGGAACAAGATCAAGCATATGGGACATAGGTTGTCGCGGATACACGGCGACTATCATCCTTTCGGGAACATAAGGTTTAGGCAGGATAATTCTATGCTTGCACTCGATCTTTCACGCGAGGAGTACGGCGAACCGGCTGACGACATCACGGCGCTCACGATGAATTATGTCTTCATTAGCGTATGGCAGACTGGGAAGCTGATCGATAGCTTGAGAAGGTTGATCGAAACATTCTTCGAGATTTATGTGGAGAAGACGGGCGATGAGGAGCTTCTTCGTGTGATAGCTCCGTTTTACGCTTTTAGAGGGTTCGTCGTCGCTCATCCGCTCTACTACCCTGAGTTGAATTCAAGCCAGAGGAGGACCCTCGTAACTTTCATAAGGAACGTGCTGGATTCGGAAGAGTTCAACTTCAAGGAGATTCATTCATACCTTAAGGATTAGGTGGTTGAGGCGGAGAATGGAGTCTAGGGTTAAGGATCGCTCGTTGGCTGAGAAAGGTGTGCTGTCGATTGAGTGGGCTGAGAGCAGGATGCCTGTTCTCATGCGGATCAAGGAAGAATTCGCCGCTGAGATGCCCTTGAGAGGCGTTCGTGTAGGGGCCTCTCTGCACGTTACCAAGGAGACAGCTGTTCTTGCGCGAACGCTCTTATCGGGAGGGGCTGAGGTCGCTCTTTGTGGTTCCAATCCCTTGTCGACTCAGGACGATGTTGCTGCTTCACTGGCCTTGGAAGGCGTGAAAGTGTATGCTTGGAGAGGCCAAACCGCGGAAGAGTACTATTGGTGTATCAAGAAGGTGATGGAGTTCAAGCCTACTGTTACGATAGACGATGGTGCTGATTTGACGGCTTCGATTCATGAAGCGAATCCAAGCTACATCAAGGATGTTTTGGGTGGAACCGAGGAGACTACGACGGGCGTTATAAGGCTTAAGGCGCTGGCTGAGTCTGGGAGGTTGCGTTATCCCATAATCTCGGTTAATGACGCTTATACGAAGTATCTCTTCGACAATAGGTATGGGACTGGTCAGAGTACGCTTGACGGTATTCTGAGAGCGACGAGTGTGCTTCTAGCTGGGAAGACTGTGGTCGTCGCTGGTTATGGATGGTGTGGGAGAGGTATCGCTTTGCGAGCGCGCGGGATGGGTGCGCATGTTGCTGTAACCGAGGTCGATCCGGTGAGGGCGCTTGAGGCTTTGATGGATGGCTTTCGGGTTCTGCCGATGGATGAGGCGGCTGGTGTAGGAGACGTCTTCGTTACTGCTACAGGGGACATCAATGTTATCAGGAAAGAGCATATGCTGAAGATGAAGAGCGGCGCGATTCTCGGGAACGCTGGGCACTTTAACGTGGAGATAAGTATTCCGGATCTGGAGTCGATTTCGATACGCAAAAGAAATGTGAGAAATAACGTTGAGGAGTATAATCTCGCCGACGGTCGCCGACTGTATCTTCTCTCTGAAGGTCGGCTTGTGAACTTGGCTGCGGCTGAGGGTCATCCTTCCGAGGTGATGATGATGTCTTTTGCGAATCAAGCGTTATGCGTCGAGTATATCGTTGCTCATGGAAAGGAGTTGGAGAAGACTGTTCACAAGGTTCCCGCGGAGATCGATCGCAAGGTTGCTAGGCTGGCTGTTGAGAGCTTAGGTGCTAGGGTTGATCAGCTTACGGATGAGCAGTCGAAGTATTTGAAGAGCTGGGAGAGCGGGACCGTATAGACTCGCCTCCTCCCTACTAATTGTTTTTAAGTTCGCCTTGAATCTAGGCTCTAGACTGGAATTTCGACGATTGGAGGTTGAAAGTTTGAGCGTTATCACTATGGCGCATGGAGCTGGCGGAACAACGATGCAAGACCTCATCAAGCAATACATTGTCAAGTATCTCGGAGGGAGCAGAGCTGAAGTTCCACTTGAGGCTCTCGACGATTCAGCGGTGATCAAAGATATCGTTTTGAAGTCTGATTCTCACACGGTCAAACCTTTGTTCTATCCTGGAGGCGACATCGGTAGGCTTGCAGTTTCGGGGACTGTGAATGATATCGCTGTTATGGGTGCTGACCCGCTAGCGTTAACTTCAGGCTTCCTGATGGAAGAAGGCTTTCCGATCGCAGATTTCGAGAGGATTGTCAAGAGTATGAGGGATACGTGTAATGAAGCGGGCGTCTATGTGATAACTGGGGACACGAAGGTTGTTGAGAAAGGCGCTCTCGATAAGAT